>CACXFU010000160.1 GCA_902767035.1 uncultured Ruminococcus sp.
AAAATGTCGTAGACCTCAGTTGAGACGTTTATGACCTTTACTCCGCCGTCTGACCTCTTTATCACCTTCATCAGCACCCGGAGCCCTGCGCTGGAGATGTAATCAAGGTCCGATGCATCAAAGACTGTTTCACCTTTTTCGCCGAGCTGCTCAAATATGCTCTTCTCCCACTCGGCGGCGTTTGAGGCATCTATCCTGCCTGAGAGCTTTATAACGTTGTCCATCTGTGTCACCCCTTTTCAGATACCTGCTATCGCTTCCTGCAAGATCTTCTCTGCGTCAAAGCCCACGATGTCGAGCATCTCAGCCATAACGAGACGCGTGCTTTTTATGCCGAAATAGTTTTCGGCAATAGCTTTGATATAATCATAACTGAAATCGGGGATATACCTGCCTCCGGCCGTTGTGACGTAAACAAGCTCCTGTGCCTTGCACATTCCCACGGGCATACCCTTTTCGTCATATCGCGAAACTATACCTACGGCGTAAATGTTCTCGATGTACACCTTCAGCAGCGAAGGGAAAGAGCCGTCCCAGAAGGGAGCTGAGATAACTATTTTTTCAGCATTTGCAAACTGGTGCGCATAGTAAAACACAGGGTCGTTCAGATCATTGTCCGCGAGCAGCTCCGTGCGCTGCCCGAGCGTTTCCTCAGTAAGAGGTTTTATGTCTTCATCCGGCAGATAAAGCTCAGTGTATTTGCCCATTTTGTCGAGAACTGCCCGTGCAAGGCGGTCAGTTCTCGAATCGCTGCGGACACAGCTGTTAATGTACAGTATCATTTAAAACTTCACCTCAAGGTTAGTCTTTTCCTTGTTATACTCCTTGCATTTTGTGTTGGTGCAGATAAACATGTTCGTAGTTCCGCCCATTATTCTTCTTGGTCCCAGATCCTTAAGCTGCTTGCCGCAGCTTTTGCAGTAGGCAACAACACCTCCGCTTGCACGCGCGGGAATATTGTTCACCAGACCGCCGTTGACCTCACTGAGGTCGTCCAGCTCCAGCTCGGTGTCTATGATGTTCTCGTTTACTTCTTTCATGTCAATATCCTCCTTTAAAATTTTTTATTGACCTATATCCAGCCGCTGTCTTTCGACAAGTCCGGCAAAATATCCGTTCTGAGCGATAAGCTCTTCATATGTACCCTCTTCGATAACAGAACCGCCGTCCAGGACGAGTATCCTGTCGCAGTGGCGAATGGTCGAGAGCCTGTGAGCGATGACTATCCTTGTGCAGCCCATGCCGTCAAGGGCTTCGCTGACCTGCTTCTGGGTCTTGTTATCAAGGGCAGATGTTGCCTCGTCAAACATAAGTATCTTCGGCTTCGGGGCGACGGCTCTTGCTATCATAAGCCGCTGCTTCTGGCCGCCGGAGATCCCGCCCTGCCCCTCTGAAATCAGGGTCTGCATACCCATAGGCATGGCGCGGATATCGTCGGCTATCCCTGCTATCTCGGCAGCTTCCCACGCTTCGTCAAGGGTGAGGTGCGGAGCTGTGATTATGATGTTTGAGAAAATGTCTCCCTGAAAAAGTCCTCCCGACTGTATGACTGAGCCGATATTTCGCCTGAGTGAGCCTAGGTCTAGGCGGTTAAGGTCCTTGCCGTCATAGTATATAGCACCTTTTTCAGGCTTTTCAAAGCCTAAAAGCAGTCGCATGAGGGTTGACTTTCCGCAGCCGGTCTTGCCAACTATGGCAACGTACTCGCCCGGTTTTATTTTCAGCGACATATTGTTCACAACATAGGGGCTGTTCTCACTGTAGCGGAAGTAGACGTTATTGAGCTCTATCCCGCCCGAGAGCCTGGTGACGATCTCCTTGTTGTCGGCGGTCTCGGGTTCTGCTTTCAGGAAAGGCTCCGCCATATCTAGGATAGGCTTTATCTGACCTATGGACAGCGCCATTCCTGCCATTGCCGTGAACGCGCCCATTACTCCGCCGTAAGCCGCGGTGAACGCAAAGTAGCTCGACTGGTCGATGTTGCTCTTTACAGCGAGGTAGTAGAGCACGATGTTTGATATAAGACTTATCGCCGTGGTAATGACGGCGTTTATCTTTATAAACATAGGCGGCGCGTAAACAAGCTCCGCACCCTCGGAATAGATGTTGAGCCACCTTGCGAAAAAGCGCTTTTCCGCACCGGAAAGCTTTATCTTCTGAACGCCGCTTATCATGGCATAGGAGATACCTGATTCCTTTGCTCCTTGCTCCATCTCTTTTTTGCTTATGCGTATCTGTACGACCGAGGACACCGTGGTGAAAACGACAGTGATAAGAATTACCAGCAGTGAAGGCACCACCAGTGACGGCGCAAAGCTGAATATCTGCGTGATGTACAGCAGGGAAGTCAGAGAGGTAAGACCTGTGCTGACTACCATTCCGAGTATCAGTGAGCAGAGCTGGTTTACCGATTGTGAGCGGCTTGTGAGCTCGCCCGAGCTGTACTTGCGGAAGAAGTTCGCAGGCAGGCTCATTACCCTCATCATCATTGCCGCCTGCACGCCGAGAGTGGTCTTGGTCTGCACCCGACTGTTGAGCATGGAGTTTACAGAGCCTATCAGCTGAGAGGCTATTGCCGTGCAGAGCATACAGATAGCGATCCCGATCAGTACGCTCTTGCTGCCGCTTGAGATAACGGGACCCGTGAGAGCCTTTGTTATGCGCGGCATCAGCATTCCGACGCCTGTGACAGCTAAGGTCGATATCGCGATGATCGCGATGTCGTTGACGCTCAGGCAGTTTTTCATATAGATCATAAGATCGGGAATGCCGAGCTTTCTCTGCGGGAACGGCTTGTAGAAGCAGTAGGCCTCACGCTCGAAAAGCTCTGTAGTTTTCTTGTTCAGTTTTACTTTTTTGCCTGTCTCTCTGTCGGTGAAGCTGTACCCTGCAAATCTCTGCGGAAGAAGTGCCACAGGCTCGCCTCCGTCCTTAGTGTAGGCGAGTATCGGGCCGAAGGCGTCCTTCCACCAGTTTTCCTCGAGTATCACCTGGCGCTTCATAAGCCCGTGGGGACGCAGACAGTAGTCCAGCTGATCCTCATGTGTTTTTATGCTCTTTGGCAGCTCAACAGGCTTGAAGTGGTAGTATTTAAGTATCTCATCTATTGCCTGTTTTGTGATGATGTGCTCGTCGCTTATCTTTGTGGCGCTGCGTTCGCCGAGAACTACACCGGCCACACGGAAGAAGGACTCCTCGAACATCTGCTGATCGAGGTCTGAGCGCTGCTTGATCTGTTTTTCAAACCAACCCAAAGTCCTTCACCCCCTATTCATTGGTGACGAGGTCTGTATATGCCCCGCCCAGCTTAATTAGCTCATCGTGAGTTCCGCGCTCGACTACCTTGCCATGCTCAAGCACGATTATCTCGTCACAGTCGCGGATAGTTGACAGTCTGTGCGCTATAACTATACAGGTGATGCCCCTGTCCTTTATCGCTTTTACGACTTCGTATTCGGTCTTGGCATCAAGCGCCGAAGTTGCTTCGTCAAGTATGATGATAGACGGATCCTGCGCAAGAACACGGGCTATCTCCATTCTCTGGCGCTGACCGCCGGAAAGGTCTTTGCCGCCCTCGGTGAGCTTACATTCATAGCCGCCCTCACGGGCCATTATATCATCGTGGAGCTGTGCGTCACGGGCAGCAAGAATCATCTCAAAGTCCTGGATCGACTCGTCCCACATTTTGATGTTATCGGCTATCGTTCCCTCGAAGATGGTTATGTCCTGATCGACAACGGCGATAGAGCCTGTCATAACGGAGCGCGCGTGCTCCTGTCTGGGTTTGCCGTCAAAGAGTATCTCGCCGCTCCAAGGGTCGTAAAGTCCCGAGATAAGCTTTGAAAGTGTGCTCTTTCCGCAGCCCGATGTGCCGACGAAAGCGACACGTCCGCCGGGCTTTATGTTCATTGAAAAATCCTCTATCAGCGGATCTGAAAGCTTTGAGTAGCCGAAGCTTATGTTTTTAAGCTCCACGTTTCCTTTAAGCTTTTTAAGCTTCTCATCGGTGCCTGCATTTTCCCTTGTGTTGGGGTCGTCGGGGTACTGCATAACGTCCTCTACGCGCTCCATCTGTGTGCGCATTTCCTGAATGGTCTGTCCTGCGGAAACAATGGTCATAGCCGGGGCCATGAATGCACCAAGAAAGCCCTGAAACATCTGCAATGCACCGAGGGTGAATTCTCCCTGCATAATGAACCAGATGCCCATGACCATAACGGCATAGTCGGCAACTACTGAGAGAAACGTCGGTATCATTCCGAGGTAGCTGTTCATCTTTGCGGACTTGACTTCCTGTGAATTAACAGATGCCTGATAGCCTGCCCACTTCTGGAAGAAGCCGTTTTCGGCACCGCTGGCCTTTATCGTCTCGATCATCTCAACGCCTGCAACGGTGGTGGCGCCTAGCTTTGCGATGTCGCGCTGCTGTACTCTTGTGATGTTCACGCGCTTTTCGGAAATTATGCGCGACACGAAGATATTGAGTACCAGCGTGCTGAGGCCGATAGCCGTCAGCAGAAGGCTCTGTCTCAGCATCAGCACAAGGTAGAATATCATCATTATGGAATTTAAGAGCAGCGGAGCGAA
>CACXFU010000161.1 GCA_902767035.1 uncultured Ruminococcus sp.
GCAGATGCACAGACGCAGCTTGAACAGTCAAAGGCTGACCTTGCCGGGTTCAGCAGGCATGATATCTACCACTTTGACCGCTTTGAGGCAAGCACCGATTACAACGCCTTCAAGGGCGATGCAATGAAGATAGATTCCATATCAAGAGTGTTTCCGGTGTTCTTTATCGTAGTTGCGGCGCTTGTATGCCTGACGACGATGACCAGAATGGTAGAGGAGCAGCGCACAACGATAGGCACCTACAAGGCGCTGGGCTACGGCGGCTTTAAAATAGCTTCAAAGTATCTTGTATACTGCTCTCTCGCAGCAGTGCTTGGCTGTGCCGTCGGCGTGAGTATCGGTCTTGTAGTGTTCCCGAGGATAATCTATACCTGCTATAAGATAATGTATAATATCCCCGAGATAGCGACCCCGTTTCGGCCTATGTATATGTTCTGGTGCATGGTGGTGTCGGTGGCGTGCGTATGTGCGGCTGCCGGCTGGACCTGTTATCTGGAGCTGAGAACTCAGCCTGCACAGCTGATGAGACCTAAGCCCCCTAAGGCCGGCAGGAGAGTGCTCCTTGAAAGGGTGCCGTTCATATGGAACAGGCTCGGCTTTCTCGCAAAGGTGACGGTCAGAAATCTGCTGAGGTATAAAAAACGGTTCTTTATGACGCTGGCAGGCATTGCTGGGTGTACTGCTCTGATAATCACGGGCTTCGGGCTTAAATACTCGATCAAGACCATTGCCGATATGCAGTTTAAGGACGTGTTCCTCTATGACGGTATAATCACCCTGAATACGGCTGATTTTGACGAGGCAGCCCTTTCAGAGAACCTCTCGTCTATCGAGGAGCTGGAGCGCACATCGATGTTTATGCAGGCATCGTGTGACGTTATTGCAGATAAGGACACGCTCAGCGTCTCTCTCATAACCCCTAAGGAAGAGGACGGCCTTGACGGGTTTGTGGCACTTCGTTCAGCGGAAAATGAAAATGATCTGTCTTTAGTTCCGGACAAGGCTATCATCACAGAGAAGCTTGCAGACCTCTGCGGCCTTGAAAAGGGCGATGAGATAACCCTCAAACGCACAGGCTATAAAGACGTAAGCATCGAGATAGCCGATATCTCAAAAAACTATGCTCTTCACTATGTATATATAACTCCTGCGACCTATGAGAGGCTTTACGGTGAAAGGCCGGTCTACAATGCGGCATTCGCAGCGCTGCGAAAGGGCATAAGCGAGGACGCCTTCAAGCAAAAGCTCACTGAGGACGAAATGTTCTACGGCCTGACCTACAAGAGCGATTCAAGCAAGGGCTTCCTCAATTCAGTTGACAGCCTTGACGCAGTGGTCATACTGCTCATCGTCTGTGCGGGCGGGCTTGCGTTTATCGTGCTGTATAATCTTGCGAACATAAATATGACCGAGAGACGGCGTGAGATAGCGACCGTCAAGGTGCTGGGCTTTTTTGACGGCGAGACCTCGGCCTATATCTACCGTGAGAATATCATCTCGGCAGTTATCGGTATACTTCTCGGCTTTGCTGTCGGGATAGTGCTTCACCGCTTTGTCGTTCTCACATCAGAGGTCGATGTCGTTATGTTCAACAGAAAGCTTGTCTGGTGGGCATATGCACTGGGAGCTCTGCTTACGGCCGTGTTTACGTTTCTTGTGAATGTTATACTTCACTTCAAGCTCAGGCGCATTGATATGGTCGAGAGCTTAAAATCAGTAGAATGACCTTTTACGGTCCAATATAAATGAAAGGTAGAAATCTGTATGAAATTAGGTATGGTAGGACTTCCGAACGTCGGAAAGTCAACACTTTTTAATGCGCTCACCAATGCAGGCGCGGAGTCGGCAAACTATCCGTTCTGCACTATCGAGCCTAACGTCGGCATCGTGTCTGTCCCTGATGAGAGACTTGACAAGCTTGCCGATATGTATCACCCTGTAAAGTTCACCCCTGCGACGCTTGAATTTGTCGATATAGCAGGCCTTGTCAAAGGTGCCTCAAAGGGTGAGGGCCTTGGCAACAAGTTTCTTGCAAATATACGTGAGGTCGATGCGATAGTTCACGTTGTAAGGTGCTTTGAGGACGATAATATAGTTCACGTTGACGGCTCTATAGACCCGATAAGAGATATCGAAACGATAGATCTGGAGCTTGTGTTCTCTGACGTTGAGATCATCGAGAGAAAGCTTGACCGCACCAAAAAGGCGATGAAGGGAGACAAGTCTCTTGCGGCCGAGGTGGATTTCTTAGAGCGGCTCAAAGCATGGCTCGAGGAGGGCAAGCCTGCCCGCGGCTTTGAGATGACTGACGAGGAAAGAGCTGCACTTAAAGAGACACCTCTCCTGTCGCTGAAGCCTGTGATCTATGCTGCTAACCTTTGTGAGGACGACTTCAAAAACAACATCGACACCTGTGAAAACTATATCAAAGTCGCAGAGCACGCAAAGGCTGAGGGCTCGGCAGTGTTCCCGATCTGTGCGCAGATAGAAGCTGAGATCTCCGATATGGACGATGAGGACAAAGAAATGTTCCTCTCAGACCTCGGGCTGGAGACCTCAGGTCTTAACAGGATAATCAAGGAGGGCTATTCGCTTCTGGGTCTTATATCCTATCTTACCGCCGGTGAGCCTGAGGTAAGGGCATGGACGATAACCAAGGGCACAAAGGCTCCGCAGGCAGCAGGAAAGATACATACCGATTTTGAAAAGGGCTTTATCAGAGCCGAAGTAGTATCCTTTGACGACCTGATGTCGTGCGGTTCAATGGCAGCCGCCAAGGAAAAAGGTCTTGTTCGTCTTGAAGGCAAGGATTACGTAATGCAGGACGGAGACATTGTTCTTTTCCGCTTCAATGTTTAATAGATAAAAACAGAGCCGCAGTTTAGATCCTGCGGCTCTTTTGAATAACTTGATCTATTTTTAAATTAATTACCCGAAGGTGTCCGGAGGGCGACCGGAAAGCCCTCTGGCAGGGCGTAAAGCTTATTGAAAGCCAAAACTTATTCGGGGCGTATCACACAAGTATAGTAATCAGCATAAAAACAGAGCCGCAGGATAAAACCCACGGCTCTTTCATTATTGGTTTATCCGGATATCAGGCGTCATCAAGAGTTGTTGTCTCAACGTCGTCGCCGTAATCATCGTCCCAGTCATCGTAATCCCAGTCATCGTCGTAATCCCAGTCATCGTCGTAATCCCAGTCATCGTCGTAATCCCAGTCGTCATCATCATACTGAGTTGAGAACAGAGCGTCATAAAGCTCGTCGCCGATTATGGACTTGAAGTTAGCAAGGAAGGTCTCTGTGTCGCAGTTTCCGAGGTAATCCTCAAGTGCGTTCTCGTCACTGATGTCGTAAACTGTGCCGGAAGGAACAGTGATGTCAGATGCCTCGGTCTTGCTGCCCTCAAATGTAAGAGTTACAAGCTCTTCACCGTTGAGACCAACATCAACAGTAAGATCAAGCGAATCATCGCTGGAGGAGAGAATTACCTCAGTCCAGCCGGATACAGGATCGTAACCGTCGTCATAGCTTGCATCTACCCTGACAGAGCCGCTGTTGTCGGTGACGTTTGTAAGTGTGTACTTGACCTCGATATCCTGATCGTCGATATTCGATGTGAATGAGAACGAACCGTTTGTGGTATCGCCGTCTGTCTCAGCGGAGCCGTTGAGATACATACCCTGACCGTCAGCAGAGAACTCCATATCAACAGCAGTTACAGCTTCGGTGAGAACCGTCTTGAGCTCAAACTTAGCGCCGTCCTTCTCAAAGCTTACGCCTGCAGGGATATCTTGATTGTAGTAAATATCAAAGGTGATAGACTCGGTTACACCGTCGAGCTCTTCAAGCTCGCCGGCATACAGATCGATAAACTCAGAATAAGATTTGCCGAGCTGATCTGCACCTCCGACCTGATCGTACATATCGGAAAGGAGTGTGTCGGTCTTAGCTCTGTCAACAACAGCCTTCATCATGTTGTACATATCATCGCCGGTAATGGTGTAGGTCTTGGTAGTGTAGGTGTAGTCATAGCCTTCAACATCGCCGCTTACGTCCTCTCCGTCCTTAGGATCGGGAGTAGCGTCAATGAATGCATCTATGTAGCCCTGCATATCCTCTGCGATAGCCTCCTCATCGAAGTCCAGAGCCTCGCCTGACTGCAGCAGCTCATCAATGCCGTATTCCTGAGAATAAGCATCAAACTGAGAGCCTACCTCCTCCATGAAATCATCAACGTTCATCATCAGATAATCGTCAGAAAGCTGAGGTATCTGGAGATATACGTTGTTAGAGGGTCTGTCATAAACAGTGTTGAGCGAAACAACATCATTATCATTATAGCTTACCGAGAAATCAGCAGCAGCCTGGTCGCCCTTCTGCTTGGTGCTTGTGGAGATGCCGATGCTTCCGATATCAGTTCCTGCAAGCTCGCTGAACTGGCTTCCGAAAGTAAGCTTCATCTTAGCATCATATGCAAAATCGAGTTCGCCCTTTATAGCAGCCTCAGCATTCTCGATAGTCTCCTCTGCATTGGCACCTGAAAATCCAGGAACAAGTCCGCCGCCGTCAGAGATCTTGTCAACGGGGCTTACAACTGTGGTCTTGCTCTTAGCCTTTGAACCGTCTTTATCACTGTCGCCGTCCTTATTGACAAGCACATATCCGACAGCAGAGCCGGCAACCGAAACTCCGAGAATTCCGGCAAGTACGGGTGTCAAAACCTTGGTCTTTACCATATGTATTCCTCCTTACTGTACTCGTGAATATCACTCAGAACATTCATTTACTTCAACCAACTGAAGGCTGCGTTTTTGCCTTCATAATTATATACGTATACCAGCCACAGAATTTATGGCTTTACAGATAAAATATAACACACATTTAACAAAATGTCAACAGTTTTAAGGTTACAATTTAGCGTCTGAAAACGTGCATAATTGTACAAATGTAATAAAAATGTATCTGTCTTATCACAATAAGCACACAAAGCAAAAGCAGGAGACATTTTCTGCCTCCTGCCAAGGGTTCATCTGAATTCAAAACCCTCTGCTCTTATGCCGTCTATCACCTGTCCGAGAATGTCAGCATTCGTCTTTGAAACGCTGTGCAGAAGGTAGATCGCTCCCGGGTGCGCCGCCGACACTATCTTATCAAGTGCCTCATCGGGGTCGGGCTGAGCGTTTGTATCCCAGTCGGCATAGGCAAAGCTCCACACCTCGGTCTTATAGCCGCACTCCTTAGCCACCGCCAGAGAGTACTCCGAAAACTCTCCCATAGGCGGTCGGAACAGTGTCATCTTATAGTCGTAATTGTCAAGCATATACTGATGAAACCCCAGTATCTCCTTGCGGCAGGTGTCATAATCAAGCTCAGGCATTGAAAGGTGGTTAACCGAATGGTTGCCTATGGTATGCCCCTCATCGATCATTCTCTGCACAAGCTCAGGGTTTTTTTCGGCGTAATCCTGAACTACGAAAAACGTAGCCTTGACGCCCTTTTCCTTCAGGGTATCAAGTATTCTGGCGGTGTAGCCGTTTTCGTAGCCCTGATCGAAGGTCAGCCTTATCTTGTCATCATTGCCGAGAGCTATGAGCCCCAGCTCGCCGTACTGATCCTGTGCATTCACCGCGCCGACGGGGCAGTTATACTCATCGGTCTCAACGCCCTGGCCGTAGCCTATCTTCTCGTGAGAGAGCCCGTTCAGGTCAGAAGTTTCAGCTTTAAGCTCCTCTACCACGGCCTGCGAAAGGTCGTCGCCCCTGAGGGCTTCTCCGCAGCCGCTCAGCAAAGCTGCCGCCGCTGCAATAGCTGCAATTGCTTGTTTTTTCATAAAAATACCTCTCTTTCGGGAATAGTATCTCCCGAAAGATAAAGCTTATTCAAAAAAATCCCCTGCCGGAGCGGCAGGGGAGTGAATATCAGGATTCAAGATATGCCTTTACAAGCGCCTGCAGCAGCTCGTCACGGTCAATGTGCCTGATGAGACTTCTGGCGTTGTTGTAGGTGGTTATGTATGTCGGGTCCTCCGACAGTATATAACCGACTATCTGATTTATAGGATTGTAGCCCTTTTCTTTCAGAGCATCATAGATAACAGTCAGATTCTTCTTGAGCTCTGCTTCCTTGTCCTTCTGGACAGAAAATTCCATTGTCTGTTCGTACATAGTATCAAGCCCCTTTTAGAAGTTGAAGTGAGAGACAGCCCGAAGGCTAGTCCTCTGCTTCAATTGTATGATTCTTTGTTTAGTTTTATGTCAGCGCGAACGCCTCTAGCCTTAGTATAACGCATTTTATCCGAAATAACAAGGGGTAAATAAAAATTTTAGACATTCTGCACAATTTTCAAGTACGATTTTTTACGCTCTTCTTTCTGCACCCAGATTGGAGAGCGCCTCCGTTACCTTGTTCATTGCCTTATCAGCCTGCTCATCGGTAAGAGTTGCATCGTGCGATCTCATAGATATCGAGAACGAAACTGATTTTTTGCCTGTTTCTATCTGCTCGCCCTTGTAAACGTCAAACAGCGTCACCTTTTCAAGTATCGAGCCTACAGCCTTTTTGATAGCCTTTTCAAGCTCTGCCACAGGAACACTGTCATCGCAGACAACAGAGATATCTCTTGTGGCTGCCGGGAACTTGGGCAGCGGCTTGTAGATCTTCTGTGTGCTGCAAAGAGCTCTGAGCTCGGGAACGTTTATCTTTCCTGCATATGCTCTTGAAGCTATGCCGTAGTTTTCGAGCACCTTCGGGTGTACCTCACCGATAATGCCTATCTGCTCACCGCCGACGAGTATCACAGCGCTCCTGCCGGGGTGGAGCGAAGCAGCTTCTTCAAAAAGGCAGTCAGCTGACGGCCTTTCAAACTCAACATTTGCAGCGCCGAGCTTATCGAGCACGCCCTCGGCAATGCCCTTCAGGTCAAAGAAGTCTGCATCGTTCTGAGTATCATAGAAGCCGAAAGCAAGCCTTGAAGGCTCAACAGGCAGCTCCTCGCCCTCAACGGGTATATACTCGTTTCCGAGCTCAAAAACATAGCACTCGGGATTTCTGTAGCTGTTGTTTCTTGAAAGGACCTCCATCAGAGACGGAAGTATAGTAGTTCTCATTATGCTTGTGTCCTCACCGAGAGGGTTCATTATCCTGACTGCATTCCTGAGCTTGCTGTCCTCAGGGAGAGCTATCTTGTCAAGATACTTGGGTGAGATGAACGAGAACGTAGATATCTCATTGAGACCCATAGCTATCATAGCTCTTCTCAGCTCACGGTCAAACTTCTGTGAGTCTGTCAGCTTTGCCTCTGCAACGCCGTTGATGATAGTGTCAGGTATCCTGTTGTAGCCGTAAAGCCTTGCGACCTCCTCAGCGATATCAGCCTTGACGCCGATATCTATCCTGAACCAGGGGGCATAAGCTCTTCCATTCTCTACCTTGAAGCCGAGCCTGTTGAGATACTCGATCATCTCGGCCTCGGGTATGTCTGTGCCGAGGAAGTTGTTTATCCAATCAGCAGAGAACTCTGCGCTTGCAGGCTCCTCGCTCTGATAGTTCTCGTCGATATACTCAGTGAGCACCTCACCTGCGCCGAGCTCTTCAACCAGCTGGCAGGCTCTCATAAGTGCCTCGTAGCACTCATGCGGGTCAAGACCCTTTTCGTATCTTGATGATGCGTCAGTTCTCATACCGAGCTTCTTTGCGGTAGTTCTTACTGATGCACCGTCAAAGCAGGCAGACTCAAACACAACGGTTGTGGTGTCTTCCATTATACCGCTGTACTCGCCGCCCATTACGCCTGCAACTGCGACCGGCTTTTTAGCGTCTGCGATAACGAGCATCTCAGGGGAGAGCTCGCGCTCAACGCCGTCAAGGGTGGTGATCTTCTCGCCCTGTGCCGCATTTCTTACATTTATCTGTCCGCCCTCAACGTATCTGAGGTCAAATGCGTGCATAGGTCTGCCGTATTCGAGCATAACGTAGTTTGTGATGTCAACAAAGTTATTGATAGGGCGCACACCGGAAGCTCTGAGCCTTTCTCTCATCCAGCGGGGAGAGGGCTCGATCCTGACGTTTTTGACTATCGCACCGATGTATCTCTTGCAGAGGTCGGTGTTGTGTATCTTAACGCTGAGCATATCGTGGATATTGCCCTTGACGCCCTTATATTCGGGCTTGTTTACCCTGAGCTCTGTGTTGAAGGTTGCGGCTGTCTCTCTTGCAAGGCCGATGACCGACATACAGTCGGGGCGGTTAGAGGTTATCTCAAACTCAACACAGGTGTCATCAAAGCCTATAGCCTTTCTTATATCAAGGCCTATAGTTCTGTCGCAGTCATCACCGAGAATGAAGATACCGTCCTCGATAGCGTAGGGGAAGTCATGCGTTGTGAGACCCAGCTCTTCGAGCGAGCAGAGCATACCGTTTGAAGCAACGCCCCTGAGCTTGCCCTTTGTGATCTTGACGGGCTTGCCCTCGTGCAGGACAGTTGACTTGTGCTTTGCAACGGGCACAAAGTCGCCCTTCTTAACATTCTGCGCACCCGTAACTATCTGAACGAGCTCGTCCTCGCCGACGTCTATCTGAGTTGTGAACATATGGTCAGAATCGGGGTGGCGCTCTATCTCCTTTACCTGTCCGACAACAACGTTCGAGAGGTAATCGCCCTCCTCGCTGTAGCACTCGACCTTAGAGCCCGAGAGTGTCAGACCCGAAACAAAATCCTTTATAGGCATATCGCAGTCAACGTAGTCTGCGAGCCATCTCATTGAAAGATCCATCTATACTACCTCCTAATTTCTTAAGGTTGTCTAATCTTTTCTTTGACACTTCTACATACTGTTTTTCAATCTCTATTCCGATATATCTTCTATTTAATCTTAGAGCTGCTTCACCAGTACTTCCAACACCATTAAAACAATCTAGGATCAAATCATTTTCGTTAGATGCTATAGAGATTATTTTTTTTAGAATTGATATAGGTTTTTGTGTGGGGTGCAAGTTCTTTCCGGAAGAGTCTTTTATTCGTTCGTTTCCCATACAAATACCACATTCAACAAAATTATGCATATCCTTTTGATTTGTAAAATTCCATGTATGACCTTTATTCCAACAAGCGATTATTAACTCACAACTGTTAAGAAATGAAGTTTTTCTAAAATTTGGGACGGGATTTGTTTTGTGCCATACCATAAATTGAAAGGTATCAAACACAGGATCAAAAGCTTTATGGTATTCACCAATTAAATTGTAAGAACAAAACACAAAAATATTACCCTTAGGTTTTAGAATACGTTTGAATTCATCAACAAGATTATTAGGATCGAGGTCAACTAAATCCCATTCAGCAACATCATTATTTCGGTCGGCTCTCCAATCAAATTTTAAGTTGCCGGTACTATACTGAGCCAAATTATAAGGAGGATCAGTAAGTATCAAATCTATGGAAGAATCCGGAATTTCCTTTATAACCTGCAAATAGTCTCCGAGATACAACGCATAATTATTTATCTTATTTACATCAATCATCAAAATACATTCCTTTTATGGTACGTAAAGCCGATTTAATATGCTCCGCTGATAGCTTGTACTGTGCAAAAACTACATCAAATCCGTCTTCTTCGCCACAAACGAAATTCCAGTAGTCTTTTCCAATCAAAAGCTCGTTTTTTGAGAAGAATTGTCTTACTCTTTCTTGTTTCCATTCGTTGCCTTCTCCGAACTTGTTATAAGCAGTTGCAAAGAATATAAAAACTTTAGCAGTTTTATCATCTTTAAGTTTATTTTTTAAAAGAAAATACTCTTCTAACAGTGCTGATTTTTCAGCTCTCGCTTTTTTATTATCTAAATCACCAGAAGCTTTTAATTCAATAAGATAGTGCTCATTATTTTCCTTATTGAAAAAATAGTTGTCTGTAACATGAGAACGTTCAAAACTAATTGTGTTTTTAGGATATATCACATCGAAATTTGAATAATGATCGGTAGAAGGCTTAGAAGTGTGGTCTACATAACTATCGAGAATTGAAGCGATTCTTTGTGTTTGATCAGGTAAAATAAATGAATCAATATTACCTCTAACTTCATAGGTTAGTTTAGCTATACCATTACCAAGATCTTCAAGAACATTTCCAAAACTACTATCAAAGCTTCTTACAAAAGCAGAATAGAACATGAATTCGTCGCCCAGTTCAGCCATGAAACAATTATTTTTCTTCATGTTGATTACACCAGTGTCTTTATCGAGCTCTAGCTCGTATCTACGAGACAGACCATGTGCAAATCCTTTGATAGTGGTATCAACTAACGTCTGTATAGATTTCTTCTTCTTATCTTCCATAATTACCTCCGATTAGCACCCTCAGAACTGTTCCAAGAATCTCATATCGTTCTCATACAGCAGTCTCATATCGTTGATGCTGTAGCGTCCCATAGTGATACGCTCAAGGCCGATACCGAATGCAAAGCCGCTGTATACCTCAGGGTCGATGCCGCAGTCAGCGAGCACCTTCGGGTGTACCATGCCGGAGCCCAGCAGCTCGACCCAGCCCTCCTGCTTGCACATTGAGCAGCCCTTGCCGTGGCAGTTGAAGCACATAAGGTCTACCTCAGCGGAAGGCTCAGTGTAAGGGAAGTGATGAGGACGGAAGCGTACCTTTGCCTCTTCGCCGTAAAGTCTCTTCATCAGAAGCTCCAGCGTTCCTTTAAGGTCAGCCATAGTGATGCCCTTGTCGATAACGAGACCCTCTATCTGGTGGAAGAGGGGAGAGTGCGTAGCGTCCACCGTATCGGAGCGGTAAACTCTTCCGGGAGAGATTATCCTGATCGGGGGCTTTTTCTTCTCCATAACTCTTATCTGAACGGACGATGTCTGCGTTCTGAGCAGAACGTTCTCATTTATATAGAAGGTGTCCTGAGTGTCTCTTGCAGGGTGATGCTTCGGCATATTGAGAGCCTCGAAGCAGTAATAGTCCTTCTCCACCTCAGGTCCGTCAACGATATCGAAGCCCATGCCGAGGAACACCTCTTCGATGTCCTCAAGTGTTGCGTTGAGGGGGTGAGGTCTTCCTATCTTTGATGCCTTGCCGGGCAGGGTGATGTCAAGCGTTTCAGCCTTCAGGCGCTGGCTTTCGGCAGCAGCCTTCAGCTCCTCCTTTTTCTTTGTGAGAGCCGAGTCGATATTCTCTCTTATCTTGTTTGCAAGCTGACCCATTGCAGGCCTTTCCTCCGGAGAGAGCCTGCCCATCTGCTTGAGTATCGCGGTTATCTCGCCCTTTTTGCCTAAAAAGCGGATACGGAAATCCTCGAGCATTTTTGCGTCTTTTACAGAGCCTAGCTCTTCGCGCGCTCTTTGTTCGATGCTTTTGAGCTCTTCTTTCATCTTATGACCTTCCTTTCAATTAACAAAAAGGTCCTGCCCCGAACCTGTCGGGACAGAACCGTATCAGCGTTTCTGTTACCACCCACCAAGGAACCATCATTCCCCTGCCTTTAACGCAGACATTGCGTCACCGCTTACTGTTGTTTCGGCAGTGCCACTCACAAGTGAACTTCGGCATGACAAGCAGCAATGCGCTTTCAGCAAAATGCGCATCTCTCTGGGGAGCATAACGTCAGCTTACTCTCTTGGTCACAGTGTTTACGTGATATTACTATTTGATTTTAACACACAAATCCCCCTATTTCAAGGGCTTAACAGAAATTTTACAATCGCCGCAGCAGTGCTTTCAGCTCTGCAAACAGAGCCTTTTGCTATGCTTTTCTGCGTGAAAGCTTCGTCGCGATAAACGCCGCTGCAAAGATAACGGCAACAAAACCGATCTCTATACCGAGGCACATCATTATCTCGCCCTTGTCAAACACTGTATCTGACAGGCTGAATATGCTGTTGTTCGCCCTGATATACCAGTATGCCGGCAGAACTCTTGCAGCCGTCAGAACACCGGAGCCCAGGAACTCCTGCGGAACGAACACGCCGCACAGGAAGCTTGAACCGAGACCGAAGATCTGAACGATGACGTTGAGGACGTTGTCATTTGAAACGAGAGCGGAAACCAGTATCGACAAGCCGGCAGAAAACGCAGCATATATTACAGAGTTCGCTACCGCATAGCCGACCTTGCCGGTATAAGCCGAGCCGAATTTATAAAGTCCTGCTATCATAAATACCGCCCAGACTGCGCACACAAAGGTCACGGCTCCGAGTATCTTGCCCAGTGTTTCCTGAGAAGGCTTTATAGATGAGCAGTGTGTTCTGTCCTTGACCTCTTTTTTGTTGAGTATGATGAGGACAGGACCCAGTGATGAGAGCACTGCCGAGAACAGCACGTAGGGCAGATACTGGAAGAAGAACGAAAGCATCTCTTCTGATGATCTGGTGTCCTGCTGATAGGAGACCTTCGTGTGAACGGCGAGGGTCTTAGCGGCTGACTTTGACGCAGTCTCAATGTCCTGACCTGTCTTTATATAAGCCGAAACGGTCTTGACATACTCGTTCATCTTGCTGTCGGCAAGGGCGTTTGAGTAGTTCTCGTGAACGTATCTTACGGTGAACAGATCATCTGTCTCCCCGCGTGAGAGCTTTTGTTCAAAGCCCTCATTCACCGTTATCGCATAGTGGATAGTGGTGTAGTAAAGGGCATCTAAAAGCTTGTCGTCATCATTTTCAAGCTTTACGATCTCGTTGCCCTTTGAGATGTACTTTACCGCGAGCTTGCTTGCCGCGGTGTTGTCCTCATCAAATATCGCAAGGCGCAGCTCTGAAGGCTTATAGGTCTCGGTCTGAGAGCTTGAGGACGAGATCGAGAACAGGATAAGAATAAAGATGCCTGTAAACAGTATCGCTGGCAGGAGCCGCTTTTTCAGAACTTTCAAAAACAGTTTATAGACTTGCATATCTGCGCCTCCTTGTCATAACAAATCCCAGAAGCGTCAGTATGACCGTGATAACGATCATCGACACGATCTTTTCCCAGTATCTCGACATATCCTCATAAACGTTGAGGCAGTAAACACTGTCTGAGATAAGCGCGGCAGGATTGACCCTGTTGAACCACGGTGCACTGAGCTCGACCTTGGCTTTCATGCCGCCGTCCATAAGGCCGCTGAAAAAGCAAAGCCCCAGTGATACGGCGTTGCAGATAGCATTCTTTGCAGCCATACCCATTCTTCCGATAGAGCCGACCATAAAGCCGAGCGATACGCCGAGGCAGCCGCCTATGAACGCTGCCAGATATACAAAGCCCAGCCTGTCTCCGTAGTCGATCCCGAGGACGAAGCGGGTATACGTCACGGCAATGACGGTGCATAAGGCCTCCTGCACGAATGTTGCGCAGAGAGATGCCGTTATCTGGATAAGCTTCGGGGTAGGGGAGACGTTTCTTCTTGCACCGAGAGCTGACAGATTAGCCTGACCGCCTATAGCAATATGCAGACCCGACAGTGAGCCGTAAAGCGCCACCATAGCGAGCAGATTGTAGAAGTACTGCACGTACATATCGGTGTTGCCGTGGGTCATCTGCTTTTTGGCAACGCTGTTCACCTCAGCTGAAAGCGTGCTCATGATATCTTCATATGAGCCGCTGCCGCTGTCCGAGACAGCCGTCAGCAAAAGCTCAGCATTGTGAGAATACTGATCGAGGAACGACTGCACTATCGTAGCCCTCAGGCCGTTTGATGCGGTCGTCATCTTAAAGCCGGAGCCCTCAAACGGGTCGCCCTCAAAGATAACGGCGCTCACCTTATCGTCTTCCAGAAGCTTCAGAGCCTTTTCTTTGGTGGTGTATTTCGCCTTGAACATCGGCTCGTCTTCCATTTTAACGTCGCCGATCACCTTTCTGAACATCTGAGCCGAAAACTCGTCAGTGTCCTCAACGACGGCAACGTTTATGGTCTCAAAGACCATCGTGTTCTCATAAACGCTCGAAAATGCCACCTTGAAGCAGGTACCCAGCGCGATAGGAAAGATTATCAGCCAGATGACTACCTCTTTCACTCTCATGCCGCTGAGGAGCTCGTACTTGAAATTATGTAAGAACATATCAGCCCTCCGAATCTCTCAGAGCCGTTCCTGTCAGCTCGAGGAATACATCGTTGAGGGTGGGCAGCTCGGAGTAAACTCTTCCGAATGAGACATCATGCTTCTGCAGGCAGTCGAGCACTCTGAGAAGATTGTGCTTTCCGCCGGAGAAATGAACGACGAGCTTCTTGTCCTCATAGGATGACTCCAGCACATGGGGCAGAGCATTTATCTCACCGAGCAGGCTCTCCTCCATCTCACACGCAAGGATAGAGATAGTCTCAGTGTTCTTTACCATCTTTTTGAGCTCTTCCTTGGTGCCCTCTGCGATCTTTCTGCCCTTGTCTATTATGGCGATGCGCGAGCATATCTGCTCTACTTCCTCCATATAGTGAGAGGTGTAGATAACAGTGGCGCCGTTTTTGTTCAGCTCGATGATGCCCTCAAGTATCTTGTTTCTTGACTGGGGGTCTACCGCAACGGTGGGCTCGTCAAGAATGATGAGCTTTGGCTTGTGAGCTATGCCGCAGGCGATGTTAAGTCTTCTCAGAAGTCCTCCCGAGAGCTTTTTAGGCCTGAACTTTACAAACTCTTCAAGCCCCGAGAACTTTATCGCATCGTCAACATACTGCTTTCTGGCAGCCTTGTCTGTCACATACAGTCCGCAGAAGTAGTCTATATTCTCATATACGGTCAGCTCTTCAAACACCGCAACGTTCTGCATAATGACACCTATATCCTTTTTGATGTCATAGGCAGTCGGCGTCATTTTCTTTCCGAAGATCTCGATGTCGCCCTTGTCAAAGTCCAGCAGCGACAGCAGACAGTTGATAGTTGTTGACTTTCCCGAACCGTTAGGTCCGAGCAGTCCGAATACCTCGCCCTCCTTGATCTCAAGGTCGAGGTCGTTGACGGCTGTGAGCTCCTTATAGCTTTTCACAAGTCCGCTGATCTTAACAACAGTTTCCATATTGCTCTCCTCCATTTATCTGATCTGTTGATCTAATATCATATCTGGCGACCATGACAAGTCCGTTCAGTGTGTTTTTCAGAAGTCTTTTGAAATACTCCTCGTCATAGTCAAAGGAATTGTTTGCAAGCAGGTCGGCAGCGCCGTGAACGCAGATAAAGAGCGAGCCGAATATCTCCTTGGCCTGAGCCTCCGTCAGCCCTGTCTTTTCACACAGGGGCTTCATAACGGGCGCGGTATAATCTGAGTCTATAAGCTCATGCAGCCCCACATTTTTAAAATGACCGGACTGAAAAATAAAGCGGAAGAGCTTCTTTTCCTCATATGCGAACCTGAGATACCTTATCCCTATGCACAGGAACCTGTCTTCAATGCTTTCGTCAGGCGTGAGAATATACTCTGTATGAAAATTATCGGCATACTCATAAACAGCAGCCTTCAGATCATACACCGTGCTGAAATGATACATCACCGGCTGAGTGGAGCAGCCGAGCGCGGCAGCTACCTTTCGCACGTTAAGGCTTTGCTCTCCCTCTTTTCTGACGATATCAAATCCTGCCCTGACTATCATATCCCTAGTGATTTTTGGTTTGGGCGGCATAATACACCTCGCTTTTTAATAATCTACGTTATATAACAAGCGTATTATATCATATCGGATCATATTTGTCAAGTGCTGCCAAGCAAAAAAAAGAGGCACCTCACCGATGCCTCAAATCATCTTTGCATAAAACTCCGAGAGCTTTGCTGCACAGCTTTTTATTATCTCTTTTGCGCTGTCAGCGGTCGATGTGTCTGCAAAAATGCCTTTGGAGGCTTCTTCGGCACAGCGGCGGCTGTATTCAATTGCGCACTGCAGCTGCTCAGCTTTGTTAGACTGAGAGAACCTCTCCGCCAGCCGCAGATATGACCTCGCCTTCAAAGCTGCAAGCTCATCATCAAAACCGTCAGCCTTCTCAGCCGCGATGACAGCCTCATATCTTCCTTTTATATAAGCATCCCTAAGCATAGCATACTCGCCTGCCGTCGGGGGAGTCTGTTCGTCTATCAGCTGGTTCGGGGGTATCTCCAGCACCTTGCAGAGGTATTCGAGCGTCTTTACCGACGGGTTCGCAGCTCCGCTCTCTATCTGGCTGAGCATATTGCGCGTTATGAAATCCCCCACCACCTCGTTCTGGGTGAGCTTCTTTCTCAGACGCGCCTCTTTTATCTTCTTTCCGAGCGTTACACTATCCATTTTTATCCTCCTCTCAGGTCATGTAAATTATACTTACGTAGATTATAACACAGCTTACCTCTGATTGCAATAGGTTTACAGAAATTTAACAAATGGAACTGATATTTACCAAAATCGTTTGAAAATTTGAAAAAATCCGAAAAAAGTACTTGACAAAATTCAGAAGATGGTATATACTCTATGTAAATGATACTTACGTTAACTGTAAGTTAAGGAAGGAGAGACCGATATGAGTGCATGGTGGGAAGGATTATCATCAATATTAAAGGTGCTGTATTGTATAGCTGTACCTTCGACCTTGATACTGCTTTTGCAGACGTTTTTTGCTATGCTGGGCGGTCACGACGGCGGTGCAGGGCATGATTTCAGCGATACCTCGGGGCTTGATCTCGATCACAGCGGATTTGATCTGGGTCACGGAGGGCTTGATATCGACCACGGCGGGCTGGATATAGGTCACGGTCATCTTGATATAGGGCATGGCCATGACGGTGATATCGGCCACGGACATGATATCGACGGCGGAGACCCATCGGATTTCACCTCGATGAGAATGTTCACGCTGCAGACTGTGGTCGCGTTCCTGACGGTGTTCGGCTGGTCGGGTATCGTGCTTGTGGGCGCGAAGGTGCCTAACGGTCTTGCAGTTGGTATAGCGGCTGTGCTCGGCTTTATGACGATGCTGCTGCTTGCGAAGATAATACAGCTTTCAAAAAGGCTACAGGAAAACGGAACTGTCGATTTCAGGAATGCGATCGGAGAGGTCGGCACTGTTTACATACCCTGTCCCCCTAAGAATCAGGGGTTCGGAAAGGTTAATGTAACGGTCAACGGCAGGTTTTTTGAAGCAGACGCAATAAACTCTACCCAGACGCTGCTGCCCACGGGCTCGCGCGTGAGGGTGACAGACCTTTCGGGCGATACATTGATAGTTGAACCCGAAGAGGAGTGAGTGATGAAGCTCTATGATGAAAATACAGGGCAGCAGTTAAAGGATGCGTTCGGAAGCTATGCGCAGACCCGAAGAGATATGACGAGGGTTAAGTTTTGGGTGCTGTTGTTCTTTATACCTATCATCATTGCAAACGTGATAGCAGGCAGCGCCAAGGACAGAGCTGATCTGCTGGGCGGAAAGAAAACGATAGAGAGCTTTTTCTCCGCAAATATGATAGCCCTGACGATATTGGCGCTGACAGCGATCTGCTTTATAGTCTATGTTTCTAAGACGTGGAAGGGCAAGGCAGGCACCTCTATCGGCACTGTCATGGTGTATATTTTCGTTCTTATCGGGCTGACTGCCTTTATCTGTGTGCGTGCAAGTGCGCTGGCAAATATAAGGTCTGAGCTGAAAGGCCCGAGGGAGCTGAAGCTGAGCACGTATATCACCTGCAAAAACGCAGCAGGAGACTGCTTTATAGCCTTTGAGGACGGATCAGGCGACGTTCTGCTCCGGATACCTGAGGGTAAGTATGATGCTCTTGCCGATGACGAGGAAGGAAAGAGATCTGATGTGAACGTGCTGCTCACACTTGTTGAAGAGGCAGGCTATGACGATATAGAGGTCAAAAGCGGTGACGTCACCGTGAAGTACTATAATTATTCGGTAATTTATGAAAGCATAAAATAATTTTTTAGGAGGGTTTTCTATGGGAGTAGAAACAATTGTTATCATCTGTGTTATCGTAGTTGTTCTTTTCGCTGCGATAATGGCTATCCTTTCGAGGTACAGAAAGTGCCCGTCGGATAAGGTGCTGGTCATCTACGGTAAGGTCGGCACAGACAAGAATGGCCAGACGAGAAGCGCCAAGTGTATCCACGGCGGTGCTGCGTTCATCGTGCCGATAATCCAGTCGTATGAGTATATGGATCTGACGCCCATATCCATCAATGTCGATCTGAAAAACGCACTGTCTAGGCAGAATATCCGTATCGACGTGCCTTCAAGGTTCACTGTAGGTATCTCTACAGAGCCCGGAGTTATGCAGAATGCGGCAGAGAGACTTCTCGGCCTTAAAATGGTCGAGATACAGGAGCTTGCCAAGGATATCATCTTCGGTCAGCTGCGTCTTATCATCGCAACTATGGATATCGAGGAAATAAACTCTGACAGAGACAAGTTCCTCATCGCAGTTTCAAATAATGTTGAGATCGAGCTCAAAAAGATCGGTCTTAAACTCATAAACGTAAACGTTACCGATATCACCGATGAGTCGGGATATCTCGAAGCTCTCGGTAAAGAGGCTGCTGCAAAGGCTATCAACGATGCGAAGAAGTCAGTTGCAGAGAAGCACAGAGACGGTGAGATCGGTCAGGCGAACGCTCAGCA
>CACXFU010000162.1 GCA_902767035.1 uncultured Ruminococcus sp.
AGTTATGCACTATAGTTATGCACCCTGTCGGTCAGGCACTTGCCTTTTGCAGTCCATACCCTTCGGGGTGCTCGCCGCACGGCTATCTCACGCCGTACTCTTGTTTGAGCGGCAAATTAGCGGTCGCACGTGTTAAACAGTACGCACTATAGTTACGCACTCTGTCGGTCAGGCACTTGCCTTTTGCAGCCCCTACCCTTCGGGGTGCTCGCCGCACGGCAAGCACCTTGACATGGTGGGTGAAAAATGTTAAAATCTGAGTAGGGAAGGGGGCTTTGGTGTGAAGGTCGTTTGTTCAAAGCTTTTTGCGGATTTTAAATGCACGGGCAAATACTGCCGCCATAACTGCTGCAAGACCGGCTGGGATATCGAGATCGATAAGCGCACTCTTGATTATCTCGATTCGGTCGGGGACTGCTCGCTCAGAAATATAACCGAGACCGATGAGGAGGGCACCTTCCTTGTCAGAGAGGACGGAAAGTGCCCTCTGCTGACCGAGGACGGACTGTGCTCACTGCAGCTTAAATACGGGGCAGAGCATATTTCCGACATCTGCCGCGAGCACCCGAGATTCTACGAATGGTTCGGGGGCTACAAGGAGGCAGGAGTAGGGCTTTGCTGTGAGGAGGCCGTAAGGCTTCTTCTCGAAAGCAGCGAGCCTCTGGAGTTCTTTCAGTATGAAACTGATGAGGAGGACGATTATCTCAGGTTTGATGAGGACGTGTTCGCGGCCTTGCTTGAAGCAAGAAACGCCCTTATGCGAATGGTAAAGGACAGGTCGATGACTATTCAGGAGAGACTAAAAAGGCTGCTGTTCCACGGGCAGAGGTTCCAGGACGCCCTCGATGATGAGGATATGGAGCAGCTCTACACCGAGATAGATCATCTCAATGAGAGGACCGATATGCACGATGACCTTGCCACCGAGTATGACCCCGATATGATAGCAGGCGGCATTTATCAGAATTTCGCAGCCCTCGATATGCTTGACCCTGCCCTGTTCAATATGATGAGGTATTCGTTCGGCAGGGGCGGCGTGGCTCAGGCGGCGCAGACGTTTGACAAGCTGCATCCCGAAAAGGGCTACATTTTTGAGAACCTGACAGTATATTTCCTGTTCCGCTACTTTATGAAGGCGGTCAGGAGCTTTGAGATAATGGAGAAGATTAAGTTCACTGTGCTTAGCGTTATGGTGATGAGGATACTTATCGCCTTTGAGAGCGCACCCATTGAGGACATCATAAGAGAATACAGCGCCGAGATCGAGTACTCAGCGGACAACACGGCAAGCCTTTTCGCGGACTTTTACGCCGAGACCTGCTTCTCCTATGACGGACTGATGAGCCTGATAATATAGGTGATAGGGAATAGGGAATAGGTAATAGGCGCTCGCCGCGCGGCTGATACGTTCACGGCAAAGAACGTACTATAAGTTTTGCTTCTCGGTGACTTTCATTTTGCTTTGAATTTATGTGAGGGGCTTCTGTAAACGACTGCATTGGTTTTTGTCAGACAGATCATAAGTAACGGACAGGTGAATGATATGGGACTATTTACAAAGCCTAAAAAGCATAAGAGCGTTCCTGCGGAGTGTGAGGGCATGGAGGTAAGGGTGATGTCATCTACCTGCACGGGGGAGAAGACTATAGGCTTTTATAACAGGAACACCAGAGAGCTTATGTACATAGAGCTTGTGCGCTCGCAGGCGGATATTGATGATTTCTATGAGAAGTATGGGATAGATAAGCCCTGAGAGTGACAGCACAATGACAGCGGCGAAATTGAAAACTTGTACAAACTCAGATAAATGATAAATCAAGGAGGACTAAAAATGATCTACGAACTGGAAATCGGAAAAATGAAGATCTCGGCGGACGAGAACGGTGCGGAGCTCCACTCGCTGAACTATGAGGGCAGGGAATACCTCTGGCAGTGCGGCAAGGCTTGGGAGCGCTATGCTCCGATACTGTTTCCGTTCATCTGCTCCCCTAAGGACAGGACCTATATGGCGGACGGAAAGGAATACAAAATGAAAGGCAACCACGGCTTTGCCCGTGACTGCGTCTTTACCTTCAAAGAGAGAACTGAAAACAGCCTTTCGTTCGTTCTCACCGAGAACGAGGAGACCCTCGCCCAGTACCCCTATAAGTTTGAGCTGACAGTATCCTACAAGGTCGAGGGCAGTGCGGTAACAGTCATCAACAAAGTGAAAAACACCGATGACAGAGACATCTATTTCTACATAGGCGGCCACCCTGCTTTCAATGCGCCGCTGCTTGAGGGCGAGAGCTTTGAGGACTATTACGTTGAGTATGCCGATCAGGAGAAGATAACTCAGACGGTCAACGGCAAGACAGTGACCGTTCTCGATCATGAAAAGAGGATAGATATGAAGCGCTCGGTCTTTGACAATGACGCCCTTATCCTTGCAAATCCAAACTCAAAGGCGGTATCGCTGAGGTCAAAGAAAAATCCCCACAGCGTAACGGTAGAGTTCCCGATGTCTGAGTGCATAGCTGTGTGGTCACCTGCCGGAGACGACAATGCGACCTTCGTTTGCTTAGAGCCGTGGACGAGCGTGCCGACCTACTATGACGATGACTTTTTCAAGCTTGAAAACAAGCCCCATGCCATAGGTTTAGAGCCGGGTGCTGAGTATGAGTACAGCTACAGGATAGTATTGGAGTGAGGATATGAAAGCGGTCGTACAGAGAGTTACTCACGCTGAGTGCGTGATAGAGGGAAACACGGTCGGTGCGGTCAAGCTTGGCTATATGATACTGTTCGGGGCAGGCGAGGGCGACACCGAGGCTGACTGTGATAAGCTTGCTGATAAGATATCAAAGCTGAGGATATTTGCCGATGAGAACGGCAAGACCAACCTCTCGATAGATTCTGTCGGAGGAGATATGCTGATAATATCGCAGTTTACTTTGTTTGCTGACTGCCGCAAGGGAAACAGGCCGTCATTTCTGAAAGCCGGTGACCCTGAACACGCAAGCAGGCTTTATGACTATTTCTGTGACGCCTGCCAGAGCCGTATCAGCGGCAGGGTGGAAAGAGGAGAGTTCGGGGCGGATATGAAGATATCTCTCACCAATGACGGACCTTTCACTATCGTTATGGAGTGCGAAAACGGCGAAATAAAGTGATGTTAACAGCAGTATTTCGTCATATCTGTTAATTATATGTTACAATATTGCTAAATTATTTGCCGGCATTTGTGCAAGTTCACAAAAGATTTATTTGTTGTTGACTTTTATTCGGAAATAAGTTATAATTATTTAGTAAAAATATTTGCAGAGATAGGTAAAACGGACAACCATTTATCTGATCTTTATTCTATATCCGAAAGGTATGATGATATGAACATTAAGGACGCCAAGCAGCAGATCAAAAACGCTATCCAGGCTTATCTGGTAAAGGATGAGTTCGGTGATTACCGTATAAGCATCGAGCACCAGAGACCTGTATTCCTGCTGGGAGCTCCCGGTATCGGTAAGACCGCTATCATGGAGCAGATCGCGCAGGAGACCGGACTTAACCTTGTTACATACTCGATGGCTCACCAGACAAGAGAGACAGCCATGGGTCTTCCGACGATAGTTACAAGAAACTATGTCGGCGCAGACGTTCAGGTCTCAGAGTATACGATGTCCGAGATCATTGCGAACATCTACAATACTATGGAGGCTACCGGCATCAAGGAGGGTATACTCTTCCTCGATGAGATCAACTGCGTTTCCGAGTCACTGGCTCCTATCCTGCTGCAGTTCCTGCAGTATAAGATATTCGGTCTTTTTCAGATCCCTTCCGGCTGGGTGCTTGTAACGGCAGGTAACCCGCCTCAGTTCAACAAGTCAGTTAACGAGTTCGATATCGTTACATGGGACCGTCTGAAGAAGGTATCCTGTGTGCCTGATCTTGACGTATGGATGGAGTATGCTTACTATGCAGGTGTTCACCCTGCTATCATCTCTTATCTGCATATGCACCCCGATCACTACTATGAGATCGATGCGAGCGACAGACACAACTATCAGTTCGTAACTGCCAGAGGCTGGGAGGATCTCAGCGAGATGATGCAGCTCTATGAGGAGAGCGGCATACTTGTTGATCTTTCTATCGTCTGCCAGTATGTTCAGGACGATGTTATGAGCAAGACCTTTGCTGAGTATTACGACAGGTTCAATTACTATCGTGAGAAGTATGACATTGATGCTATACTTGCAGGCCAGATAACTCAGAAGAATGTTGACGATGCGGCTACGGCTGATCCTGAGGAGAAGCTTACGCTGATGTTCCTGCTGCTTGACGGCATCACTTTCTCGATGAGAAACTGCATCCAGATGGAGAAGATGATAAGGATCATTCACCCCAAGCTTGAGGATATCATCATCAAGATAAATAACGGTCTTTCGTGCCGTCAGATAATCTCCGAGCACATCATGGAGACCAACAAGAACCTTGAAAAGGCTGTAAGGGCGAGAAATATCTCACCTGCGAACAAGAAGATCCAGCACTGGGTAATTCATAATCTCGAGGCTTATGTTGAGAAGTGTACCAATGAGGGACGCGACAACAAGCAGAGATGTACCCTTATCCTGCAGAATGCGTTCACTAACCTGCTTGCAGGCGCTAAGAACGTTACACAGCAGGCTCTCTCGGGAATGAAGTATTCGTTCGATTTCCTCGAGACTACCTACGGCGCTGACAGCGAGATCATGAAGGCTTTCCTCAAGGAAATAATGATCGACGTTCATACCGCAGACTTTATCAAGAAGTACGGCTCCGAGCAGTATTACAGACTGGCAGGCCTGCCGCCTAAGCAGCCTACCCACAATAACCTGTACGAGCTCAACCTCACCGACTGCCTGGAGGTATGATCCAGGTGAGCGGGGGCTGTATTACTCCGTGACTACTATCGGTGGAAAACCTTTCTGAAGAAAGGTTATTCCCCCGGCCCCCCTTTCCAAAGACTTTTAGCGATTTTTTGCAAAGGGATAACATCTTTTCATAAAAAAGCACGAGGAGAAAGATACTGCTCTTTC
>CACXFU010000163.1 GCA_902767035.1 uncultured Ruminococcus sp.
AAAGACCCTTTTGTGCATTGTGCTGTGAAATGCTGCTGTATTTTTGTCTGTTCAGCTATAGAAATAGTATCAGAAATTTGATATAATAAAGTGATGTATTATTATCATTTGACCTACAGCGAAAGGATTACCACTATGAACGCAAAAGGATTTTTGAAAAGATCGGCGGCTGCTTTTGTTTGCGCCGCTGTGAGTATAGCCTGTGCAGGCTGCTACCTTCTCCCCGATGAGGAGGAGGTGCTCGATGCGCCTGAGGTCAAGGCGAGCGATGTGAGCTACACCACCGTTACTGCCAAGAAAAAAGACCTCGAAAGAAAGATAGTCACCACAGGCACCGTTACCGCTGAAAGACAGTACCCTCTCTCATACGAGAAGCAGAGCGGCACTATCGATAAGTTTTATGTGCGCGTGGGCGATGAGGTCAAAAAAGGCGATATCATCTGCGATATAGATACATATGAGCTCGACTACCAGATAGAGCAGCAGGAGCTTTATGTTGAAAAGGCTAAGCTGAACGTGCAGATGGTCTATGAGAACGGCGGCACGCAGGCTCAGATAGATTCTGCCTACGTTGACCAGCAGCTCCAGGAGAAGGAGCTCGATAAGCTGAAGGCTCAGAAGGTGGGCTCGGAGCTGGTATCACCGATAGACGGTATAGTGTCGAACATCGCTGATATAAGAGCCGGAGATTATGTGAACTCCGGCCAGACGGTAGCGACCGTTATCGACACGGGTGCCCTTTACATACCTATCAAGCCGACTGAGCTTACACAGTTTAAAATGGATATGGATATCCAGATAAGGATAAATGACGATTATTACGACGGCGTGGTGTTTATGACGCCGGATGCACTGGTCGACTATCAGGCGGAGCAGGCCGACGACCACAACGCTGTGGACGATACGGGCATCTCTTATGAGGCGGAGACCGTTTATGTGCGCTTTAAAAACACTGCCCCTGCCGAGACCGTAGGCCAGCTTGCGGACACTATCCTTGTTCTCGAAAGCGTTTCGGACGCTATAGTTATTTCAAATAACCTTATAAAGACCGTTGACGGAGAAAAGGTGGTCTATGTTCTCAAAAACGGAGAGAAGACCGCTGTGCCGGTTGAAACAGGCCTGTCAACAGCCTCTCAGACCGAGATAGTATCCGGCCTGAACGAGGGAGACGAAATAATCATCAGATAAGCGTAAACAGCTTTTGAAAGGAATACCCATGTTTACTTTATTGTTCCGTAAAATGCGAAACACCAAATGGATGGTGTTCTGCCTGCTTATCGGGTTCATCATGGCATCGGCTATGATGAGCACGGTGCCTATATATATGAATGCGTCCTTGCAGCGTATGCTTGTGAAGGATATGGAGTCGTTCCAGAAGGAGTATGAGATATACCCGGGAGCTTACAACACGAGCTACCGCCTGAAAATGGATATCTCGGGAGACGCCCAGAAGGAAGCTATCAGCGCCTACAATGAGAAGGTGACTAAGAAGTTTGACGAGCTGGGGCTCACAAAATCGGCCGAGAAGAGCGTTATCTCGGGCGAGTATATGTATGTGAAGTCGATGGCTGTTACGCCCGGAAACGCTCAGGCGAGGTTCACGGTCGGCGGTATGAGCGGACTGGAAGATCATATCACGATCAAGCAGGGCAGAATGTATGAGCCGCAGCAGCGCGAGGACGGAGTTTTTGAGTGTATAGCTACGGAGAAATCACTGAAAACGACTGAGCTTGCTATAGACACGGTCTATGAGGTCGGTGATGTGTTCCACGAGGAGAACTCGGCAAAGATAGAGATAGTGGGCGTGTTCGACGTTAAGGACCCGAACGATATCTACTGGGCTGAGGGCCTTGATTCGGAGTATACGGCGTTCGTGTTTATGAATTACGACACGCTGTTTGAAAAGGGCATCGACTCGGGCGTTATGAATATGAACGAGGCCTCCCACAATTTTGCGATAGACTACTCCGCTATGGAGATGAGCGAGATAGACCCTACCCTTGAGACGCTCAAGGAGCAGAAAAACTATTTCAAGGAGAATTTCATAGGCTTCTCCGTCCCTGCGACAGAGATCCTTCAGGATTACTCGAAGAGGGCGGATCAGCTGCAGCTGGTGCTGTGGCTTTTGCAGATACCTGTGATACTGATGATAATATTCTATCTGTTTATGGTGTCTCAGCTGAATGTTGAGCAGGAGCGTAACGAGATAGCCGTATTCAAGAGCAGAGGTGCGAGCAGGACTCAGGTAATGGGCATCTATGCGCTGGAATCTCTTGTGCTGGGTGTGCTGACAGCTGTGATAGGCCCGTTTGCAGGGCTGGGGCTCTGCCGTGTGCTGGGTGCTTCAAACGGCTTCCTCGAATTCGTAAACCGTAAGTCACTGCCGGTGCACCTGACTATACAGGCGTTCATATATGCTGCGATAGCGGTAGCGGTGTTCTTTATAACGACTATGCTGCCTATCTTCCCGGCGACAAAAACTACGATAGTTGAGCATAAGCAGTCAAAGAGCAGAAAGAAAAAGCACGCGCTCTGGGAAAAGGTGTGCCTTGACTTTATTCTTGTGGGCGGCTCGGTCGGATGGCTGTATTACTATAACAAAACTCAGGAGACCCTGATAAAGCAGGGCGTTACCGACACGACAGCAACGGTGAACCCGCTGATGTTCGTATCGTCGACCGCGTTTATCCTCGGCCTCGGGCTGTTCCTGATAAGGATATATCCCTACATAATCAGGATACTTGCCAGGCTGGGCAGGCGGATATGGTCGCCGGCACAGTATGTGTCACTGACTAATATCGGCCGTTCTTCTACCGGAAGAGAGCGTTTTCTGATGCTGTTTCTGGTGCTGACGGTATCGCTGGGCGTATACTTTGCGAACACCGCGAGAGCGCTTAACAGAAACGCCGAGGAGACCGTATCCTATGCTGTGGGCTGTGACGCAGTTTTGCAGGAGGAATGGTACAGCAGCAAGATAGAGCAGGCTCAGCAGAGCGTTTCCCCGACCGGTGCGGCACAGATGGCTCAGGCGGCAGCGGCTCAGGAGGAGGAAGAAGAGGATGAGGACACCGAGACGGTGATCTCATACGTTGAGCCGCCTTTTGAAAGGTTTGAAAAGCTCGCAGGGGTAGAAAAGGCCGCTAGAGTGTTCCGCAAGGACGGAGTGAAGATATCGTCCTCGAAGATGAATGTGGTGAGAAAGAAGACCGATGAGGACAATGATAACAGACGTTCAAGAGATTATTACCTCGATCAGGATCTGGAGAAGACGTCTTCAAGCAACTCGACAAGCAACGTTCAGCTGATGACGGTGGTGCCTAAGGAGTTTTCTGAGGTATGCTGGTTTGAGGACAGGCTGCTGCCGGTGCAGATAAACAATTATCTGAATGCTCTGGCAGAATACACCCCGGGTGTGATACTGTCATCAAGCTTCAAGGATTACGGGCTGAAGCTCGGAGATACGGTGACCTGCACATGGGGCGGAAATGATGAGTTCGATGTGACGGTGCTTGCGTTTGTTGACTACTGGCCGGGGCTGAGCCCTGTGAAGACGGCAAAGGACGGCTCGTATATGGACTTTGCTGTAATGAACTTTGACTATGTCAGGGTGGTTACGAACGTGGAGCCTTATCAGGTATGGTTCAAAATGAAGGAGGGCGCTTCGGTCAATGACTTCTACAAGTCGATAGATGATGCGAAGATAGACCTCACGGAGATACAGTCAAGAAGTCAGCAGATAATCGAGAAGAAGAACGACCCTATGCTGCAGGGAATGAACGGCGCGCTTACGCTGGGATTCATTATCATTATGATAATGTGCATTATCGGCTTCCTGATCTACTGGATACTGTCTATCAAGAGCAGGACGCTGCAGTTCGGTATACTCAGGGCTATGGGTATGAAGTTCAGAGAGATAATCGCGATGATAGTTTATGAGCAGCTGCTGGTATCAGGCGTTGCGATATTCACGGCGATGTTTATCGGGGGTATCACAAGTGATCTGTTCGTGCCGCTGTTCCAGAGCATTTTCGATGCGTCGCAGTCGGTGCCGGCGTTTGCGGTGATGCCGGACAGAGACGACTATCTGAAGCTTTATATCGTTATCGGCGCAATGCTTATAACAGGGTTCCTGATACTAGGAAGGCTTATAAAGAAGATAAAGATAAGTCAGGCACTGAAGCTTGGAGAAGACTGACGGCAAGCACTGAATGAGAGCAAAACGGGAGGAGATAAAAATGAGATACTCAAAAATGATGCCGGCGCTTATTGCCGCGGCGGTAATGCTGCTTTCGGGCTGCTCGCTTTCCGGAGACAGCAGCTCGGGCAGGGAAGACGGCGGCACGGGCTCTTCAAAGGCGGCATCGGGAAAGATCGAAGTGCCCGATATAAACCGTGTGAAGGAAGAGAGCGAGGTCTTTGATGTCGGGGATTTCAGGATCACTATGCCGAAGGATATGACAGCCGGCGATGACGAGGCTGTGAAGCAGGTGTTCGGAGATATGAAAGACGTTCAGGATCTGGGGCTGAGTGTATTGTCGGGTTCATATCGGAATGAGGATATGGTCTTTGTTCATGCTGTCATAGATTATGACGGGATACTGGCCGCGGAGGATATGATCGGCGCGGAGTATTCCGCTGTGGAGGACGCAGTAGCGTCGCTGATGGCGAGGGCAACTGTTGTTGTGACGGACTACGGGCCGGGATATATTGAATTTGAAGACGAGCCCGAGGGCGGCGAGGCTATGCATTACAGAGTGGCCTTTGCAGTATCGGGAACAAAGCTTTATCATTTCGCCTTTGGAACAAAGATCGATGACTGGGATAAGTTTGCCGATCAGATAAACAATTATATCGGCAGTATCGTGCTGGGAGAGAGCTCTTAGCTTAACAAAAAGTTTACATTTATAAAAGCACTGCCTCTTGACATTCAAGGGGCAGTTTGTTATAATATTAAAGCATTCGTATCTAAAGACAGCAGGCGGTGCGGTACAGATGGTGTCATCGGGCATAATGCTTTATGAGAGACATCTCATAGCATGGAAGACCTGCCGAGGAAAGAATAGCAAGGTTTAATAAGAACTTTGTGCTCTTTTGTCTTTGACGAAGGAGTTTTCTTTTTTTGGAACGTTTTGCTATCTTATTTAAAAGAGGTGAAATGAAAATGCCAAGTGAAAAGGTTTTGAGCGCCAAGAAGGCAAGGGTGCAGGAGCTCGTTGAGCTTATCAAGAACTCTCAGGCAGGTGTGCTTGTTGATTACAAGGGCATCACTGTTGAGGAGGACACCAAGCTTCGTAAGGAGCTCAGAGAGGCTGGTATCAACTATTTTGTTGAGAAGAACACTATCCTGAGATTTGCTCTCAAGGAGGCCGGCTACGAGTCGATGTGTGATGTTCTCGAGGGAACTACCGCTATCGCTATCTCGAATGACGACCAGACTGCTCCTGCAAGGATTCTCGGTAAGTTCTCCGAGGACTGCAAGGGTGAGAAGTTTTTCCTCAAGAACGGTTATATCGGTGAGGAGGTTTATGACGAGGCAGGTGTAAAGGCACTGTCGAAGATCCCTTCGAGAGATGTACTTCTTGCACAGCTCGTTGGTTCCCTTCAGGGACCGCTCACAAAGCTCGCAGCTACACTGCAGGCTGTTGTGGACAAGCAGAACGACGCAGCGTGATTTTTGCGCTGAAAGGGCAGTACGGGTGCAGTGTAAGAGCTGCTTAGGTGCTGCATGACGATAGGGCATTGCCCGAAAGTGCGGACTTACCGCAAGACTAAATTTAAAAAGGAGATTATTATCATGGCTTCAGAGAAGATCACAAAATTTGTAGAAGATATCAAGACTCTTTCTGTACTTGAGCTTTCC
>CACXFU010000164.1 GCA_902767035.1 uncultured Ruminococcus sp.
AGGAGGGAGCCTTTAAGGAACGTGCAGCCGTGATATTTCCCACTGATTTTTTACAACGTAAAAAATCGGCGAGAGCAGATGCCGCCCTTTAAGGGTGGCTGAATGGTCTCGCTTTAAAGAGTGTGCGGAATTGAAATTAATCTCTACCTGTATTAGATTGATTTCTTGACAAATTAGTTTGTTGTGAGTTCTCAGACTATGATTTTACCGGCAGGAGTGGTGCCTTCCATGCGATAAGATAATCGCTGACCTTGATCAACGTTCCCTCACTTACCTTTATGGCTACTGGCAATCAGCGGAAACAAAAGTTATAGGCCGCGCTCTCTGCGAAGGGAATGCTTGATTTTAGAGCAACACTGCAAACTGCGATACCGTCCCGGAGGGACGGCTAGACATTTGCACTTTAGTAGTGAAGCCTCGCTTGATTCAGAACTCTCTTTTAAGCATCTCTATGCGAGTTTAGAGAGTCACTGTGTAAGGACGGCAGGAAAGCTTAGCTTTTATGGTTATACAGAAAAAGACCGCCCGAACGCCGAGCGGTCTTAAAAAGCAAATTGTATTATTTCTTCCTTCTGCTTACCACTACTGCTGAGCCTGCAAGAGCTGCGCCTGCAAGGGCAATCACTACACCTGTTGCAGGGTTTGAAGTGGTGGTCGTTGTTGTGTTGTCTGCAGCTGCAGTGCTTGTCGATGCCTTGCTGCTGGAGGATGCCGTGCTGCCTTCTGCCTCGGAGGAATCCTCAGATGAGGTCTCGCTCTCAGAGCTTTCAGGCTCGGGCTCCTTCTCTTCGTCCTCGGGAGCGTTCACGAACTGAACGTCATCGTCCTTGACAGTGTTCTCCATACCGGTCTCGAGGTTTGTTGTGGTCTCCCAGCCAAGGGTCTCGCTGATGAAGCCCTCAAGCTCTGCTGCAGCGTCCTTATGAGACTGCTCAGAGGGGTGCCAGTCAACGCCGATGCCGTTAGCCGATGTGTTCTGAACGTTGAACTCAAACGCATAAACGTTAGTCTCGCCCGTCTCAGCCTTGTAAGCATCAACTGCTGCCTCTACCTGAGGATAAAGCTCCTGTCCCATTATGCCGAGAGCGCAGACGATAGCGGAGTTCGGGTTGTTCTTTCTTACGGTCTTGATAAAGTTTACATACTCGGTCTGGAACTCAGCGCACTTCTCCTCATCACCCTTGGTATAGGAGTTGTCGTTTGTGCCGAGATTAATAACTATTGCCTCAGGCTGATACCCTGCAAAATCCCATGTGGTATCGTTGCCGCCCCATGAGAAGTAGTTGTTCTCATAATATGTAGGCGCGAGGTTATCCTCATTCTTAGCAGAGCCTGCAGTGTAGCCGGAGATCACGCCCGTGCCGCTTACAGATACAAAGCTGAGGTCTGAATCAAACGCATCAGCCGTAAGGTAAGCGTAGGTCTTTGCTGCGTTCTCGTTCTTAACGTTGAAGCTCTCCTTGGTGGTGCCGTCAACGCCGTAGCCGCAGGTGATGGAGTCGCCTATAAACTCGATAGAGTGAGCCTGTTTCTCAGTCGGTGAGATAGTAGTTCCCTGCTCTACCTCAATGCTGTCAAGCTTCAGTACGGAGTTTGCACACTCTGAAAGCTTAACTAGCTTAACGGTGTTCTCGCCCTCCTCAAGGGGAACGTCTATAACGGGCTTTTTGTTAGCTGAAAGCGTATAGCCCTTAACTGCGAGCTTTCCGTTGACATAAACTGCAAGCCTTACAGTATCCGTCCTGATGACATTGAACCTTACCATTGAGCCGGTAGCCTTGAACTCAACTCCGCCGGCTGACCACGGTATAGAGAGAACGCCGTCCTCATAGCTTGTCCTTCCGATAAGCTTAACGTTATCTGCTGTCGGCTCTATCTGCTGAAAGCCTTTCTTAGTTGCGCTGGCAGGCACTGCGAGCATTGAAGCTGCGAGCGCCGCAGAGGTAAAGCCGACGAGTATCCTTTTTTTCATCTTCATAATAATACATCCTTTCGTTTTTAGTTTCAAAAAACGCTTACACAGATAAAGTATAGCACATAATCATTAAATTGTAAAGGGCTTTACGGGATAAACAGGATAATTTTTTATATGATCGCTTTCCAAAGGCTGAAAATTCTTTATATCCGCTCACATTCGGCGCTTAATTTTTCCCTGATATCCACACCCGAGCTTTGGTTTTCCCTGTTTTCTTCCGAACCCTTCGGACAGCTCAATGCCTGTACCGGCAAACTTTGCAGCTTTATATCTTTACAATTGTGTGAAATCGTGCTATAATGCAGATAATAATTTTTTTGAAAGGAAGATACATATGAACAAAAAGATCATAAGCGCAGTTTGTGCATTGGCTCTGGTGTTCGGCTCAGCGGCTGTGCTGCCGGAGGGGTTTGCGAAGCTTGACAGTGCTGTCATTGTCAGTGCGGAAGATGAGGACTACGTATATGAAGATTTCAGGTATACGATCCTTTATGACGGTAATGTGGAGATAACCTGGTATTTTGGCGATGAAGAGGATCTCATCATACCGTCTGTTATTGACGGGAAAAAGGTCGTTAGTATAGGAAATTTTGCTTTTCATGACCATGTCGACCTTTCAAGTGTCAGAATTCCGGCCGGTGTTACATATATCGGTGACTTTTCATTCTATAATTGCGCAAATATGGAAACCATTGAGATACCTGACGGTGTCGAACTGATCGGTGAAGATGCTTTTTCAGATTGTAAGAGCCTTACTGAAATAAAAATACCTGACAGTGTCAGCTATATAGGCGGCGGAGCCTTTTCAAGTTGTAAAAGCCTGACGGAGGTAAAGATCCCAAACACCATAACCGAAATACATAGTCGTACTTTTATGCACTGTACCGGTCTGTCAGAAATAAATATACCTGAAAGTGTAAATAAAATCGGTTACGCTGCTTTTGGATACTGTGAAAACGCTAAACAAATAACCATACCTGACAGTGTTACAAGTATAGATGATGAAGCATTCGGCTATTGTTACAGTTTAGAAAAAATCACGATACCAAATTCAGTTACAGAGCTTGGTATAAGAGTATTCTGTGGAAGTTCAGCTCTTAAAACTGTTAAATTGCCTGACAACCTTACCAGTATTGGGAGTGGAATGTTTTTTAATTGTACAGCACTGGAAAATGTCAAGATCCCGGATAGTGTCTCTCAGATAGGAAACTCGGCCTTCTGGAATTGCAAGAGCCTTTCAACTATTTCTATACCGAGCGGAGTTACCGAGATCGAAGAGATGACTTTTTTAGGGTGTTCAAATCTTTCTGAGATAGATATACCTAAAAGCGTTACAAAAATCGGAAGTCAAGCATTTCAGGAAACCTTATGGCTTGAGAAGCAAATTGAAAAAGATCCTTTGGTCATAGTCAATAATATACTTGTTGACGGCGGAAAGTGTCAGGGAAGTGTCGTAATACCTGATAGTGTAACAAGTATCGTAAAATATGCTTTCTGGGAATGCAACGATATTACAGATGTAAAACTGTCAAATAGTATCACAAGTATCCCTGATGGCGCATTTGCTTCTTGTGTGAATCTTAAACGCATCGAGATACCTGACGGTGTAAAAACGATTGGCGACGGTGCTTTCGATTTCTGTGATAATCTTGAGGAAGTAATAATACCTAACGGTGTTACCTTCATTGATGACGAAGCTTTTTACTACTGCCCGAAGCTTAATAAAGTTACGATACCCAGCAGTGTTACTAAGATAGGTGAGAATGCATTTGGATACTATTATGATTCTTGGTCAGAGGACGACGAAAAATACGATAATTTCACTATCTACGGCTACACAAACTCAGCTGCTGAAAAATACGCAAACGATAACGGCTTTAATTTCGTTTCGATCGGTGTAGCTTCGAGCCGCAAAAAAGGCGACCTCAACAACAACGGCAAGATCGACGCGAGTGACCTGCTTCAGGTCAAGAGCCACATCAAAAAAGTCAAGCCGCTTGAGGGAGACGACTTTACCTGTGCCGACGTTGACGGAAACGGAGCGATAAACGCCGCCGACCTTCTGAAAATGAAAGCCCATATGAAGGGTGTTACACCTCTCTGGGGTGAATAGACAAAACTGGAGTGACTTCTAATGACAAAACGTTTTTTCTTATCTAAACTGACCGCGCTCACGGCAGCCTTTACA
>CACXFU010000165.1 GCA_902767035.1 uncultured Ruminococcus sp.
GCTCAAGGCTATTCTTGATGAGAATGAGATAGACTATCCGGAAATCTGATCAACTTTAATGGGGAGCCTGTCTGGTTAATGGTTTCAGGCAGGCTCTTTTCTTGCCGGGCAGTGCCCGTGGGCAGTCAACGGCAGGGTGTGGCAAATACTCCGTGCAGCTGTGGCAGTCGGAGCGGGATATACAAATGCGCGGTTTGAGAGCTTTTCTTTTTTGCCTGATTCTCGGTTTTGGGTGTTACCCCATAATTTTTTAAACAGAAAAAGAGCAGTCTTTGGACCTGCTCTTTTCTTTTCTGCAGTATTATTTTCCGCGGTTACCTACTCCTGTATCAGCTTATATGCAGACAGCTTCTTCATTCTGCCTGACATAATATAGCTGAACACGAACACCAGAGCGGTCACAGCAATGATCGGCAGGGCGATGAGAGCCGCCCTTATTATAAGGTCTGAGTTCTTTATCCCGTAGCCGCCGAGAACAAGTGCAAACAGCGGATTGATGCCGAAATATCCGACGACCGCTCCTGTTATTGAAGCTATCAGCGCCGTGGGCAGAAGCGAGAGCGAAAGCTGATACCTGAGCTGTGTGCTTGTGAAGCCCACTGCTTTCTTTATGCCGAACTCTTTTTCACGCTTGACAAAGACAGTTTTCAGCAGCAGTCTTATTACCAGCAGTATCGTTGCGATATTGAGCACTACCAGTATCAGTACGACCAGCCCCACGGCATAGACAGGCGTGTTCTCATTGCTGTGCTGGAATCTGAAATTATTTTCAGTGTCAGTGATCTCTCTGCCGCAGAGAGCCTTGCCTGCTTGCAGCACATCATCTACTTTTTCATTTGTCGGGTCATTCACACGAACACGGATATGATCATAGAATACTGGAATGCCAAGCTCCTTGGCAGCGTTTTCATGTACATAGATGCGGTTGTTCAGCGCGGACTGCTGTAAGCCTGTGACAAGAAAGCGCTTTTTGTTATTGCCAAAGGATACCTCTACCTCATCGCCGACCGAAGCTCCTATATCCTCCGCAAGCGATATGCCCAGCACCGCTTCGTTGTCCTCTTTGAGCATTTCTCCGTCATAGATTAGGCAGTTCAGGCTCGACGGGTCAGTGCTGTAAACAAGGTCGGTCTCTTTATCTCCTACAAAAGCGTAGATCACAGATATGCCGTATGCCTGAGAAACTCCGTCCACTGTTTTAAGCTTTTCAATGGTCTTACCGACAGCTTCTGATGACCTGTTTTCAACATAGAAATATCCGTCAGCCACATCGCCCTGTATCATTCGCTGGAAGTTCGATATATCGACCTTTGTATTGTAGAAAAGCACACCTGAGAACATCGTCACAAAGGCCACCGAAAAGATGATACAGAAAATGATGATATTCTGTGCCTTGTTCTGCAATGCGCTTTTTACCGCCAGCAGGGTATTCAGTCCGCCCTTGGTTTCTGCAAGGGGCAGGTGATTCTTTTTGAAGCTGTTGGTCTGCAGGCCAAAGCGCAGCGCCGTTGCAGGGTGCAGAGTGCGTATCTTTATGGTGGATAGAAAAGCAGTGAGAACGATCACCGCAAGCACCTCGAAAAGGATACCGAAGGATTTCCCGGGGAAGAACCTGCTTTCCCACATAAGGCCTGTTATCTCTCTGATATACAGATATTCAAGCACTGGATAGAGCGCATATGAGAGCGCTATTCCGATGACGGAGCCGATAATGCCCAGCAGAACATATTCCGCTGTAAGAGCTGCTCTTATCTGGCCTACCGTATGCCCAACAGCCTTGAGAGCGCCTATATTGGTGACGTCACGGCTGATATTGTTATTTATCGTGAACACGATGATGATAAGGCATATGACCATTATCAGTACGGCAAACGCACCCATGAACGCTGCAAGGATATTCACTACGGCAGTATAGGCAAATTCTGCGTCCTGTGTAGTGTAGCCGTCGCAGGGGAGACCGTACTCCCCGGAGATCGCGTCCTTCATCTCTTTGAGGCACTGCTGAGGATCATAACCGTCCCTGACATGGACCGTATACATATTGCACCTTGATATAGTTGACTCTGCGTTGTCTGCCTTGTCGCGGGCGGCTTTCATTTCGTCAAAAATATCGGGCTCGACCATTGCCGACTGGTAGGTATATGATGTTCCCATAAACAGGTGCTGATATATTCCCGCAACGGTAAAATCATAGCTACCGTAGGGAGTGTCTATGCTGAATGTATCGCCGGCACACAGGTTATTGCTGTAGGCCGAGTAGAGATTGAGATATATCCTGTTTCCGCTGACGCTGTCGTCACGTTCGATGAAACGAAGCTTTGAATAGCCGTTGCTGTCGCCGTATCTTTCAAACATCCAGTCTATGCCGTTGTTTTTTTTGTCAGACTTGCTTGATGTGAATTTGAATGAGGACATAAGCACTATATCTGACCTCTGCCAGCTTTCGATATGATCTGCGTTTTCAAACAGCGCATCTGCCGTGTTTCCGTGCTCCGCTGTGTATACGATGTAATCGCACACACCGGTCTCTGCCTTTTTTGAGTTATACAGCTCCTTGTAATTTGAAGCCAGCAGCCCTGTATGCATAAGCAGTGCCGAAAGAATGATGATAAGCAGGAAGATCAGCAGTATAGTCCTGTCTTTGCGAAGATTCGCTTTGATAAGCTTTACCATCCCATTTCCTCCAGAAATCTTCTTATCTTTTCGTGCCGCTGCTTATCGCCGCTTACGTATTTTCCTGCATCGCATTCACCCATGATGCCGCCGTCCTGCAAATAAATGATCCTGTTTCCACGGCGGGCTGATTTAATATCGTGAGTGACCATTACCACCGACTGCCCAGAATTGTTGATATCCGTCAGCACATCGAGAACAGCCTTAACGCCTGCGCTGTTGAGAGCACCTGTGGGTTCGTCAGCGAAGACTATATCGGGGTCATTGATGAGCGCTCTCACCATTGCGCAGCGCTGAGCCTCGCCGCCTGAAAGCTGTGCCGGGAACTTTTTAGTCAGCTCCTTGCTGATGCCTATTCGCTCAAACAGCGCCATTGCCTTTTCCTTCAGCGCCTTCTGTTTCTGACCTGTCAGCATACCCGTGCTGACAGCGTTATCCATAATGCTCATGCTGTCAACAAGATGTATCTGCTGGAACACAAAGCCGCAGTGCTTTCTTCTGAACACCGCGAGTTTGTCATCGCTCATTCCTGTGATGCCCTCGCCGCAGTAGGTTATCGTTCCCAGAGAGGGCTTATCCATGCCCGAAAGCGTATACAGAAGAGTAGACTTTCCTGCACCAGATGAACCCATGATAACGGTGAAATCGCCCTTGTATATCTCCAGGTCAAGATTTTTTATTATATGCTGCTGCTTTCCGCCGATCGAAAAGCTCTTTGAAAGCTTTTGCGTCCTGATTATTACTTCTCTGTCAGCCATGATCATTCTCCTTAAATAATGAAAAGGTCATACAGTTCGTTTTCTGTATGACCTTATTATATCATAGTTTTTCATTAAAATCTTTGTCAGTTCTTTAACTGTTCTTTATCTGTGGGTTTAAACTTTAAGCCAGCAGGAAGCGAAGCTCAACAGTGAAGCCCTCACCGTTGTTGCGGCAGACAAGCTCACCGCCCATTCTGTTCATCAGATATTTTGAGATGTAAAGGCCAATACCCGAACCGTCCTTGCCCTCTGAATTCGAGCCGCGTCTGAATTTTTCGGTGACAAGCTCTATCTCTGTTTCGGGAACTCCGCCGCCCTTGTCGGCAAACTCCATAATAAAGCATTTTTCTTCAAATCGGCTTGTAACGGTTATCTCCCTATCTGCATATTTATATGAGTTTGAGATGATATTCCCGACTATCTGTTCTAGCCGCAGCTTATCGGCAATGATAACGCATTCCTTTATCTCTGATTTTATTACTTTTTTCAGATGATCGCTCTCTGCAATGATTACAGATAGCTCCGCAGAGGATATTTCCTCAGTGTGTACCTCCAGCTGTTCGAGCTCTTCAAGCGTTGCGTGGAAGAGGTTCGATACCAGTTTGTCGATGCGGTCAGCCTTGCTGTTTATCGAAGTGAGAGTTTCCTGCTGTTCTTTGCTGTCGGTCGTGAGCATCATAAAGTCTGTCATCGCCTTGATAGATGCCACAGGCGTTTTGATATCGTGGGAAAGCTCTGCTATCATTTCCTTGCGGCTTTTTACAGCAGTCTCCTCGCGCAGACGGGAAGACTTAAGCTCCTCGCGCATTATATCAAAGCTCTCGGTAAACGCCCCGAATATATTGCCCCTGTCCATTTCTAGCGGAGTTTCAAGGTCACCTGCCGCCACGCTCTCGGCAAAGCCCCTGAGCTTTCCGAAGGGCTCTACCACACGCTTTTTCAGGAAGATAAAATAGCAGACCGACACTGCCAGCATAAGCGCTGCCATTCCCCCGATCATAACGGCGGCTCTTTTTCGTTCAGCCTTTTGTTCGTCCTCATAGGTGTTGTACACCATAAGCCTGCCGACGATCTCTCCGTCATGTTCAATGTCTCTGATGATATCATAATGGCTGGTTGCAGCGGAGAGCGTTTCCGAAAGTCCCTGCCTTGTGGCAAACAGAAGATCTCCGTTCATGTCTATGACAGTAAAATCAAAATCGCTGTATTCGATCATTGAACCGTTCCCCGCCGAAATGCTGTCCCAGTTTTCGCCGAGAGATATCAGCAGACGGTTGATCTCTGTGGTGTGCGGTGAAAGTGTGCTGTCACGGCCGTTCAGGATCATACCGCAAATCACTGCACTAATCGCTGCAAAAATCACAGCGTATATAGTAATAAACCTTGTCTTCAAGTCCCGACCTCCAGCATAAAGCCTATGCCCCAGACCGTTTTGATGAATACCGGGCGGCTGGGGTCGTCCTCTATCTTTTCTCGCAGGTGTCTGATATGCACATTCAGAGTGACCTCGCTGACGTAATCCGTCTCCCACACCTTTTCAAAGAACTCGTCCTTTGAGATAACGCGGTTTTTGTTGTTCAGCAGATATACGAGCAGCTTGTATTCCATTGCTTTGAGCAGAAATGACTTGTCGTTTTTTATAATTGAAGCTTTTTTCAGATCGACTGACGCATTCCCGAGCTTTGTCAGCCTGCCGTCATCGGCTGTCGGGCTCTTTGCGGTGCTGTTTTCATAGCGTTTGAGCGCTGCCTTTACCTTAGCAAGCAGCACGCCGAGCGAATAGGGCTTGCAGATATAATCGTCACCGCCTATCCCGAGAGCCAGCAGCATATCGTCCTCAGACGACCTTGCGCTGATAAAGAATATCGGGACGGTCATGGTGTTTCTTATCTCGCGGCAAAGGTCAAAGCCCGAATCGGTGCCGAGATTTATGTCAAGCAGAATAAGAGAACAGGTATTTGTTTTCAAAAAGCTGAGCGCATCATCGGCATTCAGGACATACTCAGCCGGCACGCCCGAAACGTTAAAATACTTTGCTGTATATTCCGCAAGCTCAGGCTCATCGTCGATTATGAGAACACTTGTGTGCATATTTTTCACCTGCTTTCATGCTGTTTTTATATTATCAGCCTGCTGATATTATATCACAGGAGCAGCCTTTTTTCAAGTAGACAGACCGAAAAAGTGCAGTCTGTGGGTCCGCCGATGACTTTCACAGTGAGCGCATTTCGCGCTAATATGTTTCTCGCTGCAAAGGTGATGCCCCGATTGACTTTTGCGGCAGCCTTTAGTATAATATATATGTCAGGCACTGCGCCTGTACAAGATCTATTGAATACAAAAGCTGTAGACAGTACCCCGACAAAGAGAGCACAAATTGTCGGGCATATGCCGCCGCGGTGTGGTATACTGGTCACAGCGGAAAGCGGTGAACGTCATGCAGGGTTGGATAGACGGTTTTCAGAGGTCGATCGGTTCATCGATCAGGACCCTGCCGAAACGGTCAGCTATATCTGTATCCCTTTGAAAAAACTGTAAGTAGGTGATAATATGAAGCAAAGCGGTGGGTTCAGCCTTATGCAGCCCATTGGAGCTGAAACACAATACCATAAGCTGCCGGATAATGTGATGCACGATCTCGGCCTTGACACGTTCTGTCAGCAGGTCTCAAACGACGCCGGAGAGCGCCGTCTGATCTCAAATGTGCTTTCGCAGATAACCGACGACCCCGATGTTGCCATATACCGTCAGCAGATCTTCGGCGATATGGTCAGGCTGCCTGACCTGAGAAAAACTCTGACGGAGCTGTTTGAAAAAATACAGTTTATGCGAGATTTTTCTTCAATGCACAAAACTGTCGATGAGGAGCTGGGGCTCTGGCATCTGTTTCACCGCCTTGACGAGCTTGACAGCTACATCAAAACAGTGGAGACTTTAAGGCAGTGTCTTAGTGATGAGAGGATACGTTCCGAGGGGCTGATATCGCTTAGTGAGTACATCACAGGACTTTATGAGGACGCTTGCTTTGCCGATATGAAGAAGGACATCGCAGAGCTTAAAATGAAGGCTTCCGATGTGCAGAGCGTCACCCTCGGCATCAATGTCAATGAGCGCTTTGAAGCCGTCAGCATAGGGCTTGTTTCCGTCAACAAAAAGCCGTTCAAGAAGTCGGGCATAGTCAGCAATTTCTCCGACGCGATCGCCGCTAAGGACAAGATACATGAAAGCTCAGACTGGGACGGTGATATGCACTATCAGCTCATCAGCAAAGAGGACAAGCCCGGCCTTGCCGACGCTATAAAGAATAAGCTCGGTGTTATGACGATACAGGCCAACATAGCCGCAGAGACCAGATCTAAGAGCACGGTCTTTGGCACCCCTTCCGATGACGGAGTGAGCGGGTCAACGTTCTATCTGGAAACTGTGGTGAACAAAATGCTAAGCTCACTTGTGAAAAGGCTGAGAGACACGCTTACAAAGTATGCAAATGTGGCGATAGTCAATATATCAGGTCTGGTGCCTGAGTTTAAGTATTACATCAGGTGTGCAGAGTTTATCGGCACCCTTACCGGAAAGGGCTGCGTGTTCAGCGAAGCTCAGCCGGCCGCTGAGGGTGATCCTTCAATGGAGGCAAAGGGCTATTACAATATCAAGCTTGCTATGAGCATGGAAAATGTCAGAGAGATCGTTCCGAATGATCTCAACTTCGATCAGGAGCACACGATCTATATTCTCACCGGTGCTAACAGGGGGGGAAAGACCACGATGACTCAGGCTGTCGGGCAGCTCTTTGTTCTGGCACAGGGCGGGCTTTTCGTTCCAGCGCAGAGCTTCCGATATGTTCCCTGTGACTGCATTTATACCCACTTTCCGTCAGACGAGGACAAGACTATGGATCTGGGAAGGCTGGGAGAGGAGTGTGTTCGCTTCAGGGAGATATTTTCCGGAGCCACGAGCAAAAGTCTCCTGCTTCTGAACGAGACCTTCTCAACCACTTCGTTTGAGGAGGGCTACTACATAGCAAGAGACTCTGTGAAGGCGTTGCTTACAAAAGCTGTGCGCACGATCTACAACACCCATATGCACAAGCTGGGAGAGGACGCCGGAGATCTTACCCGTGAGAGTGCCGGTGCAGGTGCCGCCTCGCTGGTAATGAGGACTGAGGATGGTAAACGCTCCTTCAAGGTCGCTCTGGCAGAGCCTGAGGGGTCGTCCTACGCCAAGGATATTGCTGAAAAGTACGGCGTGACCTATGAGATGCTCATCGGGGGAGAGTGAGTGACAGGTTGATAAATGAGAAGAGCGTTCCGGCAAGGAACGCTCTTGTTTTCTATGTTTTCCTATTCTCTGTTTTTCAGCACCTCTGCAGGGGATATCTTCTTGATCTTGCGCACCGGCACAGCCCTTTTCAAGCACTGTCTCGCCCATTGTATCAGCCAGCCTGCCGTCATCAAGCTGTATAAGGTCAATATTCTGTCTGTTCCTGAACATACGCAGAACGGTCCCGTCCTCAGCTTTAAGGTCAAGAGAGAACATTTCCTCAATGGTCGTTCCGCCTTCGCTCAGGGTGTCAAGCTCGTCATCCGTAAGCGGGAGAAAAACTGTGAACTGTCCGTCCTCGACCTTGTTTATGCTTTGTTCTCTGCTGTCCTTTAAATTGGGACTTGAAATTTGGAAAAAGATGTGCTATAATTAAGTTAGTTAAGACTAACGCACTATATAACGCCTGTTGCGGGCAGGCAGCTGTAGATAATTGGCAAAGGGTGTAATCAATGAAGTATATAAATAGTAATAAGCGCAAAACCTGTCTGCTGACGGGTTTTATATCGATGCTGCTGTGCGGTGTCAGTGACTGCCTGCTGTCATTTATGGGTGAGGGTGAGCCTTACGCTGTCAGCAATATGGTAGGAAGGGATATTGCTGATGTGCCTTTGTGGTATTATCAGGCATCATTTGTCATAGGCATCATCGCGGCGGCAGGGTATTTTCTCGGCGCATCGGCGGTTTGGTCTTATGCTTTTGACAGGCTTGACAGCAGGCCGTCAAAAAGTCTGAAGGCCTACTCCTTCGGCACAATGGTGATGTTGCCGTTTACGGTAAAAATGATGTTGATGGCTTCTGCAAAAAGGCAGGGCTAAAAATGGAGATATTTGAAAAGAGGGGCTTCTGCCGTATGCACTGTGTGGCAAGAAAGCCTGAATGATACCTGAAACAGGAGTGAGTAAAATGAACAATACAGCAGTTGAATTCAAAGACGTTGTAAAGACCTACGGTAAGGGCGAGGGTCTTCAGGTGGCGGTCGACCATGTAAGCTTCACTATCGACAAGGGCGAGTTTGTGGTGATCCTCGGGCGCTCGGGGGCAGGAAAGTCAACGGTGCTCAATATGCTCGGCGGAATGGACGTGCCTACTGAGGGTCAGGTGATAGTTGACGGGAATGACATTTCGGCCTACAGTGACAAAAAGCTCTCGAATTACCGCGCTGATACTATAGGTTTTATTTTTCAGTTCTATAATCTTATCCCGGGGCTGACAGCTTATGAGAACGTTGCCCTCGTTAAGGATATCAAGAAGGACGCCCTTGACCCTGACGATGTGCTTGACCGTGTCGGGCTGTCGGATCAGAAGAAAAAGTTCCCCTCGCAGATGTCCGGCGGCCAGCAGCAGAGAGTGTCGATAGCAAGAGCTCTTGCGAAGAACCCTAAGATAATCCTCGGCGATGAGCCCACCGGAGCACTGGATTCTGAGACCGGAAAGATAGTTATAGAAATGCTCCAGAAGCTTTCCACAGAGGAGGGCAACACTGTGATACTGGTAACTCACAATGCCGATATAGCCAAGTGCGCCAATAAGGTCATACATATGCGAAACGGAAAGATAAGCTCCGTCAGAACCAACGAAAAGCCGCTCTCGGTAAACGAGATCGAATGGTAAGGCGGTGGAGCAATGCTTAACAGAAAAATGCTGCGCGACATCAAAGGTAATTTTGCGCAGTTCTTCTCGATCTTTCTGCTTTCCCTGGTGGCGATGTGGTGCTATACAGGCTTTCAGTCGAACGTTATCGGCGGAAACAAGGCGAGGGTACAGTTCAATAAGGATACAAACTTTTCTGACGGCTGGCTCTACGGTGCAGGATTTGACAGCGACAGCGCACAAAAGCTTGCAGCTGTCAGCAAAGTCAATGACGTTCAGCTGCGCACAGAGGTGCTCGGCAGGGCAGATGAAAAGTTCAACACCGCAGAGATATACTGCTACTTTCAGAATGACAGCATAGTTACCAAGCCCTACATAACGGAGGGCTCAGACTATGACCCTGAGGACACTGACGGCGTATGGCTTTTCTACCGCTTTGCAGATGCATGGGATCTGAAGCTCGGTGACAGCTTTACGGTTCACGTTCTCGGGCAGGATATCGAAAAAACTATAAAGGGCTTTATAACCACCCCGGAATATGAATTTGCCTGCGCATCTACCGATACTGACACCGATTTTCACAATATCGGCTGTGCATACTTTTCGATAAAGGTGCTGCCGGAGGAGCTTCAGTCATACAATGAGATGACCTTCACCTGTGACGGCGACCCTCTGAAGCTTGAGGACGACATCTCAGAGGCGCTTGACGGCAGTTATGCCTACCTTGCCGACCGCAAGAGCATTGACGGCTACAACCGCCTGACTGATGAGCTCGCCCAGCACGACAGCTTTTCTTACATTTTCTCCTTCGTCTTTGTTGCGATAGCGATACTCGTCATCACAACGACTATGAAGAGAATGGTAGCTCAGCAGCGCACACAGATAGGTACCCTCAATGCGCTCGGTATGAAAAACAGCAAGATAATCCGCCATTATATAAGCTTTAGTCTGGTGCTTTCAGCGCTGGGCTGTATAGCAGGTATTCTGCTTGGCATATTCACCCTCGGCAGGATAATGGTGCAGATGTTCGGCGGAGAGTTTTATTCCGTACCGAACTGGTCAGCAGGGTATGACCTTAAAAGCGTGCTGCTTGCAGCCTTTATCGTTCTCATCTGCACAGGCTCTGCATTTATCAGCTGCCGGAAGATATTGAAGATCCACCCCTCGGAGGCACTGCGCCCTGCGGTAACGGCCACTGCGAAGCCCTGCATTTTTGAAAAGCTTCCGTTCTGGGACAGGCTCAGCTTCAATACCCGTTATAATCTGCGTGACGTTTCGCGCTCAAAGCTCAGAGCAGTAATGGGCGTTTTCGGAACGATGATGGGTATGATA
>CACXFU010000166.1 GCA_902767035.1 uncultured Ruminococcus sp.
CTTGTCAGGCTAAAAAGTTAATTTTTTGATATTTACCAGTCGATCTTGTAGGTGTTTCTCAGGGGTGCAAAGTTATACGGGTAAACATACCATTCGCCGTCACACTCATAGATAAACACTGTGTATTTTTCTTTTTCGTATGACTTTACCACTTTTTCATATGTAGAATAGCTGAAATCATCATAGTCTCTGAAATTGTCGGTTATCATCTTTTTGAAGGCCTTATCCTTCCACCAGCTTTCGTCGTTGCCGTACTCCATATCGCCGCAGGCCCATTTCATTTTGATCTGGGCAACATAAACATCGCCGACGTCTTCGCCTACAGCGTTTTCGATTTCCTCCTTAATGTCGATCTCGGTGGCATTGTCTTCACCAAGTACGCTGTTTATCGAGCCCATATTGACCATTGACACAGTTACATCATCGGCATTCTTCATCTTGATAAGCTCGTAACCACAGCTGAAATCGGGGTAAAGCTTTTCAAGATCGTCTTTATCATCCGCGCGTATGGTTTCAAGATCTTTCACGTCGTCAGGGTAATCCAGACCGTAAGATTTATAATACTTCTTAGCGTTTTTCACCCTAAATTGCTGAGGGCCGAGAAATGTCGGGATACCTCTGTGAAAGCCCAGAGTTCTTTCCCAGAACATAAATGCGCCCTGATGCAGGACGTTATAGTCAGGCGAGGGCGTGAAGGTTTCAAGAACTTTTTCTGCATCAAGCTCCTCACAGGCTTCAAAGTAGCGGTCGAGTGCCTTTTCCTGAGGTGATTTGTTTATCCTTGTGGCATCAAAGATAAACAGGAAAAACACTGCGGCCGCGACTGCTAAAACGGCAGCACAGATAATTATTACGAGCGGCAGCTTTGACTTTTTGTTTACGGCGGCTGTGCCGTCGGGTGCCGGGGCTATAGGTTCGGGCTGTGCGGTCTGAGCCGGTGCCGACAGCTGCGCTGTGGTCTGATTGGTGCCGCATTTTCCGCAGAATATAGCTTCATCAAGCAGTTCTGCTCCGCATTTGATACAGTATTTCATTTTTATCCTCCTGTCAGTTATTAATATGACCATTATAACACGATCTTTCAAAAAAATAAACTACCCGATCGGGTAGTTTTTGGGGGGGACAGTCAAAAAAGCCGTCGGCAAACCAACGGCTTTAAGGGTCATATCAGATAACATCGTCTTCCTGGTTCGGGATCTCAAGCTGTTTCTTGGGAACTCTTTTTATCGGGTCATAGACCCACTTCTTGCAGTTGTAATCTGCATCAACGAGTCCCTGCTTTTCACAGAGAACCTTGTTTCCCTCCTTGGAACGGTTGCCGAAAAGGCAATACGAACATGAAGGCGAGATCCTGTTTCCGAAATAACTTTTCTTTGCCATGATCTATGCAGCTCCTTTATATGATATAACATAATTTCTATCAAAAGATATTATATCACACACTCTTAGAAAATGCTAGTGTTTTCTTGAAATTTAGTATTAAAATCATCATTATCAAGCAAAATGACGGGACAAAATTGTTCATTCTGACGAAAATGTGCTTTTGCTCGGAAATTGCAGGCAGAGCTATTGGGAAAATGCGCCTGCTTATCAGTGCGCAAATGGCAAAGCTTGCCGCTGCTGAGGGTATCCGCGAGATCAGAAAAGGTACGAGAGATATGTCCTTATGCCTTAAAGCGCAAAGCTGGAGGATTATGCACAGCCCGCCGAAGGAGCAGACTGCCGATATCTCAGGCAGAAGCCCGTAGGGAACGCCCGTGATATCTGAGATGTTTGAGATCTCAAGGCAGGAGCGCAGAAGCACCTCGGAATTGCTGCCAGCCCCGAAGAAAGCGCATATCCTGCCGGTCACGCCCAAGGCATCTATTATGGCGCTGGGTACGCTGAAGGCTATGATAAAGGTGCAGATAACGAGCATTGCTCTGCCTGATGATAGGACAGAGGAGTTAAGTATCTCAGCGGTGAGTACAGGGCTTGATTTCTGCCCTGTGAATTCAGGTTTGAAAATGCGGCCTATCACAGCGGCTGTGATGAGATTAGTGCAGGCGATCGATAAAAACACTGTCAGCCCTGCTTTGGTATCACCGAACAGGGCAAGGCCAATGGCAGATGCGTAAAAGGCGGGGCCTCCGCAGTAACAGCAGCAGGAGAGGAGCTCTGCGGTCCTTCTGGTGATGCTGCCTTTTTTGTAAAGCTCGGAGAGCAGCCTTATACCGACGGGATAGCCTGAGACGTTCGATAAAAGGACGATGATAAAAAGCTCATCGGGCAGGCGGAAGATATATTTCGCTATAGGGTGAAAGGGCACGGCAGCAAGGCGGCAGAGACCGGTGTCGATAAGGAGCGACGAGAGCGCAGTTACTGCGAAGAGAGACGGTATCATAACGTTCATGCAGCGCAGAGCAGCGCTTTGCACTGCCTGAGAGACCTCATCGGAGAATACTGTCAGCGCGGCAAAGGCTGCCCCTGCCGCCAGAGCGCACAGCAGCGGGATAATAAATCTGTCAATAAGCTTTTTCATAGACACCTCCGTTTTTCATATGTATATGTTGTCCGTCGCGATAATATAATTATAATGTTACAGAACGCAGACTAAAGAAACGGGGGATAACATGAGCAAAAAACCTGTGTTTTCATTTTTCGGAAGAGTGAGTGAGCTGGTATCACTTGGGTCATATGTCGGGATAAACGGCAACTCGAGCGTTGTGATAGAGGACTGCAAAGGGGTGCTCGAATGCAACGGCAGCGTAGCGAGAGCCATAGCAGGACGCTTTGAGGTAACGGTCAGAGGGCGCGAGCTGGAGCTTGCCGACTATAAAAACAGGTCGGTAGAGGTGAGGGGCGTTATCGAGAGCGTGGCTATCGCGTCAAGAAGGCACAGAGAAAGAAGTGCTCAGCAATGATATTCGGCTACAGGGTGTACAGGCTCGGCGGCGAGGGGCTTGACAGGGTGATAAGAAAGCTGCCGGGCGAGGGGATAATGTTTTGTGCGCTGAGAAAAAGGGGAGACACTGCGCGGATAAAGGTGGCGGCTGAGGACTGCGCCGCGTTTGAGGAGCTGTGCCGAAGCTGCAAAGCAGATGCAGTGAGCCAGTATGAAAGCACGATAGCGTGGTTGATACATACGCTGATATCTCGTAAGGGGTTCGCTGCAGGAATACTGATATGTGTATGCCTTGGGGTGTATCTTTCAAACCGTGTGGCGCGCTTTGAGATACTTGATGATGACCCTGAGATAAAAAGCGCGGTAATGGCAGTTCTGAAGGAAGAGGGCATAGGCACGGGAACGTTCATACCGTCGATAGATATTGTTAAGACGGAGAGAGCACTGAAGCAGAGGGTCGAGGGGATATCCTGGGCCGGGATAACGAGAAAGGGAAACTCTCTGATAATAGATGTGATAGAAGCCGATGTGCAGATGAAGCACGAAAGAGACGTTTATCCCAGCAGCCTGGTGGCCTGTGAGAACGGGGTGATAGAAACTATCGAGATACAGGACGGGCAGGTGAGGATACCTGTCGGGAGCGGAGTTTCAAAGGGAGACACTGTGGTCTCGGGCGAGATAGTTACAAACACCTCAACATGGATAGACGGCAGGGAGAACATCGACACCGAGATAACCTATGCGCGTTCACGGGGAAAGGTTCTGGGTACGTTTGAGAGGACGCTGACATTCACTCAGCCGTTGACGGCACAGACGCAGGTGTTCTCACCCGGAAGTGAGACAAAAAGGTTCTTTTGCTTTTTTGATGCGAGACTGCCTCTGTTTTTCTCTGTGCCTGAGGGGAATTTTGAGGTGAATGAGAGAAAAACGGCTATAGAATTTTTGGGGCTGCCTTTGCCGATAGGGATAGAGAGCGATGAGCTTATGCCCTATAAAACTGAGGATACACAGCTTACTCCCGAGCAGGCGCTCGCACTGGCATATGAGAAGGAAAAGGATTATGAGAAGAACTTTCTGGGCGGATATGAGATAAGAAACGTTTCTCTGTCTCAGAAGACAGACGCTGACAGCGTGACTGTGACTGCCGAATATACCCTCTACGGTGAGCTTTGCAGAGAGGTCAGCTTCTTTGTGCCTAAGGATAAGTTCGGGAGAGAGCTTTTTAAAAAGGAAGAGGAGAAGTCTCAGTGATAAAAATTTTTAGTAACTCTGCTTTAGAATGTCTGAAATTTTTGTAGAGTTTTGACAGAAATGTGTTGCATTTTTTTTGAAGATGTGATATACTAATTGTGATAAATCGTTTTCGGAGATTTATCGTAAATTTCGTATATGGAAACGGAAGTCTGATAATGGCAGAAAAAGCAATAAGTGTTGACAGACTGGAGACAGTGCTGAGCCTTTGCGGAAATTACGACGAAAACCTGAACCTTATCCAGAGGGAATACTCAGTTGTGGTACTTTGCAGGGGCGATAATATAAAAATAAGCGGTGATGAGGAGAGCGTTTTCAAGGCGTCACAGGCGATAGAGGCGCTCATAACCGTGATAAACAAGGGTGAGCAGCTGACTGAGCAGACTATCAGGTATGTGTTCTCTCTTGTTGAGGAGGGCAAGCAGTACGAGATAAGTCATATTTCGGACGGCGGAGTTTGTGTTACGATGAGCGGCAGGGTGGTTAAGCCAAAGACGCTCGGGCAGAAAAGGTATATAAATGCGATAAAGAACAACACGATAGTGCTGGGCGTCGGCCCTGCGGGAACGGGAAAGACCTATCTTGCGGTGGCTATGGCAGTGAAGGCATTCAAGTCGCATGAGTGTGAGAAGATAATACTGACGAGGCCTGCGGTCGAAGCGGGAGAAAAGCTGGGCTTTCTGCCGGGAGACCTGCAGAACAAGGTGGATCCTTATCTCAGGCCGCTTTATGACGCTCTGTTTGAGATGCTGGGCCCCGAGACATTTGCGAGACAGCAGGAGAGAGGCTGCATAGAGGTAGCACCTCTTGCATATATGAGAGGGCGCACGCTCGATGATTCGTTCATTATTCTCGATGAGGCACAGAACACGACTCATGAGCAGATGAAGATGTTCCTGACGCGTCTGGGCTTCAATTCAAAGATAGTTATCACGGGAGACATCACTCAGATAGACCTGCCCGATCAGAGAAAATCAGGTCTTATCCAGGCGATGAATGTTCTGAAAAGCATTGACGGGATAGAGATAAACCGTTTTTCGGACAAGGATGTTGTAAGGCATAAATTAGTACAGGACATTATACTTGCATATGAGAAATATGCAAAGAAGGATAACAGATAAACTATATAGAAAAGGGTGTTAAATATGGGAAAGGTAAAGGTTTTGATATCGAACGATCAGACGGACATAAAGGTGCCTGTTGGCATCAGGATGCTTATCAGGCGCTGCTGCCATGCTGTGACGGAGTATGAGGGGTTTGAAAATGACTATGAAGTGTCGGTATCGTTTGTGAACGATGAGCAGATACATGAGCTCAACCTCAAGCACAGAAATATTGACAGGCCTACCGATGTGCTTTCTTTCCCTCTCGGTGAAAACGGCGTTTACGACATAGACCACGAAACGGGAGCATCGCTTCTCGGAGATATTGTTATAAGCCTTGAGACGGCTTACCGTCAGGCTGAGGTGTACGGCCATTCGCTGGAGCGCGAGGTGGGCTTTCTTACAGTGCACTCTATGCTGCACCTTCTGGGATATGACCATGAGGAGGGGCCTCTCCAGGAGCGCATAATGCGTGAGAAGGAGGAAGCGATCCTGTCTCAGCTCGGCATTTCGAGAGATGAGACTTTTGTCGAAGAGCATGCACACAAGAACTAATATAAAACGGTTTGTAAAAAGCTTCGGCTTTGCGGCACAGGGGCTGGCAGGCGCTGTGCGCACGGAGAGAAATATGAGGTTCCATCTTGGGGCTGCGGCGTTCGTGATCTGGGTGATGCGGTTTTATGAGCTGTCAGCCTGTGAGAACGCTGTGCTTTATCTGTGCATAGGTGCGGTGATCGCGTCGGAGCTTCTGAATACTGCGGTCGAGAGTATAGTTGATCTTGTCTCTCCCGAAAAAAACGATATGGCAAAAAAGGCAAAGGACTGTGCCGCGGGTGCAGTCCTTGTTGTGGCTTTTATGAGCGTGATATGCGCTGTGTATATCCTGTGGGATACAGCTGCGTTTACGCATATATGGGACGTGCTGACGGACAGGCCTTACAGACTGTGCATACTTGCCGGAGCAGCGGTGCTGTGGCTGGTATGGGTGTTCGCAGGGGAAAATAAAAATGACAGTGAGGAAATAAAAAATGGGTAAGAGCAAAAGTGTGTTCGTAACGATAGTCGGCAGGGCAAATGCAGGAAAGTCATCACTGCTCAACAAGCTGGTGGGCGAGAAGATAGCTGCGGTTAGCTCAAAGCCGCAGACAACGAGAACAAGGATAACGGGTGTGCTGACCAGAGATGATATACAGTACGTTTTTTTGGACACCCCCGGAGTTCATAAGGCTCACAACAAGCTTGGTGAGCATATGCTGAAGGCTGTGAACGAGTCGGTCTCGCAGGGTGAGCTGATACTGATGATGGCTGACTGCACCAAAAAGCCGAACGAGAGCGAGAAAAAGCTCGTTCAGGGCTTTTCAAAGAAAACAAAGGTCATACTTGCGATAAACAAGACCGATCTTATCAGGGAAAAGGAAAAGCTTTTTGAGATAATAAGCGAATATTCTGCCCTTTATGATTTTGAAGAGGTCGTGCCGATAAGCGTTGCCGAGGACGACGGGCTTGATATCATTATGAAGCTGTTTGAGGAAAATGCAGCTGAGGGGCCGCATTATTTCCCTGATGACAAGTTTACGGATCAGCCTGAAAAGGTGATAATGGCTGAGATGATAAGGGAGAAGGCACTTCTCAACCTGAATGAAGAGGTGCCGCACGGTATCGCCGTGACGATCGAGCGTCTTAATGAGCGAGATAACCGCGAGGGTGAAGCTATCCTCGATATAGATGCGACTATCTACTGCGAGCGTGAGAGCCACAAGGGTATCCTCATCGGTAAGGGCGGCTCTATGCTCAGAAGGATAGGCTCTCAGGCTAGAGAAGAGCTGGAAGGGTTTTTCGGCATAAAGGTGAACCTGCAGTGCTGGGTAAAGGTCAAGGAAGACTGGAGAAACCGAGAGGGCCTTATCAAAAACTTCGGGCTGGAATAAAAACTGGAAGACTTGACCGCTGATAATAGATCGCTCCCTGCAAATAATAAAAGGGGAGTGATCTTGATGTCATACTGGGAAAAGTTTTTAAAAAGCGGCAGGATAGAAGATTATCTTGCGTACTGCCGCAGCGAGAGAGAGGGAGAACAGGATGCTGACCTTGAAGGGGCTCGTGATAAGGGAGAGCGACAGAGGTGAAGCGAGCAAGTCGATAAGCATACTTACGGCTGAGAGGGGCATAGTGAACGTGTTCATCAGGGGCGGAAAGAAAAGCTCGAAGAATGCGTCTCCTTCGGCACTGTTCGCATATTCCGTGTTCTGCCTTGAGGAAAAGAAGAACGTCTCTCAGCAGGTTTATTACCTTAATTCGTGCGAGTCGGTGAAGCTTTTCTATAATATAAGGCTCGATGCCGTAAAAATGGCGCTGGGAATGTATTTTTGTGAGCTGCTGGGATATATCGCAACTGAGGAGACCGTGAGCGATGAGGTGCTGAGGCTTGCGCTGAATACGCTTTACTCTCTTGATACTGACAGAATGGATATGGAGCTTTTAAGGGCAGTGTTTGAGTTCAGGCTCCTGTGCGAGACGGGCTTCAGGCCGGCGCTGCTGGGCTGTGCAGAGTGTATGAAAAGCGAGTCTGACATGATGTACCTTGATATAGCGTCGGGCAGTATGCTTTGTCAGAACTGCTATGAGGATAAGGGCGAACAGAATATAGTCGAAGCGGACAGAACGATGCTTTATACTATCCGCTTTGTAGCGCTTGCAGAGTATGACAGGCTGTTCAGCTTTAAGCTCAGCCCGAAATATCTTTCGCAGCTTACAAGCTTTACTTCAAGATTCATGCGGTACCATGTGAGAGGAGAGCTTAAAACTCTGAGATTTTATAAAATGCTGAAATAGGTGATACCAAATGGCAAGCAGCAGTGAATACCTTGAATACATACTGGA
>CACXFU010000167.1 GCA_902767035.1 uncultured Ruminococcus sp.
CCGCTGGCCTTAGCCTTCCGCCAGTCAGCTTTCTCAGCCTGTAAAGGCAAAGCTCCATTATAAACATCACCGAGCCCAGCGTTGATACAGCCGCGCCCGATATCCCCAGCTGCGGCATTCTCACCAGCAGCAGATTGAGCACCAGCTTCACTGCGGCTGAGCCTACCATTATCTTGATACCCTCACGCGGTCTTCCTGTCAGCTGCAGTGCTGCAAAGCAGGGCGCAGCTATCCCCGAAAAGACCGCAGCCGCCCCAAGTATCATAAACGCTTCCCTGCAGGCATAGATCTCGGTCGCTCTCGGCCCGAAAAGCAATGACAGTATCTCCTCAGGCCTTATCATTATAAGCGCACCTGCCGGCATAGCTATCAGTGCCGCCGCCCTTATCAGCCGTGATAAGCTTTTGTTAAGTCTCACCTTATCGCCGCAGGCGTGAGCCGCAGTTATCTCAGGCAGAAGGCTTTTTGAAAGCATGGCCGTCACCGTAGGCACAAAGCCGAAGATAGTAAGTGCCAGCGCAGTATATGAGCCGTAAACAAAGTTCGGCACGGCCTCAGCCCTTATGCCTGCTGCCGTTATCCTGTCAAACAGGTGCGGAGCCTTCACCGCAGCAGCCGTCAGCCCTCTCGGTATAGTCATCAAATCTATTAAGCCGCTCATGCTGTTCACAACGGTAGTAAGCGCTATAGGCGCACACACCGTCATCAGTGATGACCTTATCCTGCGTGAGCTGTCAGTAACGGGGTCGCTCTCCAGATCAGCCTTGCTGATGCCGTCTCCGCGTCGCAGCGTCATCACGAAGATCACTATGCACCCCAGCATCGAGGCGGCAGACGTACCCAGTATTGCGGCAGCCGCACACAGCTCTGATGACAGTCCCATCACCCTTCCTGCGGCATAGCCAAGACCAAGTCCGCACACAAGCCTGAACACTGACTCCGCTATCTCTGACACGGCTGTGGGCACCATATTTGAAAGCCCCTCGTAATACCCCTTCTCAACCGACATCAGCGCACAGAACAAAAGCGTAGGCGCAGCACAGATCACCGCCGCAGGGCTGCCAGACGAGCCTGACAGCTTCGAGAGCAGCGGAGCCGCCGCGATCAGCAGAGCGCACCCTGCCGCACCAAGCAGCCCGAACAGTCTCATAGCGGTGCGTCTGGTCTTTCTCATATTGGCAAAGCGTCTCAGGGCGCAGTTCTCAGCAGTAAGCTTTGCCACTGCCGGCGTTATGCCTGACACTGCCGCCGCAAACACAGGCGCGAACACTGACATTGCCGCCGAAAGATGCCCCATTCCCTCTCCCCCGAGGAGAAGAGTGAGCGGCACCTTATAAAGAATACCGAGCGCTTTTGTTATGATTATCATTGCAAGCAGTATCGCTGAGCTTTTCAGAAACCCCTGCCTTTTCATTCTCACATGACCACCTTCAGATGCCGTAGATAGATAGGTCAGCCTTATGATACAGACCTCTTAAAATAATATGAGGCTTTGTCCTGCTATATGCAAATAAAAACAGCTGCCCTCCTTTTAGAAGAACAGCTGTTTAATGTTTTCTGTTTATCAGAGATCACCGTTGTCGTAGCAGGTGAAGATCTCGTCAGTCAGGGCTTTGTCTTCATCGCTCTGCTTTGTAACGGCGCTTACTATCGGCACGATTATCAGGCCGAACAGCATTGCGAACGCACCGGCATTAACAGGTGATGCAAGGCTCAGCTTGCCAAGTGTCAGAGGTGCATCCGGCACGAGCTTGAATGTGTAGATGAACATATGCACTACAGTTATGCCGACACCGCAGATAAAGCTTGCAGCGACTGCCGCCTTTGTGACCTTCTTCTTGAACAGACCGTACATAAACGGCGCAAGGAAGGCACCTGCAAGTGCGCCCCAGGAAATACCCATAAGGCTTGAGATAACTGTCTGAGGATTTTCAAGTGTGATAAGAGCTATGATGACAGATACTATAAGGAATGCCGCAATGAATATCCTCATCGTGAGAAGCTCTTTCTTCTCGTCCATCTTGCCCTTCATCATAGGCTTGATAAGGTCTATTGTGAGAGTTGAGCTTGAGGTGAGCACAAGTGACGAAAGGGTGGACATCGATGCCGAAAGCACGAGCACTATAACAAGGCCGAAAAGTGCAGACGGGAGCTTGTCCATCATTATAGGCACTATAGCGTCAGAACCGCCCTCAGGAAGTCCGCCCTCTGCAGGCTTAGCAAAGAGCCTTCCGAATCCGCCGAGGAAATAGCAGCCGCCGGCAACTATCAGCGCAAACACTGTAGATACGATAGTTCCTGTCTTAACCGCCCTGTCATCCTTGATAGCGTAGAACTTCTGTACCATCTGAGGAAGACCCCATGTGCCGAGAGAGGTAAGTATAACAACGCCCAGCAGGTTTATCGGATCAGGCCCGAAAATGGTGTTGTATACGCCTGTATCGCCGTTTGCGTCCTTGATATCGCCGAGCTTGTCGACAGAATCGAACAGGCCTCCGTTAAGGTTAAGAACTGCAAGCACTATCGCAACGATACCCACAAGCATTATGATACCCTGGATAAAATCGTTCAGAGCCGTTGCCTTGTATCCGCCAAGGATAACGTAGATAGCGGTGAACACAGCCATACCAATGATGCAGTATTCATACTTTATACCGAAGCCTTTTTCAAACAGTCTTGAAAGGCCGTTGTAAACAGATGCCGTATAAGGGATAAGGAACACGAACACGATCAGTGCCGAAGCGATCTTCAGGGGCTTGCTGTTATACCTTTTCTCGAAGAACTCAGGCATTGTCTTAGCTTCAAGGTGCTTGGTCATTATCCTCGTTCTCTTTCCGAGAATCTTCCACGCAAGCCATGAACCGATCAGACAGTTGCCTATACCGACCCACGTTGATGCAATTCCGTATGACCAGCCGAACTTGCCCGCATAGCCGACAAATATTACGGCTGAAAAATAAGATGTTCCGTATGCAAACGCCGTGAACCAGGGTCCCAGAGTTCTTCCTCCGAGAACGAAGTCATTGACGTTGGCAGTCTTCTTCCTGTAGTAAACGCCTATCACTATCATCAGCACCAGATAGACGACTAGGATGACCCATCTTGCTACCAATTAAAACACTCCTTCAATTCAATACTTTAAAGCTTTTATGCTTTTATTTAATAAAGCACTACATTATTATAAACCATCCTCCCTGATTTGTCAAGGGGGTGAGCAAACATTTTCGCGTAACAAATTAACCGCAGATACGACACAATATTTGTATATATCGCCGAATAAAATTAAATAAAGCGGAATATAATATGACATAGGTAATGAAAACCAAAAAAACACTTGACAATGGCTCTGTGATGTGATATAATTTATGGGTACCGAAAAGGAGATATCGCGGGATGGAGCAGTTCGGTAGCTCGTCGGGCTCATAACCCGAAGGTCGTAGGTTCAAATCCTGCTCCCGCAACCAAACA
>CACXFU010000168.1 GCA_902767035.1 uncultured Ruminococcus sp.
AACACCCGTATTCCTCCTTAGCTCAGTCGGTAGAGCATTCGGCTGTTAACCGAAGGGTCGTTGGTTCGAGTCCAACAGGGGGAGCTGTTCTTACAGATCCGTAAGCGTTAGGTTTACGGATTTTTTTTGTTGCCTGAAATTTTGAGCTCTGCCGGAAATGATTAGTTGAAAATTTTAACATATGTATTTGTTTGCGCTCGTTAACAAAAAGACAGTGCAAAAATTGTATAAAACGCTGAAAATTGTGCACTATTTTTTAACGATTATGTATATGCTTGACTAAGTGTTGAAAATATAGTATTATGTTTATAGTAATTAGTTAACGGTAAGTAGCAAAAGATTTTTATAGAGTTATGAGAAGCGGCTTGGGGAAACGCTGCTAAGAGGGAAAGATTTAAGGGAAAAAGAATTGAGGGAAAGATTATAAAAAGAAGAAATGAGAAGGGCTTTACTCTGGTAGAGCTGATAGTTGTTATTGCTATCATCGGTATCATCGCGGCGATACTTGTGCCTACGATGATGAATTACATCAAGAAGGCAAATGCAAAGGCTGATATCGCAAGTGCAAAGCAGATGTATAATTCTGTCAGGGCTGTGCTTATGGAGAATGATGCGGCTTACGGTTCGTTTTATCAGCACAACACTATGAAGCCGAACGTTACGACTGTTACTAATGCGGGTTCTGAGTCTTACAAGCTTGTTGTTGTATGCAAGTGTACCGGTGCGGCAAATTCGTATTATGACAACCAGACGAATAACAACTGGTTCAAGGGCAACAACGAGACACAGACCTTCTGTGATGCGTTGGATGCGAACCTTGGCTATACCGCAGAGAAGACCGGAAGGATAATGAAGCACACAACTCATCCTAACGGGCAGAGAACCGATCTCTGGCTTATCTGCTATCGCAATGATGACCCCGAAAGGATAGAGATATGGGCCGGATATTCCAGAGGCAGCGGTAACAGCGGACCTACCTACAGAGTATATCCGGATCCTGTTAAGGAATATACAAATCCATAGTATCAATAAGACAGATAACGGAGCACCTGAGGGTGCTCTGTTTTTTGTTGGGTCGAGGTGGATCGCGTGGCTTTACTTCTAGTCAGATATATGTTATAGTGCTCGCCGCACGGCTGGGCATCGCGCACAAAACGGTAATGATCTCTGTTTTTGCACCCGCGCTTTACTTTTAGTTAGATATATGCTATAATATCAGCGATCTGATTTTTTATTCTGAAAATGAAGGGATGATAGCATGAAACGGATACTTGTAGTTGTTGATATGCAGAAGGACTTTATTGACGGCTCTCTCGGGACGGCTGAGGCTCAGGCGATAGTGCCTGCGGCAGCTGAGAAGATAAGAGGGTTCGACGGCGATATTTTTGTGACCTATGATACGCACTTTGAAAATTACCTCGATACCGCCGAGGGCAAAAAGCTGCCGGTAGAGCACTGCATAAAAGGCACTGACGGCTGGAGACTTGATGTGAATATCGCAGAGGCGCTTGAGGGGAAAGCCTATACGGCCGTTGAGAAAAACACCTTCGGAAGTGTTGAGCTGCCCCAGCTTATAAAAGAGGCAGCAGGTGATGAGGAGTTCAGCGTTGAGCTGATAGGGCTGTGTACGGATATATGCGTTGTGTCAAATGCGCTGGTGATAAAGGCGAATTTCCCTGAGGTGCCTGTCAGCGTTGATGCTGCCTGCTGTGCAGGGGTTACGCCTGCGGCACATGATGCGGCGCTTGCGACAATGAAAAGCTGTCAGATAGATATAATTGAGGAGGGTTAAAAAATGTTTGATGCAAAAAAGGTAAAGGACGAATGTGTTCAGTGGATAAGAGATTTTTTTGAGGAGAACGGTAAGGACTGCAATGCAGTGGTAGGTATTTCGGGCGGTAAGGACAGCTCGATAGTTGCGGCGCTTTGCGTTGAGGCACTGGGTAAGGAGAGGGTCATCGGTGTGCTGATGCCATGCGGTGAGCAGGCAGATATCGGTATGGCTAAGCTTCTCGTTTCACATCTGGGGATAAAGCACTATATCATAAATATCAAGGACGCTGTTGACGGTGTGACGAATGCAGTGCCGTTTGAGCTTTCAAAGCAGAGCAGGACGAACCTGCCCGCAAGGATTAGAATGGCAACGCTTTATGCGGTGTCTCAGAGCAATAACGGGCGCGTTGCGAACACCTGCAACCTTTCCGAGGACTGGGTAGGCTATTCGACAAGGTACGGCGATGCGGCAGGTGATTTCAGCCCGTGCTCGCATATAACGGTGCAGGAAATGAAGGAGATAGGCAGGCTTATCGGGCTGCCTGACGTGCTGGTGGACAAGCCCCCGATCGACGGACTTTCAGGACTGACGGACGAGGATAATCTCGGCTTTACCTATGCTGAGCTTGACCGCTACATCAGAACGGGTGAGATAGAGGATCAGGAGAAGAAGGCGAGAATAGACCGCCTGCACAAGCTGAACCTCTTCAAGCTCGAGATGATGCCGTCATTCGACCCGGGAACGGAGACTGCGATATAAAATCAGTTGATGCACGGTGAGAGTTATCACTCTGAGAGGAAGGTTTTATGAAACTTCTGTTTGATATGGACAAAAAGGATTATGACCCTGACGGTGAAGCGTTCAGCAGGCCGTCGGCAAGGGGTATAATCTTTCGTGACGGCAGGATAGCGGTGATCTACAGCAGGAAATACGGTTACTGCAAACTGCCGGGCGGCGGTATAGAGGACGGAGAAGACAACATTACTGCTATGATAAGAGAGGTAAAGGAAGAGACAGGCCTGAGCGTTAAGGCAGATACCGTGCGCGAATTCGGGTATGTGCACAGGATACAGAAGGGAAGGCATGAGCCTGTTTTTATTCAGGATAACTATTATTACTTCTGCGAGGCCGAGGACGGACAGGAGCAGACGCAGCTGTCTCAGAATGAGAAGGAAGCGGATTTCGTGCCTGCGTTTATGGAGCTGCAGGAGGTCATCAGGATAAACGAAGAGTTTGCAAAGCGTGAGGATCATGCGATGATAGAACGGGAGCTCAGAGTTTTCAGGCTGATAGCCGAGCATATCAGCGGCAGGGAAGATAAGAACTGATCCGGAGAGAGTATGAAGATAAAATATCAGAACGAGCACCTGAGAAAACAGGTGGAGAATAATGCGCTGGGACTATGGGTGCTGGTGACAATGCTGCTGCTCGGTATCGCGTTGTGCGCTATGAGCTTTTATTATACGTATGCTGATGTGTATGCAGAAAGAGAGCTGGTATTCGACGATATTCTGGGGCTGGCAGACGATTCGATCTATACGGTCGAGCTGACCGAGATGCCTGAGGAGTTGTATCCGAATTACTATATGGTCAAGGTCGGGGACAACGCCATTCTTGCAACGTATGTCAAGGACGAGGTCGAACAGTTCAGAAAGACCGGCCATGCAAAGATCAAGGGCGTTCTGCAGGGGTTTTCCGAGAGCAGAGAGGACGTTGAAAAGGCAGCGGCAGAGTATTTTGAGAACAATAACTATTATACCGGCCGGGATAAGCTGAAAGCAAGGGCGGCGCATTATTATCTTGACTGCTCTGATATAAGCTTTATGGATCGTTTGACTGACCGGCACCCGGTAGGGCTTATTTTCGGGATAACGATACTTATTGTGACGTGCCTGTGTATGCACTGGTCGAGGACACTGAACGTTATAAAGCACCTGAGGCCTGCCTGCGGAAGCGTCAGGTATACACCTGAGGAGATAGACGAACAGGCAAACCGCAGTGAGTCCGAATGGCTGCCGGGGGTTGATATGTATGTCACGCCGGAGATACTTATAGGCACGAACAAGGGTATGACGGCAGTGAGATATGATGATATCAGGCAGGTGTATATCCGTCCAAAATGGCATACCGAGGCCATTCCCGGCACCAGGAGGATACGCAGAGGGCACGTTCGCTACAAGTACAGAGAGTATAACACCTATCAGGTGATAGTGGTAACAAAGAAAAACAAAAAGCTGAAAATGTGCGACAGCCGTAATTTAGGCGGAGTATCGCTCAAAAAGCACATAGACGAGAGGTGCGGCCCGGGAGTGTGGGCCGAGAAATAGATTAGGGAGATGCTTTCAAAGCTGGAAGGAAGAATTGATTTGGCAGGAGTAACAATGTTAGAAAATTCTAAAATTAATGAATTTGCCCGAAAATACTATCTTTTGTATACAGACAGGAATACTTTGGAAAGAGATGTTGAGATTAGCTTTGGAGCAGAATGCCTTGATCTAGGCTTTACAATGGATAGTGGTGAGAGCTTTATCAGAACTTTTTCTGAAGATGCTTTTTATCACACCGAAAGATTATCAAAGATTTCAAATCAGATCAATGATGTAATGCTGCTTGGTTCAGCGATACTTTCACATTGGAGATATATAACTCACTGGTGTAATTCGGGTTTGATGGAAGAAAAGACACGCAGCTGGTTTGTTGTGGCATTAAAACGTCTGATCGAACTGACAGAAGAAGATCACAGAAAGGTGAAACGTATGAAAATAGGAAAATTTAAAGAAGTCGATATCAGAGAGCTTTGGAAACATGAACAGTATGATTTTTCTGAATGGCTGTCAAAAGATGAGAATATCGAATATTTGAATGAAATACTTGGTCTTTCTTTAACAGATGTAAATAAGGAGGCCTATGTTGGTACGTATAGATGTGACCTGTTTGCGGTTGATGAAACTTCCGGTGTAAAAGTTATAATAGAAAACCAGCTTGAAAGCTCAAACCATGATCATCTTGGTAAAATAATAACCTATGCTTCTGGTTTAGATGCAAAGGTCATCGTCTGGATAGTTAAAGAAGCAAGAGTTGAACATCGAAGTGCTATAGAGTGGCTGAACAACAATACTTCTAAGGAGATTAATTTTTTCCTTATTGAAATCCATGCATATAAAATCGGGGACTCGGATCCTGCACCCATGTTTCAGGTGATTGAACAGCCTAATGAGTTTATCAAGGATTCAAAAAATAATGATGAATCCAAAACAATGAATAAAACTCAGTCAGAAAGAGTGGAGTTTTGGAATAAATTCAATGAGGCTGTGATCAAAAAGGGTAAGCCCTTTAATCTGCGTAAAGCAAGCACAAAGCATTGGTATGACATTGCAATAGGAAAAAGCAAAGCACATATTTCTGTCACCTTACAGAATAAAGAATCATACATTGGAGTTGAATACTGGTTCCAGAACAATCAAGGATTATTTGATTATCTTTTCACTAAGCGAGAAGAAATAGAGGGCAAGCTGGGCTTTTCATTTGAATGGATGCCTTTGGAGAATAAAAAATCATGCAGGATTCTGCACAAGATCAACGGCTTGGATTTTGATGATCACAGTAATTATGAAGAGCTGATTGAAGAAACCATTGGTAAAGTAGTCAAAATGAGATCTGTAATAAAAGACTATATTTGAGGAGGAACAAGTGATGAAACTTGACCCAATAGTAGTATCGCTTCTCGATACCGACCTGTATAAATTCAATATGAATCAGGTCATTTTCCACAAACACACCGACCTTTGCGGTGAGTATTACTTCAAGTGCCGCAACGAGGACGTTGTGTTCACCCGGGAAATGGCTGAGGAGATAGAGGAGCAGATAGATCAGCTGTGCTCTCTGCGGTTTAAAAAGGAGGAGCTGGATTATCTGCGCTCTATCAGGTTTATCAAGGCTGACTACGTCGAGTTCCTGCGGCTGTGGCACCCTATAAGAGAGTATGTAAAGGTGGAGCTGTCTGATGAGGGAGAGCTCTCCGTAATCGTTAACGGACCGCTGTTCTCGGCAATGCAGTTTGAGATCTACCTTCTTGAGATAGTGAACGAAGTGTATTTCAGGCTGAAATACGATTATGAAACGCTCAGAAAGTCCGCAGAGGAGAAGCTTGATGCTAAGATAAAGGCTCTTAATGACGGCACTTATACTTTCTCGTTCGCTGAGTTCGGCTGCCGCAGAAGGCTCTCACGCGAGTGGGAGGACGAGGTGGTCCGCAGGCTCGCGCAGGAGACAAAGGCCTGTGTCGGAACATCGAACGTGTACCTTGCAATGAAGTATGACCTCACGCCGATAGGCACCTACGCACATGAATTCGTGCAGATGTATCAGGGCATAGACTCTATCCCTCTGGCATACACGAACTACTATGCGATGAAGGACTGGTACAACGAATACGACGGCGACAACGGAACAGCCCTCACCGACACAGTAACGACAGACCTCTTTCTGCTTGACTTCAACCGCTCTATGGTGAATAACTACACGGGTGTGCGCCACGACAGCGGAGACCCATACGCATGGGGAGAAAAGCTGATAGCGCACTACAAAAAGTACGGCGTTGACCCGAAGACAAAGCTGCTTCTTTTCAGCGACAGCTTAGACTTTGACCGCGCACAGGAGCTCTACGACTACTTCAAGGACAAGACCAAGGTCTCCTTCGGTATCGGCACGTTCTGCTCGAACGATACCTGCGAGAGAGCACTTAATATCGTGATCAAGCTTCAGTACGTAAACGGAAGACCTGTAGCAAAATTATCGGACGATGTCGGTAAAGCAATGTGCCGCGACCCTGAGTATCTGGAATATCTCAAGCGCTCGGTAGCTTTCAGGCTCGAAAGAGAGAAAGACAAATCTAAGTAAGAAAAACGCCCCGAATTTAGTCGGGGCGTTTTTATGATGTTCTGTCTGTTATTTTTGCTCCCTTGAAATAGTATTCAAGTATTTCCCGGTGAGTTTTGCCGCCTTTAGCCATTTCATTCGCTCCGTAAAGGCTCAGCCCTACAAGATGCCCGAGCCCCCTCACTGTGAACACGGCCTTGCTGCCCGAAAACTTCACTGCGGCACACGGAGAACTAAGCTCCAGCGCACGGCAGAGCTCTCCGCTGCCGACCTCTTTACCGCAGACCTTTGCCTTCGTGATGATGCCGTTTTTGTCGTTTTCAAGCTCTAAAAACGTTTTGCTGTCATCAAAATCGGCATCGGGAAAGGCTTTTATAAGCTTTTGCCTGAGCTCATCAACCGGTATGGAGAACGTGGTCTCATAATCGGGGCTGTTTTTGTCGGCTTCACTTTTCACTGAGGTCAGATAAGGTATATCCTCGCCCCATGCGTCCTCAGCGGAGCGCGTTACACCGCACGATACCGCGTGATAGGCCGGCACAACGGGCTCTCCTTTATAGGTCAGGGTCTCGCCCTCGGTATCGATGACCAGTGCATAGAGCTTTTCATATACGGCCTCATAATCGCTGCCGAAGTATTTTTTGGCCTGCTTTTCGGTGAAAAATGTCTGGTATTTTGATCTGTCGGTGCTGAGCAGGGCGCCCTTGAGAGCTTTGTCGGGGGAACTTTTCTCAGCGGCCTTCCGCCTTGCAAGATAGGTCCTGATAAGCACCGCCTGAGCTTTTATAGCTTCGTCCTCATAGCCTGAGGGTATCTGCGCCATAAGGGAGAGCACGGTAAAGTCAGTTTCCTCGTATTCTGTGACCTTGCCGCTTTTTTCATCAAGAACCTTTATGTATACCTTCTCAGAGGGTGAGGGTTCAGCCTTTGCCGGCTGTGCAGCCCTGCCCTTTGCACTCAAAAACACGATAGCAGGTATCAGTGCCGCAAAAACAGTAAAAACAACAGAGATCTTTATAATGTCCTTCATCTGACTGCCCCCTTTGATAGTATTATATATCTTGGGCAGGGCGAATTATGGAGAATAAGCTGTGAGATCTGGTGCTTTACAATTGAGAAATACTGTGCTATAATAAATGTGACAGATTTAAAGTAAAGAAGGGCCAGGTGATCTGTATGATAAGAGGGAGGAGAGCGGCTGCATTTTTGTGCGCGGCAGCTGTGATGATCGTTTCAGGCTGCGGTGAGGACGCGGCTTCCTCTGCCGGAAATAAGGAAACGGAGAGCAAAACTCAGACGGAGAAGATAATCGATACCTGTATAATCGCGGACAGTAATTTTGAGACCTATGTTTCAAATACGTATCTGGCGACAGGAAACAATTATATGCTCAGACATTCCGACAATACTGCCTACAGGGCTTATATCCCGCTTGAAGAATACGGAGAGCTTGAATACGCATTCTATTTTTCAAACACGGTGGATTCTACCTATGATAACGGGGCGAGGGCATATGTAGGGCAGCAGGGAGGCGCTTACACGATAAGCTCGGCCTGCGTTTATGACGGCGGAACAGGCCCCGATGACACTGCTGGAGAGAAGATACCTGTGACATTTGCGGGCGGTGCCGGCAGAGAAGTTGCCCCGGGAGACACCTTCTGGAGCGACCCTGTTACCATTGATATACCTGAGGGGCATTACCTTGTGTGGGAGTGGACACTGACGGGCGACGATATACCCTGCATCAAGATGTCGAACCTTACGTCCTCCGGGATGAACGATGACCCTGACGACCCCGAGGAAGAATTTGCTTACACAGATGAAGTGCCGCTGCCTGTTTATATAGGCGCTAAGAGAGACGTCAAGGGCAGGGTAACGGCTATCGGAGATTCGATAACGCAGGGCTGTATGACAGATTATATGACGTTTGAATTCTGGGCTGCAAGGATAGCAAAGGAGCTTGGTTCGGATTATGCATTCTACAATGCAGGGCTGGGCTGGTCAAGAGCGAGCGACTGCGCACAGAGCAACAACTGGCTGGGAAGATCTCTCAACTGTGACTATGCGATAGTTGCTTTCGGCACGAATGATATAGGCTCGGGCGCTTACGGGGCTGAGACAGGAGACAATGCCGATGATATAAACACAAACCTCAGGTCTGTACTTGAGCAGTTTGAGGGTGTCGGCGCACAGACGATACTGTTCAATTCTCCGCCGCAGGACTACACGGGCGCACTTGAAGATACAAGAGTTACCCTCAACGAGCTTGAAAAGGCCACGGCAGAGAGCACAGGCGCTGAGTATTTTGACTTTGCTGGATGTTTATCGACAGAGGACGACCCGTCGGCGGCAGTTTACGGCGGCCACCCGAATGCCGAGGGCGGTGCAGTTGTATGCGAAAAGTTTATGGAACAGTTCGGCAGCCTGTTCGGAAAGGTAAGGCATTAAATTACAGATAGTCAAGACAGGCGTAATAAAAAGGCAGCCATTCTCCTTAACGGAGATGCTGCCTTTAATATTTTTCTGTGTTCAGCGCTCGCTCAGAGGTATATACTTTTTGTTGCCTGCAACTGCCTTGTAAGCAGGCCTGATTATCCTCTTGCCGGTCACGAGCTCCTCAAACCTGTGAGCACACCAGCCTGCCATTCTGGAAACTGCAAACATAGGCGTGAACAGGTCATCAGGTATGCCAAGCATTCTGTAAACGAAGCCTGAGTACATATCAACGTTTGCGCACATTACCTTATCGTTGCCCTTGACCTTTGCAAAAAGCTCAGGGGTGAGCCTTTCTATAGAGTCAAGAAGTCTGAATTCTTTTTCAAATTCAGTGCCCTTGGCGAGCCTGAATGCGTTCTCTTTAAGTATCTCGCACCTGGGGTCTGAAAGGGTGTAGACCGCGTGCCCCATGCCGTATACAAGGCCTGAGCCGTCAAACGCTTCTTTTTTCAGTATCTTTGTGAGGAAATCAGCGATCTCGCCGTCGTCCTCCCAGTTGTGAACGTGCTCTTTTATGCACTCATGCATGGCGGAGACTTTTTTGTTTGCGCCGCCGTGACGTGTACCTTTCAGGGCGCCGACTGCTGCCGAGTATGCGGAGTATGAATCTGTGCCGGAAGATGTGAGCACTCTGCAGGCAAAGGTGGAGTTGTTACCGCCGCCGTGCTCTGCATGGAGGAGCATTATGATGTCGAGAAGCTTTGCCTCAGCATCGGTGAACTGTCTGTCGGGTCTGAGGGCGGATAGGATCATCTCAGCCGTTGACTGACCCTTTACCAACGGATGCAGGAACATACTTGCTCCGTCAAAGGAACGTCTCTTGACCTGATATGCGGAAACCATAATGTTCGGCATTTTGGATATTATCGAGATAGCCGTTGCCATTTCGTATTCGGGAGAACGGTTCTCGGGGTCGTCATCATATGAATACAGAGCAAGGATAGATCTTGCTATCTTGTTCATAATGTCTTTAGAGGGGGCTTTAAGTATCATATCCTCAAAGAAATCACCGGGAAGGGCTCTGCTCTCGGCAAGCATAGCCTGAAATGCAGCAAGCTCATCCCTGTTGGGAAGGTCGCCCATAAGCAGGAGATAGACTATCTCCTCATATGCGAAGCGGTTCTCCTTAACGGCATTGTTTACAAGGTCCTTTATGTTATAGCCTCTGTAGATGAGCTGGCCGCGTATAGGTGCCTTTACGCCCTCGTCCATAACATAACCGTGAACGTTACAGATGTTGGTAAGGCCGGCCATAACACCGGTGCCGTCGGCATTTCTGAGACCTCTTTTTACTATATATTTATCATAAAGCTTAGGGTCAATGGTATTGTTTTCTATAAAGCGCTTATAAAGCAGTGATCTTGCATTCTGATTTGCCATAGTCTCTCCTCACTTTCCGCACCGGTAGGTGCCTGTCTTTTGATTGCGGATAATAATAATCTATTATATCATATTTTTTCACAATTGTCAAACGCAGGCAGGGGCTAGCCCCTGCCACTTGACAATTTAGGGGATTTGTTTTACAATGTGTATGTATGAAACTTTGTTTGGAGAATAGCTATGAGTGTAAAAAATTCTTTGACTATATGGTTCGGAAAGTTTATGGTCAAGTGCCTGAGGCTTATCGGTAGAGATGCGGGAAATGCCCCGGGGCTGGTGCTGTGGACACTGAATAAGGACTGCCTTAAAGCATTCAAGGTGGAATGTCCTATCATCGCGGTGACAGGCACCAACGGAAAGACCTCTGTCACAAATTATCTGAGCCATATTTTTGCCTCGGGCAAGGGCAAGATAATTACAAACACACAGGGCAATAACCTCGATACCGGTATCTGCTCGCTTCTGCTGGCTAACTGCGATATGAAGGGAAGAGTAAAGGCCGATTACCTGGTGCTGGAGACGGACGAATCCCATGTGCCGGTAATATACTCCAAGCTGAAGCTGGAGACTCTTGTTCTTCTGAACTTCTTCCGCGACCAGCTTGACCGAAACGGCGAGGTCGAGACCCTTATCCTTAAAGTGAAAAAGTTTCTTGAGACGTTTGAGGGCAATGTCGTTCTCAATGCCGATGACCCCAATGTGGCTAGGCTCGGCAGGGCAAACCCGAACAACAAGAACATTTTTTATTTCAGCGTAGAGCGCTACAGCGGCGCCACCGATGAGCCCTATGAGGTCGGAGAGGGAAAGTTCTGTCCTTTCTGTGATACGGAGCTTGTGTATGACTACTACCAGTATTCTCATGTGGGGCGCTTCCATTGCCCGAAATGCCGCTTCGGTGAGGACAAGCCGTTCACTCTCATCAAAAACGTTGACCTGAGCGCACCCTCCTTTGAGGCAGACGGCGAGACCTACAAAACAGCGCACAACAGCATCTATTATATGTATAATCTTGCTGCTGTATACACTGCTGCAAAGCTTTATGATTTTGACAAGAAGATACTTCACGACACATTTGAGCATTTTGAGGTGAATAACGGCAGGCTTGAGACCTTCAACATCGCAGGAAGCGAGCTAATGGTGAACCTTGCGAAAAACCCTGTCGGGGCGAATATGACGCTCAGGGTAATGAACGAGCAGGAATGCGAGAAGGAGCTGTTGTTCGTGCTCAATGACAATCTGGCGGACGGCCATGATGTTTCGTGGATATGGGATATAAACTTCTCTATCTTCCGTGATGTCACCCGTGTGGTCACATCGGGAACGAGAGCCTATGATATCGCAATAAGGATAAAGTGCTCGGGCTATGATCCTGACAAAATAGTTGTAAGACCTGACCTTGACGATGCGATGGAGGAGCTTTTCAAAAACAGCGGACGTAAATTCGCTATAGCGAACTACACCGCCGTTCAGCCGACAAGAGCGGCAATAAAGCGCTATAAGGAAAGGAGAGAGGCAAATGGCTGAGCTGAAGCTTTTGCATATGTACCCTAATCTCCTTGACCTTTACGGTGACAGCGGCAATGTTGAGATACTGAAATACCGCTGCGGCCTTCGCGGGATAGAGCTGAAGGTGAGCAGGCGTATAATAGGGGATACCGATACGGACTTTGAAAGTGCGGATATCATCTACCTCGGGGGAGGAGCTGACCTTGAACAGCAGATGCTGGCGGACGACCTTCTCAAATGTGCCGATGGGATAAGGGCAGCTTATGAAAATGGTGCGTTTCTTCTGATGATCTGCGGCGGATATCAGCTGCTGGGGCAGTATTACCTTGATTCAAACGGTGAGAAAATCAAGGGCCTCGGCCTTTTTGACTACTATACCGAAGCGTCCTCAGACAAGAGAAAGCGCTGCATAGGCAATATCGTGATAGAGACTAAGATAGACGGTGAGAGCTACAAGGTCATCGGGTTTGAGAACCATGGCGGCCAGACCAAGGGCGTTAAGACTGAGTTCGGAAAGGTGCTTGCAGGCAACGGGAATGAGTTTTCAAGCGCCATTGAGGGATATATGGAGGAGAATGTCATCGCGACATACCTGCACGGGCCGCTGCTTTCAAAAAACCCGAAGCTTAGCGACAGGATAATAAGCTACTGCATGAGCAGGCAGACGGGTGAGAAATACACTCCTGCCGCTGTGAACGACAAGCTGGAGGAGGAGTGCCGCGAGGTGCTGCTCGAGAGACTTCTCGGGGAGAAATGATATGTTTTTCAGAAAGAAAAAAAGCCCCGAAACGGAGCTTGAAAAGAGGCTGAGAGACCTTAAACTGAGAAAGATAAACTATGTTGATGACGGGTTTGACACTCTCGGCACGGAAATGAACTCTGACCCTAAGGCGATAATGAGATTAAAGCCTGTGAACTACTACGCGATAAAGCACAGCTACATCTTAGCGAGGGTGTACAGCTCTGAGGATATGGAAGAGAACTACGTTCAGTTTTTCCGCTTTGAGAGTGAGCACCAGTGCGGCAAGACGAAGATCTATCCCCTTGACCGTGAGCTTACGGCTAAGGTGCTTGCAAAGGTGGGTATAATCGTTTAAGTGTAAAGACGCCGTCCGCAGCTTGCGGAAGGCGTCCTTTTTTACTTGTTATCTGTTATTACCCTGCATTCAAACGGAGCAAGCTCAATGGCCTGACCGTTGTAAACAAAGGCAGAGGAGTGTTCGTTGTTGTTGAATATGAACGTAAAGGTGCTGTCCTTGCTCTCCCTGACGGTGATCTCGACGTTGAGGGGCAGGTCGGGAACGTATGCGGTGCCGTTGGAATCGAAGATCTTTCTCATAAGAGCTTTATAGAAGTCTCTTTTGCCGATGATGCCGACATACCAGCACTGACCCTTGCCGTATTTATTGCAGGTGAGGAAGGTCTCGCCGGTAAGCTGACCTGAGGTGAATTCACCCAGAGCCGACACCTCAGCGCCCTCTGTCATCTCCAGCGACTCAGACCACTTTCCGGCATCATATTCCTTGCCGTCCATAGTCACCCTGACGCGGTTGTAGCCGAGGGGCTCAAAGTCATCTACAACACACCCTGACACGTCATTCATACCACAGGGGATAGGCTCCATAGGGCAGGTGTTCTCAGTGTTCTTGATAAAGCTTCTCGGCGTGATGAGAAGTGTGCCGCCGCCCTTTACAAAATCGCGAAGGCTCTGCTTTGCCTTGTCAGAGCACATAAACAGGGCAGGTGCTATTACCGTCTTGTAGGCCGACAGGTCAGCCTCGGGAGAGATGATATCGCAGCCCTTGCCAAGTGAGGTTATACCGTCGTGCAGGCCTTTCAGCTGGTCGTAATAGTGGAGGCCGTATGACTGCTTTTGCAGATAAAGTGCGGTGTCGCAGTCAGGGGAATAGAGCAGGGCAGTGTCATTTCTGATAACGCTGTCCTCGGGTATCTGCAGCTCTCTGAGCTCATCTGCAAGCTGTGTGAACTCGCCCAGCCTGCGGGTGTCACGGCTGCTATGATCGAGCAGCCCGAACCAGAACATCTCAGCGCCCTTTGAAGCGCTTCTCCAGCGGAAGAATAATACCTTGTCTGCTCCGTGGGCAACGGCCTGCATACCGTAGCCCTTTATCATTCCCTTGCGCGGTGCCGCAGAGGGCGGAGCCCAGCACCCTGCAGGCCCTGCAAGCTGCTCCATTATCCAGAAGTTCTTATTCTTTATCCCTCTCATCAGGTCAAGGTGGAAGGCGTGGGTGTAAAGTGCGTCGGGGTCATCGGGCAGGCGCGAGACAGGGTAGTTATCATAAGACACCACGTCCAGCTCGCGGAAAAGGTCATAGAAATCCGGCGGATACTCGCAGAACCAGGTGTTTGTGGTTATCACGGTATCCTTACAAATGCTTCTGATAAGCCTTGCCTGATAATTCGAGAAATCTGACGCAAGCTCCTTGCCGAAGCGTTCCCACTCCAGCATATAGGAGGGGTTATACCAGCCTATGTTATAGCTGCCGTAGGGTGGGTCTATCTGCTCAAAGGAGGAATAGGAGCCGCTCCATACGTTCATTCCCCAGAGGTCGTTCAGCTTATCGATCGTGCCGTATTTTTCTTTAAGGTGCTTTCTGAACCGCTCATTGCAAAGCTCACAGCAGCACTGTGAGGCTTCAAGCTCGTTATCAGTCTGCCAGCCGACGACGTGGGGCTCGTCTTTATATCTTTCGCAGAGCTTTCTTATAATTATCTCTGACTTTTCTCTCACCACAGGCGAGCTGTAGCACCTGTGCCCCCTTATGCCGAGAGCTATCTTCTTCCCTGAGCGGTCAGTCCAGACTGCCTCGGGGTATTTTTCATAAAGCCACCGCGGAGGACAGTTTGTGGGCGTGCCGATGATGATATCTATTCCGGCGCCGGAGAATATCCTCACAGCTTCATCGAGCCAGTCAAACTCGAACCTGCCTTCCTCGGGCTCCAGCATCGACCACGCGAACTCTCCCACACGAATGATGCTGACACCTGCTTTTTTCATTCTTTCGGCGTCCTCACGCCAAAGGCTCTTATCCCAGTGCTCGGGATAATAATCAACACCTAAAGTAACCATAATATCCTCCTGAAAAAACAGCTTCGCAGAGGGCTCTGCGCCGCCCTGCGAAGCATCGTATCATTCCTCGATAAGAGTTATGCTCTTCATTATCTGGGGTTCAAGCGGTCTGTCGGAAAAGTCTGTATCAACAGCTGCTATCTCGTCAACGACCTCTATGCCCTCGATCACCTTGCCAAAGGCTGCATACTGACCGTCAAGGTGAGGAGCGTCCTTATGCATGATGAAAAACTGCGAGCTTGCCGAGTTCGGATCCAGTGCCCTTGCCATTGAGAGAACGCCGCGGGTGTGCTTGAGGGGGTTATTCACGCCGTTTATGAGAAATTCGCCCTTTATCTTCCTGTCAGAGCCGCCGGTGCCGTTTCCGAGAGGGTCGCCGCCCTGTATCATAAAGCCCGGTATTATCCTGTGGAAGCCGAGCCCGTCATAAAAGCCCCGCTTTACCAGAGAGACGAAGTTTTCCACCGTTATCGGGGCTGTCTCGGGGTAGAGCTCAAGTGTGATCTTCTTTCCGTTTTCCATTTCAATTTGTGCTTTCATTTTTTCTTCTCCTTTTTATCTGATATTTTTGAATTCTGAATATCGTTTTTTAGAATTTCTCCCCATTCTTACTGCCGTTTTTTGTACTCGGGATTTTTATACTTGTGCTTATAAACTATGTCAAACACTGGCAGAGCTATCACCATAATGGGTATGAACGTCATCAGCCCGTTATAAAAATAAGCACTGTGATAGTGCGCATTCTGATTGATGACAGCCCAGTTCCATGATGTGAAGAACACGGCTATCATCAGGGTAAAGGTATCGGCATATATCTTAATAAGCTTTTTATACTTTTCGTTTCCAGTTTCATTGAGCTTGTGAGAGCCTTTTAGCTTCTCGCTCAGAAACCTTACCAGCTGCAGCACCAGCGTAAGTATCGGCCCTGCGACAAACGGATAAAAGCCGAACACCTTTTCTGCGAACACATCGAACCCTTTGGGGTCAAAGTGTATGCCGATGACTTCAGGCAGACCCTTGTAGGCCGTCAGGAACCATATGAGCGAGCCTGCATAAAGCAAAACCGTTACGATGACAGTTATGCGGTGATAGATCCTGATCTTTCCCATAATGCATCACCTCAAAAAAAGTTCGGTATCCCGCCGGGGATACCGAACGAAACAGTCGTTACTTCTTTTCCTTTTTCTTAGGCAGCCAGCCCTTTTCAAACTGATCCATCAGCTGGCGGAAGTATATGGTCTCTGCTGTGGGGGTCTTCTTGAACATCCCCGATTTCTCATAGGTATCGCAGATGATGAAGTCTCTCTTGCCTTCGCCGTCAAGTATGCTGTAAAGCCTGTCGCAGCGGCAGAAGGTGCCGTCACCGTTTATGCGGTTCCTGTCAAAGCAGCAGAAGATATCCTTTGCGATAAGCTCTGCAAATCTCGTCGTCTTCTCATACTGCCCAAGATCGCTCCAGTTGTCAAGGTCTTCCTTGAAAAACTCCAGCACGGGAACGCCGTTGACCTCCATTCTTTTGTAGATCCTGGCGAGACATCTTGCAGCGTCCTCTTCGGTAAGCTTTTCGAGCCTTGCGTTTTTAAATTCCAGTATATAAGGCTCTATGGTAGCATAAAAAAGCTTATCATAGGGGAACGGCTTGCCTTTACCCGAAAACTTGATTATAGGGTTATCTGTGTTTATGTTCATTTTATCGCTCCCGTTGATTATTTTTTACGGCTTATTCGCCGTATTTCTCATTGAATTCCTTTACCTTGTTCTCAAGGTAATCCTGATCCATCTCCTGGATATCGTCATCATCACCGCTGTGATCTATCGTGCCCAGAGCCTCGACCTCATGCTCCTCGGCAGCCACACCCTGGATATCCTTATACTCGGGATAATCCTCGGGCTTCTTGGCATAGGGCAGCTCGGCTACCTTTGCATCGGTCTCCTCCTGAGTTATCTCAGCGATGTTGCCCTTTGCAGCTTCCTCCTCGGCAGTCTTCTTGTCGTGCTCGTCGTACATCTCCTGCATCTTGTCCTCGATGCCTGCAATGTGCGCCTCGGTGATATCCTCCTTGTGAGACTCAAGATACCTCGCGTGCTCCTCAGCATAGAGCTTCTCATACTCCTCCTGTGCGTCGGTCACCTCGCCCTGCTCAACAGGGTTCACGTCAAAGTCCTTGTAGGTCTCTACAGGCTTGTTCTTTTTCTCCTCAAGCTCCTTTTCGAGCTCTGCCATTTTGCTCTTTATGGTCTCAGGCTCGATGTTGTCGTTCACCTTTTCCTCGTGAACGCTGTCGCCCTTCGATTCCTTTATCTTAACAGTATCACTGTCCTTCTTCGGTGCCTTTACCGGTGCTGCCCAGATGTCATCTGCGCTGACAGCGCTGCCTGCTTTTTTTGGTGCTTCAGGTGCACTTTGTGCCCCCGTGTTTTTCTTGTTGAAAAGACCCATATCCTTTAAGCCCCCTTTTAGATTTAATAATATAAATATTATTAAATCTATTATACTATATTTCTGCCCAAATTGCAAACAATTTCACACAAACATTTTGCAACATTTTTCACCCGTTCTTTTGTACACTTTGCGTTCAATTCACGTTTAGTTATTAAAAAATTAAACAATAATTAAAGTAATGTATTACTAAATTTGTTATACTTAATTTGTGAAATGTTTTAACGTAAGATTAAAATTTATAACTAATTAATATTATTTCGGGCAGGGCGAAACGACCGCGCACTGCGAAAGGAGAAGAAAGTATGGCGAGATCTACACTTGGCGTTACCGCTACCGAGCTGTTCGCCTGCAACCCGTACAGAATACTCGGAGTTGCCGTTGACACACCCGCAAAGCAGATCCACGATGTTTATACGAAGCTTCTGGCTATGGCGGCAGTCGGACAGACTGACGGCTATAAGACAGAGTTCGATTTTGATTTTCTGCCCCCCTTCACGAGGACAGAGAAGGATCTGAAGACCGCATACGGAAAGCTTGCGAGCCTTGGCTACAAGTGCTTTGCATTTTCCGATCCGCTGTTTTCGGCTCCGCTGAATGTTGATGATGTAATGCTCAACCTGGGTGACATCACCTGCTATGACTGCTTCCTCAGGTGCTATATGTGGCTCATCACCAATGACAGGGAATTTGAAGAGCCTGAGCTCTGGGTACCGCTGTGTCAGTACATTGACAAGCTGATAAAGTCGACCGAGAAGGACTGGCCGAAGTATTTCGATCACAGGGTCGCTTCGGATGAGGACGAGGCTGCGGCTCTCAAGGGCTTCCATGACACGTTCTCGGATCTTATCCTGCTGCCGATAAAGGAGCTTGTAAGAGGTTCGATGAAGTTCAAGTCTGCACTGGCTATCCTGGCGGCTGGCGGTGTCGATATCGAAGAGAAGTTCGAACACATAGATATACCTCAGGCTAACAAGCCCGCACCGGGTATGCCTGCGCCTAAGCTGAAGATAGCTGTCAAGGACGGAGAGGAATACTATGATGTGAATACCGGCTCTATGGTAAGCTTTGCGGCTACATTGCCCTCGGCTGTTGAGAGCAATGAGTTTGCGGCTGCCGCATCGGCGATCTCGGCTGATGCGATCACTGCTGACGAGCCGGCACTGAGCGCTGTGCCGAAGCCCAGCGTTCCGAGGCCGAGCGTGCCTGCTCCAAGTGCTCCGGAGCCTGTTAAGGCAGAAGAGCCCGAAGAAGAGCTGCCGCCGCTCAAGCACGTTGAAGAGATCACTGCTCCTACAAGCAGGAGAAAGGTAGTTATACCTCCCAAGGAGGAGAGCGGAGCCGTATCAGAGATACCGGCGCCGAGCGCACCTGTATCCGCGGTGCCTAAGCCGAGCGTTCCGACGCCCAGCGTACCCAGACCGAGCGTACCGACACCGAGCGTGCCTGCTGCGCCTGCTGCAGAAGAGAACGTTCAGCCTGCAGACGACCCGACAAAGGCATTCGCTGACGGCGGAGTATCTGAGATGAGGGCTAAGGGTCTGAAGATCCATGCGCCTGTTGATATGTACGCAAAGGATAAGGACAAGGACAAAGAGGAGATGGAGCCTGTTGTTTATAAGGCAGGAGCTTCCTCGTCGTCTGCGCTTTCGGGCTTTGCCGTACACAGCGGAGATTTTGAGAAGTCTGCCGGCACTTCTGCGGCTGCGGCTTCAAGAAAGCCTTTCAAGAAGGAAAACAAGGGTCTTGCAGATCTTATCGATATGGCAGATAACGCAACTGTTGATGCTGCGCTTTCGGAAGAGGACGAGCAGAGCCTTTACACTGACGTGCTCATCAAGATGCTGCGTGAGACCAGAAGCACAAAGAAGATGGAGTCGGTAGACACTAACAAGGTCTATGACAACGGCGACGCTATGGGCTCGGCGCCTGTGATAACTCAGGGTCATGAAATGGTGGCTATAGACACCAGCACTATGGACGAATCGCGCCTTGGTGCAAGCAGAGAGGATCTTGACAAGGAGACCGATGCAAGAAAGCTTTTCGAGCAGAAGTATAAGGACGTAAACATCAAGGATATGATAAATCCTACACTGAGCGGAAAGATAAAAGGAAACTACAGTGTGAATACTGCGTATGCTGATTACGAGAAGCAGAAGAAGGAGAACAAGTCTGCTATCGGCACAGTGGCAGGAATACTTGGATTTGTTATACTGCTGCTGCTCATAGTAGTGTTCCTGATGTGGTTCGGTCTGTTCTGATAAGGATCAAAGGTTTCGCTTTTGCGGAGAACTATGAAGGATCAACAGAGACTTCCGATACTTTATGTCGGGGGTCTCTTTGTTGTTGCGGGTTTGGGCAGGAATTAATAACCTAAAAAATATCGTTTGCAGGGCTGCGCCCGCGTGAACGGCAAATTAGTGGTCGCACCTGTTAAACAGTTACGCACTATAGTTACGCACTCTGTCGGTCAGGGACTTGCCTTTTGCAGCCCCTACCCTTCGGGGTGCTCGCCGCACGGCTATCTCACGCCGTACTCTTGTTTGAGCGGCAAATTAGCGGTCGCACCTGTTAAATAGTTATGCACTATAGTTATGCACCCTGTCGGTCAGGCACTTGCCTTTTGCAGTCCATACCCTTCGGGGTGCTCGCCGCACGGCTATC
>CACXFU010000169.1 GCA_902767035.1 uncultured Ruminococcus sp.
GCAGGTGCTATCAGACACGGCCTTTCGAGAGCACTTCTGCAGGTAAGCGATGATTACAGACCTCTCCTCAAGAAGGAAGGCTACCTCACTCGTGACCCGAGAATGAAGGAAAGAAAGAAGTACGGTCTGAAGGCTGCAAGAAGAGCACCTCAGTTCTCGAAGAGATAATTTCTCTCACCCTTCAAAACAACGCAACTACGCCCCGAAGCTCGATGTTTCGGGGCTTTTGTTGTGAATAAATAAGCTCTCTGTCCACAACAGATTATCACATTCAAGGTGGCTATGCAGACAGTATAGGGTATTTGCACCGGAATATCAGTGCTGTTGCGTTGATTGACACAACACGATTATTGTGTTATACTTATCGTAAAGATGTTAAATAAAACCACAGGCACCCTCCGACCGGCGGGTGCCTGTTTGTCTGCTGTGATCGTCAGCCTTATTTGTTTCCGAGAGTCTTTCCCTCAAATTCTACTCTGCGCTTGATGTCCTGCATCAGCTCGTCAAACTGTAAAGGGTTCAGTGACTGCGCTCCGTCGCAAAGTGCCTTCGGAGGATCATTGTGTACCTCGATCATAAGTCCGTCTGCGCCTGCTGCTACGGCTGTCTTCGCGAGAGGTGCCACCATCCACGAAAGGCCTGTCGCATGGCTCGGGTCGATAACTACCGGCAGGTGAGTGAGCTTTTTGAGCATAGGTACCGCGGAAATATCAAGCGTGTTTCTGGTAGCTGTCTCAAACGTTCTTATACCTCTCTCGCAGAGGATAACGTTCTCGTTGCCGCCTGCCATTATGTACTCTGCACTCATAAGCCACTCTTCGATAGTGTTAGCAAGGCCTCTCTTCAAGAGAATAGGCTTTCTGCTCTTGCCGACCTCTTTGAGCAGGTCAAAGTTCTGCATATTCCTTGCACCTATCTGTATAACGTCAACATCGGCAAAAGCGTCGATATTATCAAGGTTCATAAGCTCTGTAACTATCGGCAGCCCCGTTGCCTTCTTAGCTTTCAGAAGAAGATCAAGTCCGTCAAGGCCGAGACCCTGGAAGCTGTAGGGCGAAGTTCTCGGCTTGAAAGCTCCTCCCCTGAGCAGTGTGGCGCCGCTCTTCTTTACGTCCTCTGCAACACCGATTATCTGCTCCTCCGTCTCAACCGAGCAGGGGCCGGCGATAACGTTAAAAATGCCGTTTCCGATAGTGACATCATCAGTCACCTTTATCATCGAATCCTTCGGGTGCATCTTTCTGTTTGCCTTCTTATAAGGCTCAGACACTCTCTTTACATCGTCAACGAACTCGGCACTCTTCAGATTGTCGATATCAAGCACCGTGGTATCACCGATAAGCCCAACAATAGTTGTATGCGAACCCTGTGATACGTGCGTGTCAAGGCCCTGCGCGTGTAAGCTGTCAACAAGCTCCTTCAGCTTTTCATCTGTCGCCTTCTGGTTAAGAATTATTATCATATTTATCACCTTTCTGATTTTATGCTTTAAAGCTTTTATGCTTTTAATAACTAAAGTATAACACTGTTTCCCCTCTTTGTCAATACCCATATCACTATTTTCACAGAAAAATAAAAAACTCTTTACAGACAATTTTTGTGCACTTTTACAGTAGCCGCGTTCAATGCTCCTGTTATACTGCACAATAATTATTATACATATATCTTCCGTTTCTACTTGACGAAACACACAATATGTTGTATAATAGCAGTAATATATGTTATAATAGTACTGGGAGTGTTTATAGATGAAAAAAACTAAGATCGTCTGCACGATAGGTCCGTCTACCGATGACGAGAACGTGCTGCGTGAGCTTATGCTCAACGGTATGGACGTTGCGAGGTTCAATTTTTCACATTCGGAGCATGAGGTGCACAGACAGCGCTTTGAGACCGTATGCCGTCTGAGAGAGGAGCTTGGGCTCAATATCGCGACGCTGCTCGATACAAAAGGCCCTGAGGTAAGGCTCGGCTGCTTTAAGGATCATGAGCCTGTGATACTTGAGGACGGACAGACCTTTACTCTCACTACCGCTGATATTGAGGGAACGAAAGAGAAGTCCTCGATCACGTTCAAGAATTTCCCGAAGGACGTATCCGTGGGAACGAGGATACTTATTGACGACGGCGCCATAGAGCTCAGAGCCGAGAAGATAACGGGCACCGATATAGAGTGCGTTGTTATCAGGGGAGGAAAGGTGTCTGACAGGAAGGGCATAAACGTGCCCGATGTGAACCTTTCGATGCCTTATATCTCAGATGCCGATATGTCGGATCTGGAGTTCGGTGCGAAAATGGGATTTGATTACATCGCGGCTTCATTCGTAAGAACGGGTGCCGATGTGATCTATCTGAGAAAGTTCACCCAGAGCCTCGGCTGGTTCAACCCCAGGATAATCGCAAAGATCGAGAATGCGCAGGGCGTTTCAAATATCGACGAGATCCTTGAAGCTGCCGACGGTATAATGGTCGCAAGGGGAGATATGGGCGTTGAGATACCGTTCGAGCAGATACCGGCTATACAGAAGGAGCTTATCACAAAGGCCTACAATGCCGGCAAGAACGTTATCACTGCCACACAGATGCTGGAGTCGATGATGACACACGCAAGACCCACCAGAGCCGAGATCACAGACGTTGCCAATGCGATATATGACGGCTCCTCGGCGATAATGCTCTCAGGTGAGACGGCTGCCGGAAAATACCCCGTTGAGGCGGTAAAGACGATGAGCCTTATCGCGGAGACAACGGAGAAGGATATAGACTATATCGGCAGGTTCAAAAAGCGCCCCGATGCCGTTGATCCGTCCATCACTGACGCTATTTCCCATGCGACGGTGACCACAGCGCATGACCTTGATGCGGCAGCTATACTGACGGTGACAAAGGGCGGCACAACTGCGAGAACGCTCTCAAAGTTCAGGCCTAACTGCCCGATAATAGCCCTCACCCCTGATGAGACGACCTGTCATCAGCTCAATCTGTCGTGGGGGATAAAGTCGGGAGTGATAGAGGAGAAGACCAATACGGACGACCTTATCAGGCACGCGCTCGAGGTTTCGCTCGCAAAGGGCTATCTCAAAAAGGGAGACCTTGTTGTTATCACTGCAGGTGTGCCTCTCGGAATGAGCGGTACGACGAACCTGCTTAAAGTTGAGAGGGCTTAAGGCAACACCGCACAAAGAACGCCTGAGAGCTTTTCGGCACATCTACTTGCAGATTTTCCGTCATATCACCTAAATTTACCTTGAAATACGTTAGTATTCCTGCGGTAAATCTGGGCAATCTGACGAAAAATCTGACTGCGTATCTGTACCACAATCTTTGTGCGGTGTTGCCTTA
>CACXFU010000170.1 GCA_902767035.1 uncultured Ruminococcus sp.
AGGAGAATTTGTGTACTATGACGGAAAATATGCAAGCAGGACGTACACAAAGGCTTTAGCCGGTGGTTGTGCGGTGTTGCCTTAATAGTTCAGCTCCGCTCCGTAGATATACTCGCCGCCGATGTGCCTTACGGAACGCACCGTAAGCGCCGGAGCATCTTTTTTGAGCTCGTTTATGTAGTCGGCAGGCTCTTTCATTGAGGCAAACCTTATCCTCCTGCCGGTGCGCTCAAGCTTCATCGCCTTCACGGTGTAAACCGTGCACTCATCGGGCGCCATGCTCGTTCCCTTAGGGCTGTAAGCGGTGCTCAGCGCGGAAGCCTCCGCCGGCCTGTAATCAAGTGCGCCTGCCCTGCCCAGCACGATGTCGAACTCAAAGTCCTTGCTGTCGCAGTACTGCCCCTTTCCGAGGATAGTCACCTTTGCCCTGCCGAGAGATATGTTGTTCGTGTACACCACGTCATAGTCAACATCCCTGACAAGCTCACAGCCGTCAACATAAACATTGAACATCGGTGTGCTAGCAGAGCCCGTGAACACTACTCTCTCAGGGATATCAGACTCACACGCAGAGATAGACAGGTGCGTTCTCAGTGAAACGTCTGCATTCTTGCCCTCGTATTCTCCGCTCTCGGTATTGATAACGCCCACGACCTCATAGGTATACCTCGTTGCAGGCAGAGCCGTCTCGTCAGTATAGGCCGTATCCTCAGTCTCCGAGAGGAAAATGAAGTCTCCGTCAGTGAGGTTGACCCTTCTGTAGATGCGGTAGCTCTCCGCCATTGAGATCTCGTCCCAGCTGAGCTCCACCGTGGTGCTGGTCACCTTGGCGGTACCGAAATTCTTAGCACTGTTAAGGAAAATGCTGCTGTCCTCGTCAGCGAAGATGTTGCCCTTGCCGTTATTGTCAAAGGTATCGGTGCTGATGTAAACGGTCGAGCCGCCGCTTGCCTTTATGCCGTAATTTGTGTTGTCGGAAGCATCATTCGCATAATACTTTACTACCGAGCCCTCCTCGGCAGCCAGCGCATTTGAAGCACTCGCGTTGAATTCATTGCCTCCGGCCTCGACCGAAGAGCCCTTTAAAAGCAGGGCGTGTCCACCGGCAGATGCCGTTTTGTTATACATTATTTTCACGCTTTTGCAGCCGTCCGCCACCCTTATCGCGTGAGATGACGGCGACGTGATAACATTCGATTCTATATCGCACTCATTCGAGCCCGATACCGCTATGCCGTTCGCACTGATGTCAGACAAGGTGTTCGAGGTGATGATGTTCCCCTTTCCGCCTGATACAGCTATACCGCTGCCTATGCCGCCTGCAAGCTTGTTCTTTGTCACGGTAACGTCAGAGCTGCCCGAAATGCTTATCGTATCGGCAGAGGAAAGGTGCTTGTCCTCAGAGTTGAAGGTGATATCGTTCGAGTCGATGAACACGCCCGATGAATCCACCATAGCTATCGCTGAGCCTGCCGAACAGATAGTATTGCCGATTATCTTTACTCCCCTGACGGCAAAGTTATAATTCGGCAGATAAGAGCTGCCCGAGACATACTTTCCGTAAAGCCTTATCGCATAGGGCTTAGGCACATAGCCTGTCACCTTGTTTTTTATGGTGTTGTTTCTGATTATGATATTGGCGTTGTCGTTTATGCTGTCAGTGCCGGCACCTGACCAGCCGTAATAATACTCCATTGAATCGAGAGCCATATGCTTGATGTCTATAGCATTGCCGCAGGAGCTTATATCGTTGTTCTCTATAATGCAGGCCTTATAGTTTATCATCGGTATGGCTGAGCCGCTGAGCTTTTCAAACCTGTTGCCCGAGATAACGATATTCGTATAGTATACCCCAAGCATCGCAGAGTGAGACCCTATGGCCCTGTCAAGGTCATGGAAATAGCAGTTTTTAATAACTACGTTATCACAGGGGGTGTTGTCGAACGGGGCATAGCTGTTGAACACGCTTGAATTTATCATCGTGTCGAGCTGGATAGCCTCTTTTCTGTCCTTGCCTGTAAAGCCGCACACCTCACAGCCGTCTATAGTTACTCTTCTTGCTCCGCCGAGCTCGATGTGGTGGCCGTTATAGTTGTTTTTGATGACGGCATTTTTTATCACAAGGTCGCTCATATGGCCGAACCTCATATTTGAGAACTCATAGCTTGAAGCTGACGGGCTTCCGTCCCATACTCCGCCCTCGATGATTATATCCTTGTCACCGTCATAGCCGCCCTTATTATTTGCCTGAGCGTTTCTTATAATGCTGCCTGCCGCATGGTTTCTCACCATAACGGCATTTTCATCGGCGCACACCCATGTATGCGAATATATGTACAGCGTATTCCCTAAGATATACTTGCCCTCGGGCACATTTATCTTTATAATAACGCTGTCAGAGCCGTCCGTCTTTGCCATATCGAGAGCCTTCTGAAAGGCGGCGGCAGAGTTTTTCTTTCCCCCGGGATCGGCGCCGAGGTCTACCACATTCACTTCAAGCGTTTTGTCATAGCTAACGGCCGCGCCGGAAGCATTAGTGCCTGAAACGGTAGAGTAATCATATTCTGCAAAAGCCCTTAAACACAAAAACACTGCCGAAACCATAAGCACGGCAGCGAAGGCAATAAGGGTCCTTGAAATCCGAACCAATTTTACGATCTTTCCTTTCGTTATCCCGCAGATTACCTATCCTGCGAAGCGTTTTTCTGTATCTTCACGCTTCAAAAATTTTTACCCGCAACTATTATAGCACATAATCCCGAAATTGTAAAGACGCGAGAAGCAAAAAAACGCTCAAAGTCTGTACTTAACTTATTCTTTGGTTTCACGCCCTGTTAGGGGGCTTTCCAGCAGCGACTGCGGTGTTGCCTTAAAGAATAGTAGGTTAATCTTTTTTAAGGTTCGCGCAGCGTTGCTATTTAATAGTTCAGAACAAAAAAAACAACCCTCCCCTACGGGGAGGGAAACCAGTCTGTTAGTCCCTAAATTCTGACGCGGGAAGGGGGAGATAGCCGTGCGGCGAGCACCCCTCCCCTCCGCGGGAGGGCAAACGGTTTAAGAACACCCAGCTACTTACGTGGGGAGGGGGAGGCGGTGCAGGGGCTAGCCCCTGCGGTATTTTTCTCTTGTGGCTTTTCCTCCGCGGATATGGCGTTCCTCCTTGTTTTTATCCAGAAGCTTTCTTACCTCCCTGTGAAGAGAGGGTGCATACTCTCTCAGTCTCTCGCTTACGTCCTTATGTACCGTGGATTTGCTTATTCCAAAGGCTTTGGCGCACGCTCTGACAGTGCAGCCCTTTGATATCATATATTCCCCCAAGACCACACAGCGCGGCTTATCGGCGGTCATGGCCGTTCTCCCGATCCTTATTAAGCATAATAACACCCCTTTGAATGATTGGCTTACCTTATACTATATTCAGGTGATCGGGCATATATGCAAAAAGCCCCGCTCTGAACAGACAGAACGGGGCATACTCTTCTGATGCACTAAATAATTTTAGAGAGAAACTCCACAAGTCTCGGGTTTTTCGGGTTTGAGAAGAACTCCTGCGGCGGCGCCTGCTCCAGTATCGCACCGTCAGCCATGAACATAACTCTCGATGCTACCTCCTTTGCAAAGCCCATCTCGTGAGTGACCACTGCCATAGTCATACCGTCGTCAGCAAGCTTTTTCATCAGCTGAAGCACCTCTCCCACCATTTCGGGGTCAAGCGCCGAGGTCGGCTCATCGAACAGTATCATCTCAGGGTTCATAGCCAGCGCCCTTGCAATAGCTACTCTCTGCTTCTGTCCTCCCGAAAGTGTAGAGGGATAAACATCGGCCTTATCGGGCAGGCCTATCACCTCCAGCAGCTCCTCTGCCTTGTCGCTTGCCTCCTCCTTGCTCATTATGCCGAGCTTTTCAGGCGCAAGCGTAATGTTCTGCTTTATAGTCAGGTGCGCAAACAGATTGAAGTGCTGGAACACCATACCCATTTTCATTCTCAGCTTGTTGAGCTCGTGCTCGCTTGCCTTGGTAAGGTCATTCCCCTCGAAGATTATCTCTCCTGAGGTCGGCCTCTCCAGCATATTGAGGCACCTGAGAAAGGTAGACTTTCCAGAGCCGGAGGGCCCGACGATAACTACCTTTTCGCCCTTTTCTATAGTTTCGTTAATGCCGTCCAGCACCGTCACACCGCTGAAGGACTTGACGAGGTTTTTAATTTCTATCACTTTTCGCCAGTCTCCTTTCAAGCCGCATAACAAGATGCGTAAGTATCATTACCATTATGAGATATATCACAGCCACTGCGATAAGAGGCATAAATGCGCTGTAGGTCTTTGACCTGATGATGTCTCCGCCCTTGGTGAGGTCAACGATGCCAATGTAACCGGCCACCGAGGTCTCCTTCAGCAGAACTATGAACTCATTGGCAAGCGCCGGCAGTATAGCCTTGAAGGCCTGCGGCAGGATTATCAGCACCATAGTCTGCCTGTAGCTGAAGCCCAGGCTCCTTCCTGCCTCGAGCTGGCCTGCGTCAACTGACATTATTCCCGAGCGCACTATCTCAGCGACATAAGCGCCTGAATTGATACCGAACGCCATTATCGCAACGATGTACTTCGTAAGCTCCACCGAGCCGAAGAACACTACCGACCCGAAGATAACGAAATAGGTTATCATCAGCTGCACCACCATAGGCGTACCTCTGATGACGGTAAGGTAGACTTTGCAGATGAAGTTTAATACCTTCATTCTGCCCGTCCTGTCATGAGTTGAGCGCACGATAGCAACAAGAAAGCCCAGTATAAAGCCCAGTATCACCGCACCGACAGTCACTATCAGCGTGGTTTTAAGGCCGTTGGTCAGATACTCCCAGCGTGCTTCCTCTATGAAATTCTGTTTAAAATCGGCAATAAGCTTTTCCATTTTTCCCTCATAAGCTTTCGTCTGCTCCCCGACACCGAAGAACAGACGAATCAGCTGTCTTTATTGTTTTTCATGGTCATTTCCCTGACGCATTATCCTGACACAGCGCTGCCCGGGATCACCATATTTTATTTTTTATCAGTCTTTTCTGACGATGATTACCTGCTTTGCAGTGGTGTAGGAGTCAGAGAAGAGAACGTTCTTCTTTCTGTCCTCGGTAACGGTCATTCCTGCAACGCCAACGTCAGCCTTGCCGGACTGTACGGCAGAGATGATAGAATCAAACTGCATATCATCGATCTCCAGCTCATATCCGAGCTCATCGCAAACTGCCTGCATCATATCAGCATCAAGGCCGATCACCTTGTCACCGTCCTTGCTCTCATACGGAGGGAACTCCGCATTCGTAGCCATAATGAGCTTGCCCTTGCTTCTGTCAACGCCCTCGGGTGAGGTGTAAGCGCTTGTGCCCTTGCTGTCCTCTATCCAGTTTTTCTTGATAGCGTCGAGCGTTCCGTTATCCTTCAGGGTCTTGAGTGCGCCGTTTATCTCCTCCTGAAGAGCAGTGTTATCAAGCTTCATAGCAATAGCATACTCCTCATCTGCAAAGGGCTCGTCAAGTATCTCGATATCATCATTCTTAGAAACGAAAACCTTTGCAGGCTCGTTATCAATGATGACCGCATCGACCTTGCCCTGCTTGAGAGCCTGTACGGCATCTGCACCCTTGTTGAATCTCTCTACCTTGGCGTCCTTTACGTCCTCAGCATAGATATCTCCCGTGGTTCCGAGCTGAACTCCGATAGTCTTTCCGTCCAGATCATCGATGCTGTGAACTGTGTTTGCAGGCACTCCGCAGGATGCGAGCATACTTACGCACATAACGGCAGAAAGTGCCAGCGCAGATAATTTCTTCATATATACCATTCCTTTCATATTTATACAGTGAGACGGTAATTCTCCGTCCGCCGTAATGACCTTATGATTATACCACATTATCTTCCATTTTTCAACCGCTTTTATACAAAAAAATATACAAATTTACGCTCTCTGACCTCACAATTATGAATAAAAACGGCAGTTTTTGCATAATATCCGTCTCACTGCCCCGATAATGCAGCCCGTATGAAAAAATTGTCGTATCTTCTTTACTTTTGACGTAAACTGTGTTATGATTAAAGAGAACATATCATTCATCACCGGAGGTGTGACCCTTAATGGCTGACAGAAACGAGATATTTTATCACATAAAAAAATTCAGGCTGAAAATACTACTTGCAGGCGTTGTCTGCATACTGCTGACAAGTGCCGCCCTTTCGATAGCAGGCCAGACCTTTACCAGAGGCAACTCTGCGGAATATGACAGCGAATACTGCACTGCGCTGAACACTCAGATGGCAAAAAGCGTAGAGCTGTTTCTTGACAGTATGAATTCCAGCGGAAAGATACTGTTTTCAAACGAGGAATTCATCGCCTATGACGGTGAGTCGGGCACGGACGCCGAGAAGGCTGACATCGAAAGCAGGATAAAGAGCTTTCTTCTCTCAGTCAGTGTTATTGACAACTTTGCTGATTACGGCCTTGTTTATGAGAACGGAAAGACCCTCGGCAGGATAAGCGACGGCTGCCGCGACCTCTTCAACGACAGGGTCTATGAAAGGCTGACCGAAGCCCTCGGTGACAGCAAGACGGGCTGGTTCACAGGGTTTTACGATAAGGATCACGACTTCTATGATTTCAGAAAACTCTTCTATGTGAGGAAGATAAACGACAAGACTGTGTTCGTATCCTCCTGCTACTCAACAGAGCTTGAATCGAAGTTCATCACTGGCTTCAAGGCTAACACTATCCGCTCAGTCCTTATCGACGGGCAGAACAGGATAATCTTTGATACCGATGCCGAGTCGGACAAGATCTCCCAGATCATTGACAACGATCTGCTCGACCTGTTTGCAGGCAGCACCGACACCACCGTTCTTTCTGACTTCAGGATAGCTTCGGTATCGTCCCTCGGCAATGACTGGCAGCTCATCACCGTTATGGATCTGAGCGAGAAAAGGCAGCTCTCAATGAAGTTCGGGCTCATATCAGTGTTTGTGGTGATAATCGTTCTTATCATCTATGAGTTCCTGCTGCATCTTGCATCAGCGACCTATGACCCTGAGAGGGCAAGGCTTTCTGCTGCCATGAAGGTAGATGCTCTGACAGGGCTGCACAGCGCCGATTATACCGAGAACGTTATTCTTGATAAGATAGAGACCAGCCTTACGGGCTCTACCTTTGCGCTGATGATAATAAACATCACGAACCTCGGCCTGATCGAGCAGTCCTACGGTGAGGACACCACCAATGAGGCCGTAATAAAGGTAGCCCATGCGATAGATGACCTGTTCGGGGCGGAGCATACGGTCGGAATACTTAAAAGAGACGAATTTGCAGTCTTTGCGGATTTTACGGACATAAATCTGCTGAAGGCTTATGACGATATAAAGGCCAGCATATCAGGCCTTGCAAAGAGGCTTGAACGGTGCGAGCTTGAAAACGACAGAGGCGAGATAAAGACCGCTGTTGGTGCAGCGCTCTACCCTGATTGCTCTGCCGATTATGATGAGCTGCTCAGCCTTGCAGAGGACGCTGCAAAGCAGTGTGCCGCTGACCGCACAAAGAGTTACGTCCTTTATAAGAAAAAGGGAGATGTGAAGCAGGATGAGGATAAAAAACAGACTTAATGCTGCCGCTTTAGCAGCGCTCATCAGCGTGTGTGCCTCAGGCTGCACACAGACGGATACCTTCTACGATCATCAGGAGACCAAGAGCGTTTCGTTCTCATGGTGGGGGAAGGATCAGAGGAATGAATATACAATAGATGCGCTGAGAGAGTTTGAGAAGAAGACAGGGCTTGCTGTTGAAGTGCATTTCAGTGAGTATGAGGGCTTCAAGAATGTGATGGATATGGATTTCTATTCCGACACTGAGGCCGATGTTATGCAGCTCAATTATGACTGGCTGTATGAGTATTCTCCTGACGGCGAGGGTTTTTACGATCTTCATGAGCTTGCCGACAAGGTGGATATATCCGTATTTCCCGAAGAGGCTCTTGAGTCGGGAACGATAAACGGAAAGCTCAATGCCCTGCCTACATCTTTTAACGCTATCACTTTCTATTATAATGAGGATATGTACAAAAGCTACGGCCTGTCAATTCCGAAAACGTGGGAGGACCTTTACGCTGCCGCTGAGGTGATGAGCGCTGACGGCATCTACCCGATAGAGTTTTCGGCAAAGTCAGCCTGGCTGGCGGCTGTTGCATATTTTGAGCAGACTGAGGGACGAGAGCTTTATAAAAACTCTACGGAGCTTGAAATGTCAGAGGAGGACTACAGAAAGCTGCTGAACTTTTACGTTGACCTTCTTGACAAGGGCGTGAGCCCGACGACCGAAGGCTTTGACAGGAATGACCTGGAGAGAGAGAAAACAGGCGGCATTGCTGTCTGGATATCGGACGCGGAGTATTACTGCGACCCGTCGCTGGAGCTGGGGCTGCACATCATCATAGGGGACTATCCCTGTGAGGACGGTGCGGAGCAGTTCGGCTGGTACAAAAAGCCTACGAGCCTTTACGCGATAAAAAAGACCACTGAGGACGCTGAGTCGGCGGCGCTGCTGCTTGATTTTCTTGTGAACAGCGAGGAGATGAACACCCGCCAGAAGCTCGGCAAGGGAATACCGTCATCAAAGAGCGCATTGGAGATACTTGAAGCAAACGATATGCTCACGGGCATACAGTTTGATGCGAACCAGAAGATGAAGGACACGCAGCAGCTCGGCATGATGAGCCCCTACGTTGAGGACACAAACGCCGTAGACCTGTTCTCCGACATCGCGGCGCGCATACACGGCGGCACAATGACCCTTGACGAAGCAGTCAGCGAGACCTACGCCGATATGTTCAGAATGCTGTCAATGTAAGGCAGGCGCTCGGCGCTCGCCGCGCGGCTGGGCACGATACTCTATGGAGGGATTGGTGTCTACGTAGAAGCCCGAAGGGTCGGTAGTGCAAATGGCAGGTGCCTGACCGACAGGGTGCATAACTATAGTGCATAACTATTTAACAGGTGCGACCACTAACTTGCCGCTCAAACAAGAGTA
>CACXFU010000171.1 GCA_902767035.1 uncultured Ruminococcus sp.
AGAGGCGACTCGCCGTCTGTGCCGGGCTTGAAGTCGTCAACAGGAGGAAGTCTGAGAGGCAGCTCCTCATAAGGAACAGCTACCATTCCGCAGTCCTCGCAGTGAACTATCGGGATAGGCTCGCCCCAGTATCTCTGTCTGTTGAAAGCCCAGTCCTTCATTTTATACTGAACGCCTGCCTCGCCGCAGCCGAGCTTGCCTATCACCTCGAGCATTTTAGCGATAGCGTCTTTCTTGTTCTTTATGCCGTTGAGCTCGCCGGAGTTGACCATCTCGCCGTCGCCGGTATAGGCTTCAACGCTTATGTCTCCGCCCTTGATGACCTCGATAATATCGATGCCGAACTTCTTTGCGAACTCATAGTCTCTTGTATCGTGAGCAGGCACCGCCATGATAGCGCCTGTGCCGTAGCCCATCATTACATAGTCTGAGATGTAGATCGGTATCTCCTTGCCTGTTACAGGGTTGACAGCTGTGAACCCGTCGATCTTAACACCTGTCTTGTCCTTGACAAGCTGAGTTCTCTCAAACTCGCTCTTCTTTGCGCACTCAGCCTTGTATGCATCGAGCTCATCAATATTTCTGATGCTGTCTCTGTACTTATCTATAAGGGGGTGCTCGGGAGCCATGACCATGAACGTAACACCGTAGAGGGTGTCAGGTCTTGTGGTATAGATCCTCATCTGCTCGCCGTTTTCTTTTATCGTGAAGTTTACGAAGGCGCCTGTTGACTTGCCTATCCAGTTCTCCTGCTGAAGCTTTATGTTCGGCAGATAATCTACTTCTTTAAGACCCTCAAGGAGCTTGTCAGCATACTCGGTGATCCTGAGGTACCATACCTCTTTGGTCTTCTGAACTATGTCGCTGTGGCAGATGTCGCACTTGCCGCCCTGAGAGTCCTCGTTCGAGAGCACTACCTTACAGCTCGGGCAATAGTTAACAAGGGTCTTGTCTCTGAAAACAAGGCCGTTCTCAAACATTTTGAGGAATATCCACTGGGTCCACTTATAGTAGTTCTCATCGGTAGTGTCAACAACTCTTGACCAGTCAAACGAGAAGCCTACCCTTTTGAGCTGCCCTGTGAACTTCTCTATGTTCTCATCGGTGATCTGTCTCGGGTGAACGCCGAACTTGATAGCGGAGTTCTCGGTCGGCAGACCGTATGCATCAAACCCTATCGGGAAGAGCACATTATAGCCCTGCAGCCTTCTCTTTCTTGAAACTACCTCAAGGCCGGAATAAGCCTTGATGTGGCCTACGTGCATACCGTGACCCGAAGGATACGGGAACTCTACGAGCCCGTAAAACTTCTTTTTGGTATGATCGTTTGAAGCACAGAAGGTCTCGTCCTCGTCCCAGAACTGCTGCCACTTTGCCTCAACAGCCTTAAAATCGTAATTGTTCATCTCTATCAATCCTTTATAATTATTTTCAAAACCCGTTAAACTGTATGCACAGCATCAGAATTCGTTGTTAAAGTATGCCCTTACCTGCTTCGGCACCACCAGCACAGTGATGCTGAGCGCATCTATGACTGCCTCAAGCAGATAGAAAATGCGGGCATTTGTAAGGTTATCCCACAGGTGGATAAGCACTATCACCGCCAGCAGCACCGCCGTAACGATGTTCATATACGATCTTTTTGTTATGAGCGTATATCCGAGCGCTATCGCGACTGCGAGCATTACAACGTTCTCTGCCGAAAAGCCGAGAATTAGATTTATCACGCTCTTGAGCACCATCCAGCAGCTGACCGCCTCAGCCACCTTCTTCGGCTCTGCCTTATCAAAAAGGTCCTTCATATCATTCATCTCCCAGATACTGTGAAATATCTATCTCCTTGCCGTCGGCCCAGAGTCTTTCAAGGTTATACTGATCTCTCGTTTCCTTATTGAAAACGTGCACAACTATATCGCTGTAATCGAGCAGAATCCAGTTGTTGGGGCCGTAGCCCTCGGTGTGGTGAGGCTCAACGCCGAGCTGTGTGAGCCTGAACTCAACCTCCTCGGCAAGTGCCTTAGTCTGAGTGGTCGAGGACGCCCCTGCGATAACAAAGCTGTCCGCAACTATAGTCAGATCCTTTATCTCAATTACCTTGATATCCTCACCGCGCTTGGAATCGAGCGCTTTGAGAATGGTCTTTAATTTCTGTTCGTAAGTGATCTTTTCCATAATAACTCCTTTCGATCATTCTCTTTCGGCCGAACGTTTCATAATGGCCGCAAATTCGTTATAGGCATCAAAGGTAGACTTCGGGATAAGGTTCCCCTTCTCCGCCGAATCCCTGATCGAGAACCTGAAAGCCTCGAACATTGCCTTCTCCATGCTCTGTGAAGCGTACTTGCGCATCTTCTTTACGTCCTTATACTCCCTGTCCTCGGATATAAGGTCTGCCAGATACACTATCTGCGAAAGCAGGCTCATATTGCCGCAGCCGACAGTGTGATACCTTATTGCAAGGATCACCTCAGGATCCTTTATGTCAAGCGCTGCCCTGACTATCTCCGCACCTGCGATAGCGTGATAGAGAGGTGTAGCCTTTGTCTCTATCTCGTCAACGTCAAGCTGAGAATGCTTCACAAGCGCAAGCTGCTCCTCAACAGGCATTTCCTTCGCGCAGTCGTGAAGAAGACCCGCTATGTAAGCCTTGTCCTCATCGGCGCCGTAGCGCCTTGCAAGCTCCAGCGCGGCATTCGCAACATTTATCGAATGCGTATACCTCTTCTTGGAGAGCTTTTCCCTTATATAAGTTTTATACTTTCCGATAAGCTTTTTATCCGTCATTCAAATCCCTCTGCCGTACAAATTATTGTCCGTAATATATTTTACTACATTTTCGTCCAAATAGCAAGAGCAATCCTCATTTTTTCTTATCATCTCCCGAAGCTGTGTTGAGGAGACCTCAAACGGTTCAGCAGAAACGATGATGACCTCTCCTCCGCACTGTCTGAGATCTTGCGCACAGGGCTCAAGCTTTTGTGTGTCCTCATCACACCGTGAAACACAGATCAGTGTGCAGAGCGAGAGGATCTCCTGCCAGCAATACCACTTGCTGAAGGTGAGGAGCATATCACTGCCCATAATGAAAAACAGCTTGTCCTCAGGCAGGGTCTCGTGAAAATGCCTGAGTGTTATGACCGAGTAGCTTTTGCCCTCACGCCTGAGCTCATAGTCAGAGATCTCTGTCTCGGGCATCTGAGAAAACGTAAGCTCCAGCATCGCGAGCCTGTCCTTTTCCGATGCAAGCTCCTTTACCTCTTTATGAGGGGGTATCCTGTCAGGCAGAACTATCACGCGGTCAAGCTCTACTGCTTCGAGCACTTTTTTCACGGCATTTCTGTGCCCGTTATGGACGGGGTTGAACGTGCCGCCGAATATAGCCGTTCTCAAAGCTTTATAACAGGCTTCTTTTCATTTCTCTTGAAAAGCACCGCCTTTGAACCTATAGTCTGTACAACGACTGCATCTATCCTCTGGGCTATGTCCTCCGCTGCCTCTCTTGCCGTCAGCATAGAGTTATCGAGCACCTTTATCTTCACTATCTCGTGAACTCTGAGATAGTCATCTATCTGTGATACCTGAGCGTCATTCACACCTATCTTCCCGATCTGGAACGCCGGCTGAATACCCGCGCCGATAGATTTGAGCTTTGCTCTTTGCTTTGTAGTTATCTGCATATCATCTTTCCTTCAGTTTCATTTCCAGCTCTCTCAGCGCATTCGCTCTGTGAGAGACATCGTTTTTCTCCTCTGCACTCAGCTGTGCAAAGCTTCTCTCCCCGTACATAAACACAGGGTCATAGCCGAAGCCGTTCTCACCTATCGGCTCATAGCCTATCTTCCCGAAGACCTTGCCCTCGGCGGTTATCGTCTCACCGTTTTCATTGATAAAACAGATAGTGCAGGTAAAGTGCGCTCCCCTTTTGTCATCGGGAACAGCTTTGAGCTTTTCCAGCACCAGAGCAGTTCTCTCCTTCTCGGTCTCCAGTCCGCCGTACCTTGCGGAATATACTCCGGGCTCACCGCCCAGCGCATCGATCTCAAGGCCGCTGTCATCGGCAAGCACCGCACAGCCCAGCCTTTCATAAATGGCATTCGCTTTCAGCGCCGAATTCTCAGCAAAGGTAGTGCCCGTCTCCTCGACCTCGATATCAAGGCCTGCCTCTCTCTGAGATATCACCTCATAGCCGAGCGGCTCCAGTATCTGCTTGTATTCTCTTATTTTTCCTTTGTTATTGCTAGCGATTATAAGCTTCATAAGATCACCGGACATCAAATGTACTTGTCATTCTTGTTTTTCTTATCTTCTCGCGGCACTTCATAGCCTTGTCAGTCTGGACCGTACCGATAGCCGGCTCACAGAGGATTATTTTCAGATCACAGTCCTCCGTGGCACCTATCGCCGAGAACCCTACAGAGCCTCCGCCGTCAACTCCGACGATCTCCAGCTCCTTTATGCCTCTTGCCCTGACGAACTCGAATATCACATCCGAAGAAAAAGCATCGGGCTTGTTTTTCTCAAATATATGCTTTGACACTACCTTCAGATTTATAACGAAGTCCGCCTCTGCCGTGCCTGCTTTCGGCATTGCACCGCCGAAAAGCCCTTTCTTGATACTCTTGACATAGATCACCGCTTCGGGATCGTATGCCGCTATCCTGGCGTTGACATTGCTGATAAGTGTATCGACCGGATAAGAGTAAACGTTCTTGTCTCTTCCGGCACCGACATACATCTCCTGCATATCCAAAACCATTAAGGCTTTTTCCATTCCATATTACCCCCGTAATTGCCCTTTACACATAAGTTTTATTCAAAAAGCGCTTCCACGAAATCTCTCGCAACGAACGGCTGCAGATCGTCTATCTGCTCGCCCACCGTCACAAGCTTCACAGGCACTTTAAGATCATCTGTGATACTTATTATTATACCACCTTTTGCCGTTCCGTCAAGCTTTGTGAGGATTATTCCCGTGATGTCGGCAGCCTCATTGAACTGCTTTGCCTGATTTACGGCGTTCTGGCCGGTGGTCGCATCAAGTGCCAGCAGCACCTCCAGAGCGCAGCCCTCAGCCTGCTGATGAACTATCCTCGATATCTTTTTGAGCTCCTCCATAAGGTTCTTCTTATTGTGGAGCCTTCCCGCCGTATCACAGATGACGACGTCGGCATTTCTTGCCTTTGCGGCCTGCATAGCATCGAACACTACCGATGCCGGGTCGGAGCCCTCATTGTGCTTTATGATATCGACGCCTGCTCTTTTTGTCCAGACCTCCAGCTGATCTATAGCAGCAGCTCGGAACGTATCCGCAGCGGCAACGATGACCTTTTTGCCCTCATTGTGAAGGCTGTTGGCAAGCTTGCCTATCGTGGTCGTCTTTCCGACGCCGTTTACGCCTATCACAAGGATAACGGAAGGCGTGGTAGACATATCGAGCGGCTGATCATCACCGAGCATCTCAGTGATGACGTCCTTGAGAAGATCCTTTATAGCCTCAGGATCCTTCACACCCTCTTTTTTAACGCGCTCTCTCAGAAGATCACAGATCTTCACTGAGGTGTTCACACCGATATCGCAGAGGATAAGCGTCTCTTCCAGCTCTTCAAAAAGGTCCTCGTCGATCTTCGTGAAGGAATGCAGCAGTGCCTCTATCCTGCCCATCATTGAATTTTTGGTCTTTGCAAGACCGTTTTTAAGCTTTTCAAATAATCCCATATTATCTCTCCAGATCTATTTCTCACACGGCCGCCGAACTCAGACTGTCGGCAGCGTCCATTTTCAAAAGCTTGGATATTCCCTTCTCCTGCATCGTAACTCCGTAGAGAACGTCTGCCTCCTCCATAGTGCCGCGCCTGTGGGTTATGGCAATGAACTGAGTTTTATCTGTCAGCCTGTGAAGGTACTGGGCATATCTTGTTACGTTCACATCATCGAGCGCCGCCTCGATCTCATCAAGCAGGCAGAACGGTGACGGTGAATTTTTAAGTATCGCAAAATATATGGCTATGGCCACCAGCGACTGTTCTCCTCCCGAAAGGGACATGAGGTTCGTTATCACCTTGCCGGGCGGCTGAACATTTATCTCGATGCCGCACCCCAGCACATTGTCGGGATCTGAAAGGGTGAGCTCGCCCTTTCCTCCGCCGAAGAGCTCTGTGAATATCTTCCTGAAATTCTCGTTTATGCTGTCAAAGGTCTGAATGAACATCGACTTCATATTCTCCGTCAGGTCACGGATAAGCTCTTCGAGCTCAGCCTTTGAAGTATTCACATCGGAAAGCTGAGTGTTTATGAACTCATACCTCTCGGAGACCTCTTTGAATTCCTCAATAGCGTCAAGGTTTATGCTGCCGAGGTTTCTGATCTTGTTCCTGAGAGAGACAAGTCTCTTATCTGCCTCGGAGAAATCCTCTATCTCCTCAGCTATGGCAGCCGCGTCTGTACGGGTAAGCTCGTATTCGTCCCAGAGCTGACCTGCCAGCTTATCGAACTGAGCCTGAACATTGTTATGCTGCTCCTCAGTCCTTGAAATGGAGGCGTAAAGGTTCTCCTTTTCGGTAAGCTTTCCCTTCTGGCTGTTGCGCAGAAGGTTAGCTTCATTTTCAAGCCTTATCTTCTCTGCAAGTGCCTGTTCAGCTTCTCTTTCGATCTTTTTGATCTCATCGGCGGCATCGCTCTGCCCGAGCCTTATACGTCCTATCTCCTCCGTCTTGTCGGAGATCGTTTTTCTGTTCGTCTCAACAGACTGTTTAAGTCTTTCGCTCTCCTCGCCGCCGCTCTCAATGGTGTTGTCAAGCTGCTCGATAGACGATATGCAGGCCTGGATATCCTTAGCTGTTTCAGCAGCCGCTATCCTTGCTGCAGAGAGCTTTTCTCCCAGCTGCTCGCGTTCATGCCTGAGCTTTGCCTGCTCGTTCTGAGACTGTGAAAGTCTGGCCTCCGTCTCGATTATCTCGCGGTCGGTCTTCTCCATTTCAGCAGTCTGAGCGTCTATCTCTCGGCGTGCAGCCTCAAGCTTTCGGCCGAGCTCTTCTATCAGCTCATCAGTCTGTTCAAGGCGCTCCTCATAGCCGTCTTTGAATTCAGCCACGCGCTTTATCTCCAGCTCGAACCTTAACAGATCCTCATTTGTCTTAGCGGCATCTGCTTTCAGGGCTTCAAGGTCGGCTTCAAGCTTGGCGTTCTCCTGAACGAGCCGCTCTCTTGCCGCTTTTAGCTCTGAATACCTGTCTGAAAGCTCCTGCTTTTTCTTTTCAAGAGCTTCTATCTCATTTTTTCTTGAAAGGATCCCGGTTTTCTTAGCAGCGCTTCCTCCCGTGAAGGAGCCACCTGCATTTATTATCTGGCCGTCAAGCGTGACGATCCTGAACTTATACTTATACTTTTTAGCTGCTGCAGCTGCCAGGTCGATATCCTCAAACACTATGATCCGCCCGAGCAGACTGTCGATGACGGACCTTACCTTACCGTCACACTTAGCAAGCTCGCTCGCATTTGCGACATAGCCTTCCTCGTCAGCGGCGCCGTCAACATCAAGCCTGCTGCCCTTCACCGAGGTTACCGGCAGGAAGGTGGCTCTGCCTGCATTGCTCTCTTTCAGCAGCCTTATACCGCGCTTTGCAGTTTCCTCGTTCTCAACGACGATATTCTGCAGGGCACCGCCGAGAGCCGTCTCTATCGCAAGTGAATATTCGGCCTTGACATCTATCAGCTGTGCCACCGTTCCGAGCACTCCGCCAAGTCTTCCCTGCTTTGAGGCCTTTATAATATGCTTTACACTGTAGGCAAAGCCCTCCATTGAGTTTTCAAGGTCACGCAGCAGACTGAGCTTTGAATCCGTCTCTCTGAGAGACGCGTCTGTGTCGGCAAAGTCAGCGCTGCTCTTATCAAGCTTCTGTCTCTTTGAAGAGAGGAGCCTTTCTGTTCCGCTCACACGGTTGAGTGAATCCTGCCTTTTTTCATCGGCGGCATTTCTTGCTTCTCTGAGCTCTTTGAGCTCTGCTGCCGCATCATCGATATTGGATGTAAGCTCACTTCTTCGCTCTGCCGCCTGAGACAGCTCGTCCTCACACTCTGCGATCTCATTTTTTGCATTCTCGATAGCAAAGCTTATCTTCGATTTTTTAACATAGACAGAGCTTATCAGGTCATTTGTCTCACTGAGGCTCTTGTCGGTCTCGTCGGTCTTCTGCTCCAGCTGTCTGAGTGAGTTTTCAAGCTCATCGGCCTCAGCTGCCGATGCCTTCTCTTTGTTTTTCAGCTTTTCAAGCTCCTGCTCCTGCTGCTTTTTCTGCTGCACAAGATACTCAGCTGACTCCTTAGCCTGAGCTATCTGCTCTTCGAGCTGTTTTATATTATCGTTCAGATGCTCTATATCATTTTCAAGCACCGCAATATCCGAGTCTGACTTTGAGCTCCTCATCTGTGTGTCATGTATCTTCTGTCTGAGAGCTTCCGCCTCCTCGGCCTTCTGAGCGCTCATCTCAAAGCTGTCGCTTATCTCGCGCTCAACGTCTTTCAGCTCCTCTGAAAGCTCCGCGTACTGGCTCCTGACAGAATCAAGCTTTTGTTCGAGCTCTCTGCTTTTTTCCATATATTCATCGAGCCTTCTGACCCAGATGGATACCTCGAGCCTTCTCTTCTCCTCATCGAGCACCCTGAACTTTTTAGCCTTCTCAGACTGCTGTCTCAGCGGTTCGATGCGAGATGCGAGCTCTCCCAGAATATCTCCGAGCCTTGCGATGTTATCCTCGGCTGCAAGCAGCTTTCTTTCAGCCTCTTCCTTTTTGTAGCGGAATTTCGATATGCCTGCTGCCTCTTCAAATATCTCGCGGCGCTCGTTTGAACGCTCATTGACTATGTCGGCTATCCTGCCCTGACCGATGATAGAGTATCCGTCCCGTCCGAGGCCCGTATCCATAAACAGCTCGACAACGTCTTTAAGTCTCACCTGCTGAGAATTTATCATATACTCGCTGTCGCCGTTTCGGTAAAGCTTTCTCGATACACTGACAGTATCGGTATCAAAGCCCAGCTGCTTTTCCTTGTCATCAATAGTTATTGTAACCTGAGCAAAAGATGCCTTAGGGCGCGAGAGCGTTCCGTGGAAGATAACTCCCTGCATCTTTTCACCTCTGAGCTGCTTTGATGACTGCTCGCCCATTACCCAGCGCATAGCGTCGCCGATATTGCTCTTGCCCGAGCCGTTCGGGCCGACAACTGCCGTTATACCCTTATCGAACCTGAGCTCTATCTTATCAGGGAACGATTTGAACCCCTGCATCTCTAAGCTTTTCAGATACACGCTCTCACCTCCTTCAATCTGCATTTGTATTTCGGCTGCTCCTCGCCGATGATCTTCAGCTCAATGCCTTTATCTTTGAAATGCTTTATATTTGATCTTTTATGCCCTGCCGCCTGACTGATACACTTCGGCGATACCGAAGCCGTCACATACAGCCTGCCCGAGATCTTCTCTTTTTCAAGTGCCTTTTCGATCTCTTTTCTGAATATGCCGCTCTCGCACAGCTCACGAAACGCAGGGTGATAATAACCGCCCACCATATCACGCTCCACAAACTCGCTGGCGTGAAGGCCGCATTTGAGAACTTTTATGCCTGCGCTCTCAAACGTCAGCAGCATCTCGCTGCATATATCGGTCACCTTTTCAAACGGCATCGTCTTATACTCTCCCGACAGGTAAAGCTGCTCAAGCTTAGTGCCCCTGAGTATCACCACCGGGTATATCCTTACCGCCGAAGGGCCGATCTCCAGCACTTTTCTCATATTATCGAGCTCTGTCTCTTCATCTGACTTATAGAGCCCCACCATTAGCTGCAGACCAAGCTCAAAGCCATATTCCCTTATGAGCCTGCTCGCATCGATTATATCCTGTGCCGAATGACCTCTCTCGTTCGCATCAAGGACTCTGTCGTTGAGTGACTGCGCCCCGAGCTCAATTGCCGTGACGCCGCGGCCTTTGAGAATATCAAGTATCTCACGGTCGATATAGTCGGGTCTTGTGGAGAGCCTTATCCCTCTGAACCTGCCCTCACCGACAAACTCCTGCGCCGCCTCTAAAAGCTCCGTCATATAGCTGCGCTCTATCGCGGTGAAGCTTCCGCCGAAAAAGGCTATCTCCGTATCCTCGGGAGAGCTTATCCGCTCCAGCTGCTGCGAGCATATCCTTCTTACATCATCACCCGTCGGCAGATCAGCCGTGCCGGTAATGGTCCTCTGATCACAGAAGGCGCACAGGTGCGGGCAGCCTACGTGTGTCACAAAGATCGAAATGTTGCTGTGAGCCATTACTTAACATCCAGTCCCATAAGGCTGAGGGCTTCCTTGGCGGCAAGCTGCTCGGCCGTCTTTTTGGAGCGCCCTGTGCCTTCACCTATAACATTGCTGTTGAGCAGCACCTGAACGGTGAACTGCTTGTTGTGGTCGGGGCCTGATTCACCCTTGAGGTGGTATTCTATCCTCTCCTCGGGGTTTTTCTGGATGACCTCCTGCAGAGCGGTCTTGTAATCGTGGAAGACGGAGAAATCCGGTGTGATGTTCTCGGGCAGGAAGGAAAGTATGTACTTAGAAACTACCTCCATGCCGCCGTCAAGATAGATAGCCGCGATCACTGCCTCAAAAGCGTCTGAAACTATTGACGGTCTTGTTCTGCCGCCGGTCATCTCCTCGCCCTTTCCGAGAAAGATGAACGAACCCAGATCTATCTTCTTTGAAAACTCAAACAGCGCCTTTTCACAAACAAGGCTTGCCCTCATCTTTGTAAGGTCTCCCTCAGGCATATGCTTGTAGTGCTCGAAGATATGATCCGACACCACTATCGACAGCACCGAATCCCCTAAAAATTCAAGTCTCTCATTGCTGTTTCTGGTCTTCTTGTTCTCGTTTGCATACGAAGAATGCGAAAGCGCCTCGAACAGCAGCCCCTCATTCTTGAAATGATACCCTATCTTTTCCTGAAACTGCTTTACAGCTGCCTGTTCATTCATTTTTCAGCATCTCCGTTGTTGTTTTTCATAGCCTCCAGTGCGGCAGTTATCTCGTCGATAACGTTCCTCTCACAGAAAAGCTTTGCCTGCCGTATAGCATTGTAAAACGCCTTTGCATTGGAAGAGCCGTGTGCCTTTATGACAGGTCTTGCAGTACCCAGCAGAGGTGCTCCGCCGTACTCTGAATAGTCAACTCTTTTTCTGAACGCCTTTATGCTCTTCATAAGCATAAGGGCAGCTATCTTGCTCTTTGCGCTCTCGGTGAGCATTCCCTTAAGCTCGCCGGAGAAGAACTTTGCCATTCCCTCATAGAGCTTCAGGAGCATATTTCCGCTGAAGCCGTCGGCAACGCATACGTCACAGTCACCCATCGGGAGCTGTCTTGCCTCAAGATTGCCTATGAAGTTCACGGGCGCCTTCTGCAGCTGGTGATAGGCCTCGCGGTCAAGGTCTCTTCCCTTTGACTCCTCTGCACCGATATTTGCAAGCGCAACTCTCGGCTTGTCAACGCCTATTATCTTATTCATATAAGCCGAGCCCATGATACCGAACTGCACCAGCATCTCCGGGCGGCAGTCAGCGTTTGCTCCGCAGTCAAGAAGCATTGTCGGGTCTCCTGCTGTTGGCAGAACTGTCGCAAGAGCCGGCCTTTTTATGCCCTTTATCCTCTTGACGATGAAAGTTGCGCCCACCACGAGCGCACCCGTCGAACCAGCAGACACAAAAGCATCTCCCTCGCCGTCAGCAAGCATTTTAAGTCCCACTGCCATTGAGCAGTCCTTCTTGCCCTTGATGACCTCTGTCGGCTCCTCACAGATATCTATGACCGTATCCGCGTGCCTTATTTTCAGCCCTGTGATATCAAGGCCGTTATCCTCAGCACACTTTTTTATTTTCTCCTCATCGCCTACGAGCGTTACATCTACCCCAAAATCATTATGGGCATCTATCGAGCCCTTTAAAACCTCTATCGGGGCGTTGTCTCCGCCGAATGCGTCGATCACTATGTTCATATTTTGACCTCCTTTATGTCACGAGGTCGGACGTAAGAGGCAAAAACCGTTTTCTGCATCTTACCTCAGACATTATTTCAAACCATTCTGTAAACCGATATGAATTTGCAGATGCACATGACCGCAAACACCGCATACTCAAACGACATTATCAGATTTACCACTCCCGTTGCCTTAACTCCGTTAACTCCGTGACGGCTCCTTGAAAGCGCCCTTACTCCTATGACCACCATCGCTATCGCCGAAACAGTGAACAGGAGCGAGCCCAGGAACGCAAACTGCTTGTCCGCAAGAACGGCGCAGTCATCTGCCTTGTGCCAGAGCTCCGCGGCTTCATCGCTCTCGGGATCAAGGCCGTTGGCTCTTCTTGTATAGACCTGTGCCGCTATGACGTTCGCCCAAGGCACGCAAAGCACAATGAACCATATGGCTGCAAAGCTGCCGTGAACTATCCCCCAGACCATACGCTCTCTTTTTCCGCTGCGTTTACCCTTGTGCATCATATAGATAGCAAGCGCTGACAGCACGAACATTCCGAACCAGTTATAAACAGCAAAGGTATACCTATCCATAAAGCCTGCTATATCAAGCCGTCCAAGCATTTCTGACACCTCCTGTCAGAGCGTTTCAATAAGCTTATCAAGACTGTCAAGGCCTCTCTGTGCGAGCCTTTCGTATTTAAGCTTTTTATCCCTTATCCTCTCACCCAGCTCGGGCAGTATCCCCATATTGCAGCCCATTGGCTGGAAGGCTTCTACCGTCGGGTCGCTGACATATGCCGCAAGAGAGCCGAGCATTGTCTCTCTCGGCAGCGTAACAGCACTCTTTCCCGAGAGCTTACGCGCTAGGCTAAGCCCTGCAAATATGCCGCTCGCAGCAGACTCTATATAGCCCTCAACTCCCGTTATCTGACCGGCAAAATAAGTGAGCGGCCTGTCTCTCATCTCAAACTGCGGCGTCAGCAGCTTCGGCGAGTTTATAAAAGTGTTCCTGTGCATAACGCCGTATCTTACTATCTCTGCATTTTCAAGCCCCGGTATAAGAGAGAACACCCTCTTCTGCTCACCGAACTTCAGATTTGTCTGAAACCCGACGAGATTATACATAGAGCCCTCAGCGTTCTCAGCTCTCAGCTGCACCACAGCATAAGGTCTCTTGTCTGTCCTCGGGTCTCTGAGCCCCACCGGTTTCAAGGGTCCGAAGCGCATAGTGTCCTCTCCCCTTTTTGCAAGAGCCTCTATCGGCATACAGCCCTCATAGACCTTGAATCCTATCTTTGAAAAATGCTCCCTGTCGAACTCATGAAGCGGCGCAGATCCCGCGTTTACAAGCTCATTATAGAACCTTTCATACTCTTCCTTATCCATCGGGCAGTTGATGTAATCGGCCTCTCCCCTGTCATAACGGGACGCGAAAAACGCCTTCTCCATATCAATGCTGTCAGCTGTCACTATCGGCGCCGCAGCATCATGAAAGTACAGGTATTCTCCGCAAAGGCCTTTGATGCTCTCAGCCAGAGCATCGCTTGTGAGCGGCCCCGTTGCAATAACGCAGGCACCCTCCGGCACAGCCGTTATCTCCTCACTGATAAGCTCGATGTTCGGCTCTGCCTTGATGAGCTCCGTCACCTTGTCAGAAAACTTATATCTGTCAACCGCAAGAGCTCCGCCGGCGCTCACCCGTGAGCATTCGGCCGCCTGCATCGTCACCGACCCTAAGCGCCGCATCTCCTCCTTGAGCATACCGGCCGCAGAGCCTATCCTCTCAGCCTTTAAAGAGTTTGAGCATACAAGCTCTGCCAGTCCCTCATACTTATGGGCAGGCGAATACTTCTCAGGCTTCATCTCGAACAGCCTTACCTGCACGCCGGCCTTTGCCAGCTGCATGGCAGCCTCGCAGCCTGCAAGCCCTCCTCCGATGACATCAGCTCTCATCGCCGAGCGGCCTCTCATATCCGCAGTCCTTCTTGTGGCAGATGAGCATACCGTTCTTGCCGCCCTTTCTGAACAGAGTCGAGCCGCACTTCGGGCACTTCTCCTCGGTCGGCACGTCCCACGTCATAAAGGCACAGTTCGGGTTATCCTCACAGCCGTAATATTTCTTGCCCCTCTTTGACTTTTTGAGGAGCACTCTCTTTCCGCAGTAAGGGCAGTTACCACCCGTTTCGGTAACTATCCTCTTTGTGTTCCTGCACTCCGGGAAGCCCGAGCACGCCATGAATTTGCCGAACCTGCCTATCTTTATCACCATAGGCTTTCCGCACACCTCACAGACCTCATCGGTCTTCTCATCAGGCACTCTTACGCGCTTGCCGTCCATATCCTCCTCGGCCTTTACAAGCTCCTTGTCAAATTCGCCGTAAAAGTCATTAAGGGTCTTTGTCCAGCTTTTTTTGCCGTTTTCAATGGCGTCGAGCGAGTTTTCCATATTCGCTGTGAACTTCACATCAACTATCTTATCGAAGCATCTGCTCATTAGCTCGTTTGTGACCTCACCCAAAGATGTCGGCTTCAACGCCTTTCCGTCACGCTCAACATAGCTTCTGTTGAGGATCGTAGTTATTGTAGGAACATAGGTCGAGGGTCTGCCGATGCCGGTCTCCTCAAACGCCTTGACGAGTGACGCCTCGGTATATCTTGCAGGGGGCTGAGTGAAATGCTGGTTGCCCGAAAGGCCGCGCAGCTTCAGCAGGTCTCCCTTCTTGATATCCGGCAGAACGTTCTTTTTATCCTCGTCCTCGTTCTTTTCCTCATAGAGAACGGTAAAACCGTCAAACTTGACCGTATTGCCCGATGCCCTGAAAATGCAGCCGTTTGCCTCTATATCGGCAGAAACAGTATTGAGCAGGCAGTTTGACATCTGTGATGCGATGAACCTCTCCCAGATCAGCTTGTAAAGCTTATACTGATCCGTGGTGACACCGCTCGCCTTTACCTTTTCGGGAGTAAGCTCCGGGTGGGTAGGTCTTATCGCTTCATGAGCGTCCTGAGCGCTGCCCTTTGACTTATATACCTTCGGCTTTTCGGGAACATACTTCTCACCGTAGTTTTTCTTTATAAAATCATATGCCGCAGCCCTTGCCTCATCGGATATCCTCTGGCTGTCTGTACGCATATAGGTTATAAGACCCGTAGGCCCCATTCCCTTTATCTCAACGCCCTCATAAAGCTCCTGAGCTGCCTTCATCGTTCTTCCTCCCTGGAAGCTCAGTCTCTTTGAGGCCTCCTGCTGCAGGGTCGAGGTGGTGAACGGTGCCGCAGGCGACTTCCTGTGGACGCTCTTTTTCACATTTGTTACCGTATACTTTGCGCCCTCAAGCTTTGCAAGAACGCTGTCAGTCTGCTCCTTGTTGCTGAGCTCTGCCTTTTCGCCGTCGACCAGCGCAAGCTTTGCCGCAAACATCTTTCTCTCGCCCTGAGCTGAGAACTTCGCATCTATCGACCAGTATTCCTGCGGCTTGAAGTTTCTGATCTCCTCTTCCCTGTCGCAGATCATCTTCACAGCGACCGACTGCACTCTTCCGGCAGAGAGGCCGCGCCTTATCTTTCTCCAGAGGAAAGGAGAGAGCTTATAGCCCACTATCCTGTCAAGGATACGTCTTGTCTGCTGAGCATTCACAAGGTTCAGATCTATCTTTCTCGGGTGGCTCATACCTGCCTTGATGCCGCTCTCGGTAATCTCATTGAAGGTGACCCTGTTTTCGTCATTCATATCAAGGTCAAGCAGCTGTGCCAGATGCCACGAGATAGCCTCTCCCTCACGGTCAGGGTCTCCTGCGAGATATACGTGATCTGCCTTTTTGGCCTTTCTCTTAATATCCTTTATCAGAGACTCCTTATCCTTGATATTGACATACTGCGGAGCAAAATCCTTCTCTATATCCACTCCGAGCTTTGACTTCGGCAGATCTCTCAGGTGTCCCATCGACGCTACCACCTCATAATCCCCGCTCAGATATCTCTTTATCGTCCTCACCTTAGTGGGCGACTCAACTATAATAAGATCAGCCATGCCGATCCTCCTTCCAAAGTATGAGCTAAGCGCTCATTTGTTCTGCTGTCAATGCAGGCTCAGGCCGTAGTTCTTTCCGGCCTTTGAAACGACTATACCGGCCATTTCAAGCTCGGTCAGCTCCATAAAAACATCTGCTATATCCATCTGCAGCCTTACCGCCAGCTCATCGACAAGCATATCGCCGTTACCAAGCAGCTCACAGATCTTCGCCTGTGTTCCGGAAAGGCCCGAAACATCGGCCTTTTTTTGCTCTGCAACTATCTTTTTTGCGGCGCCTGCCTTGTTTCTGGCAGAGGTGTTTCTCGGTCTGTCCTTAACGATATATTTATACTCACTTTCCTCGGCACTATGAATAAGATCTCTCCTGCCCAGTACTGAAAGTATATCGCCTGCGGAATAGACAGTCTTGCAGCCGTTTTTGATCAGCATCGCCTGTCCGCCGTAGCGCTTGTCGAAGATATCCCTCGGCGGCACCACGAAGACCTGCTTTCCCTGAGAAACTGCCTTGTCGTAATTATCGAGCCCCTTGCTCGTCTCGGCGCACTGTATAAACAGCACCGCGTCCGACATTCCGACCATTATCCTGTTGCGGTCGATAAATGCCCTGAGCCCTGCCCTGCACCCGGGATAATACTCCGTTATCACAGCGCCCTTTTCGCTTACGCGCTCGATCAGCTCTCGCTCCTGCTCGTCCTGGCAGTCCTCAAACGCCTTGGCATATACAGCCGCCGCGCCGTACCCGTTTTCCAGAGCATTACCCAGCACCAGCCGGTCTATGCCCTTTGCCATTCCGGCAGCGGTCACAACGCCTTTCTTTGAAAGCTCCGAACAGAACTGTCCGCAGACCTCCTCAGAGTATTCCGAAGGCTCTCTAGCCCCGACGACCGTCAGCACGTCCTTATCGTCCAGAAAGTCAAGGTTACCTCTCACGAAAAGCACCGCAGGCGGATTTGCCGTATCCAGCAGCCGCGCAGGGTAGCCCTCACTTCCATAACAATATATTTTTGAACCGCTTTCGCATACCGCCTCATAGACCCTTACCGTATCCGCGGAGGTAGTACCGGCAGCACGCTCTCTTTCCCGGTCGTTCACACCTGCGACCCTGTTTTTCCTGAGCTCTCTGATAAACTCCTCAACGCCGCTGTAATTCGCAGAAAGCTCCCACAGCCTTCTGTTTGCAGGCCCGAACACCATCGTCACCCAGAGCCACATCAGCTGTTCATTTATTCTCATAGCAGATCACCCCTGAGCATCTCCCACATGATGATACTTCCCGCAGAAGCAGCATTCAGCGATTCGGCACTGCCCCTCATCGTTATCGTTATCCTCTCGCTGCAAAGCGCCGCGTCCTCCTCAGACAGGCCCCTTGCCTCATTTCCGATAACGACCGCGCACTTCTCACCGAACTCAAACCCCGGAACGCTCTTTCCGCCCTTCACAACGGCAGCGCAGGTCATTACGCCCTGATCGTTCAAAGCCCCTGTCACAGCGGAAAAATCATTTTCGATATAAAGCTCCAGCCTTGGCAGACACCCCATAGCGCTTCGCACCACCTTGGGGTTATACACCTCGGCGCACTCTCCCGTCATCACCGCAGCCTTTATCCCTACGGCGTCCGCAGTTCTCAGCAGTGTTCCCAGATTCCCCGGATCCTTGACAGCGTTTAGCACAAGAATCTTCGGAGTTCTCGCGGCATCGAGCTCTGTCAGCTCTCTGTCAAGCCTTTTCGCTATCAGAAAGACCCCCTGCGAGCTTTTCGTCTCACTCACCCTGTCTGCAAGCCCCTCCGCCAGCTCGAACCTCATCTCGTCGGGCACGGCATCGAAAGCCTCCGCCGGAACATAGCCGTTATCCTTCAGCGCATTGCTATCATAAAAAAACGCAGTTATCCCGAGAAGTCCTCTCTCATAGCTCTTTACGGCGTCGGCACAGTTCCTGAGCCCTTCAATGACGAAGACTCCCTCGCTCTTCCTGAAGCTTCTGCTTCTGCAGAGCTTTGTCAGCCTTTTCAGCTTTGGATTATCCTTACCCGAGATAAGCATTTTTTTCACCTCTTCACAGCTGAGCATACCTTTATAAAGGCATGAAATACTTTGCAGAATTTTACAGATGTACCCTGCTGTGCGCAGCGCACAACAGGTCTGTAAAGACAACAAAACACGCATGCTTATAAAAACCTGCGTGTCAGTTGCTATTAAAGAGCAGCCTTTGCCTTCTCAACGATAGCAGTAAAACCTGCAGGGTCGTTG
>CACXFU010000172.1 GCA_902767035.1 uncultured Ruminococcus sp.
GACATATTTGCCTGCCGAAGCTCCAAAAGAAGCTTCACATTGATCTTGTCCGCCATATTTATGGCCTCCTTCGTGTATATTCGAGGCATAGCCTCTACTTATATTATACACGAAGTGCGTTCCTTCAGCGGATTACTGCGTTCCTTGCGTGGATTGCTGTTTTCCTTGCCGTGGAACGATGTTTTCCTTCTGGTGGATTGATGTTTTCCTGTGTGCGGAATAATCAATAATCAAGTTAAAAAAGTTCTTGCTGATGTTATGAATAAATACAATGACGCTCTTGCAGAACTTGCGAAATAAAAGAATAAAGCCTACCTTTTTACGGGTAGGCTTTTATGATTTATCGGTTTGCATGGATTTCTGTGTTTTCTTTTTCTGAAAATGAATCTGCCCTTATTTCAAAAGGAATCCTTTTCTCTCGACATACTGTTTTCAAGAAAATAGTAATAGCAGAGGACATGGACAGCCCCATTTCATTAAAAAGATTTTCCGAATTCCTTTTTACCTCATCGTCAATACGCAAGTTTATCTGTGTCATAAATATTATCCCCTTCAAGATTGCTTTCAGCTATATTTAAGAATTGTCGTTGATAAAATCGGAATACTCTTTTTCTTTTTTTTCTAAATACTTAAGATATTTAGGAAATTCCGCATAAATGTTTTGTTGTTTTGCATTTTTTATGTTTTGAAGCCCTTTTTTTGCTGCATTGAGTTTTTCTTCTTTAGTTGGATTAGGGTTATATTTAAATACATACCCATCATATTCTCCTATGATTCTATTTTTCATATAATTCACCCCCTAAAATATCATAACTTACATTCAATTGTTCAAATGCCTCAGAAAAAGCTCTATCTACATCATATCCAAATCCGATGTTTTGAGCAATGTCATAGTGGACTTGTTCACACATTTCTCTAGGAAAGGTTATGTTGTCAGGATTATAATATCTATATACTTGACCATTTGTTCCTGCAACGATTGCAATATAATAATGATTCTCAGCTATTTTACTTATGTCATCTAAACTTGGAGGAGTTCCTATGGGATGATTATGTATTGCTATTATAGGAATGCAATTTTCATGTGCATAAACTAAGTTCTTTATAAAGTTATCCGTGTATGCCACTCCTGATTCAATCTTATCTTCATCTTTTTCAATACTTGCAATTAAATCTCCTGTGTTAGCATCTATAAGATACATGCTTTCTTTGTATGTTCCAGAATTTTCAAGTACTGCCTTTCTCGCATAGTCGCATATTATATTATCAATATTATGATTGCGTGTTAATCCGTAAAATTTATTTCTATATTCTTTGCTATTGATTATATTTTTGTTTGCATCAAGAGTATATTCGCCATAAGGAACTCCATATACGCTTTCAAATTCTAATTCGAGTTCTTTTTCGCTTTTTCTGTTTTTAAAGATTCTATTATTAATGCCATCAAACAAATCCATTTTTTACATCTCCTTACACTTATATTATACTACATTTCTTTTTATTTGTCAAGCATTTGTATATATAAAATCTATACAAAAACAAGCGAGGCAAAGCCATTGTTGAATTCAAGTCTTTTTCTCCCCTCTGAAAAGAAAAGGCTGTATCATTTTTATTATACATCAAATTCTGTTGTGTCACTTATATGTATCAGACAAATAGCACGGCTTTGTGCAACTTAACAATAAAAACACCTAAATACCGTGATATTTTTGTTTCAGTGGAAGTAGTTTATAATTTGACTATAATATCAAATAGTGGTATAATTATAATAGGAAGAGAGGATAAAATCCTTGTATGGAATATGAATGATGAGGTGAAAACAATGAAAGCAAGAATCAATTCTAAGAAGATAATAAGTTGTTTATCAACTATAGCAATAGCAACAACGATAGTACCTTGGACTGAGGTATTTGCTTTGACCCCTCGCACAGCCACCGGCTCTGCATATACAAAACTGAAGAACAAGTATAAACCCACAGAGTATATAGAAAAAACTGTAGACCTCTATTTTCTTCCTTCGTGGTATACAAGAGATAGCGGTTGGACGTTACCGGACAATCTCCCTACATCTTATACTATTCCTGAATGGGAAGATTATACTTGGAATATCAGTATTTCCGAAGATGTATATAAGAAAGGCGGGGTATGGACTGTTTCTGGTGTAGACAATACTAAGTGGGTCTGTGCAGGAGCACCAGAAGAAACTTGTTATACCGAACTTCATGGTATAAACTCAACATCGGAAATATGTTATAAGTTTTATGACCATAATTACTCCTATACTCTCCGCGAGCAGGAGATGGACAAACTCATAGCTAAATACATCAAGCCTGATATGACCGATTATGAAAAGGTCTGCACGGCAGCTGCTATAGTAAGTGCAGGCATTTATGGTGGCGGAGACCCTATTCTTACTAAGAGTGGCGACTGTATCGATTCTGCATACGCTATGGTTTATCTTCTCAGAAAGATGGGAATAACGGCTCGTTCGAGAATGAACGATGCTCCTAATAGTTCGGGCTACAATCACCATAATAATTTTGTTTTGATAGATGGCGAAATATATGTAGTGGATGGAACCTGCCATTACAAGGCGGATACAACGCTTACTTACGAACAGCGAGTTGAAACGGAAATAAAGAATATCGGAGACAACTGGAACAGCAATATTTATATCAAGAAAATAAATGACCACTGGAGCAACCTTGCTGGTCCTACTTGGTTTGCTGATAACAGCTGTTGGTATACCAAGCTGGACGATGGCACAATCCGTTTAAATGACATTTTTGGTTTAGATGGTGATACATCCGAAGTATGGACGTTCCCTACATCTACATCCATAAACGGTACAACTTATCGCATTAGCAAGATAGGCGACATAGGTTGGTGGACGTGTCAGAATCTTAGTACAGACCTTAATGTCAAGGGCAACTACAGTTTCGACCTGCCTTGCAGACAGCTTATCGTCCCTGAAGGAATTGATATGTCTGAAGCCAATATATCTTGTTGTTTTGATAATGTAGAACAGCTCACTGTTAACAGTACGGCAAAGGATATATACGAATCGTTCAGTTCTGATTCTATAAAGGCTATAGACGCCACCAATGCTTATCCTACATCTTGTGTAAAAGGAACTCTTTACACCAATGTAACAGATGACCTTAGACCTGATTATGAAAAGTATAAGAATAGCAGTTTTGCTACCGTCAATATTTGCGATGTCTCCAACCCTAACAATCATGCAATAACGGGTTCAGTTCCTTTTGGAGTACACAATGCAGATATAACACTTACGGATAGTGTGGGTAATATCTTCTACCCTCTCCTTGATACATCTTTCAAGAACTTTAGATTTCTTGGAATGGAACAAGGGGAATACACGCTCAGCATTAACGTAGACGGGTATATGCCTTATACTAAGAGCATCACTCTCGGTTCTTCTGATGTTAACATCGGAACGGCAAAGGTCGTAGAGGTTCATGACCATACTTATACAAGTGCAGTCACTAAAGAACCTACTTGTACAGAGAAGGGCGTAAGAACCTATACTTGTACTATATGCAACGACACCTATACAGAGGAAATACCCTCTAACGGTCATTCGTATCAGAAAACTGTTACAGCACCTACCTGCACAGAAAAGGGATACTCCACTTACAAGTGTTCGGTATGCGGAGATACCTATGTAAGCGACTATACCAATGCTCTTGGTCACAACTACACAAGCAAGATAACCAAGAACCCCACATGCACCGAAGCGGGCATCAGAACTTATACTTGTTCCAGATGCGGAGACAGCTACACGGAAGTTATTCCTGCAAAGGGTCACACCTTTAAGGACACCGTAGTTCCCCCTACTGATACCGAACAGGGCTATACGCTTCATGTATGTACCGAATGCGGTCATTCTTACAAGGATAACTACACGGATATAAGACCTCACACATACGCAAGCAAAGTGACCAAGGAAGCTACTTGTACAGAGGACGGTATCAGAACTTATACTTGCTCTGATTGCGGTCATACTTATACAGAGACCATTCCTGCTACTGGGCATAAGTTTGTAGATAAGGTCATTTACCCTACTACTACAAGTGAGGGATATACCGAACATACTTGTTCCAAGTGCGGTTATTCTTACAGAGACAATTACAAGGAAAAGCTGCCTGAGGCTCATACTCATCACTATGAGAGCAAGGTCACTAAGGAAGCTACTTGCACCGAAAGCGGTGTCAAGACTTACACTTGTCCTGAATGTGGAGACACCTATACAGAGGAAATACCCGCAAAGGGGCATCATTGGGGAACTCCCTCAGTAACTCCCGCAACCTGCATCGAAGATGGTGAAAGTGTATGCACTTGCATTGATTGTGGTGAAACCAAAACAGAAACCGTCAAGGCTACTGGTCACAGCTTCAAGAATACAGTCATAGAGCCTACTGTCGAGACAGAGGGTTACACAGAGCATATCTGCTCCAAGTGTGGTTATTCTTACAAAGATAACTACAAGCCCCGTCTGGAAAAGAAAAATATAGCCAATGCTGCAGTAAGCGTATCGAAAACTAAGTACACCTACACAGGCAAAGCTATAAAGCCCGAAGTAACAGTAACCTGCGACGGTAAGGAACTTATCAAGGACACCGATTACACGGTATCTTACAAGAACTATACCGATACTGGCAAGGCAACAGTTACCGTAAAGGGCAAGGGTAACTATGAGGGTTCTAAGAGCATCAGCTACTTCATCAAGCCCGCTAAGGTCAAGGCAAAGAAGTTCACTTCTCCCAAGACTAAGACCGTCAAGCTGACATGGACTAAGGCAGAGGGCAACGTTACTGGTTATCAGGTACAGATTGCTTTGAACAAGAAGTTCACTAAGAGCAAGAAAACCTACACTATAACCAAGAACACTTCTACTTCAAAGACCATTAAGAAGCTGAAAAAGGGCAAGACCTACTACGCAAGAGTTCGTGCATACAAGACCGTAGGAAAGACTAAGTACTACGGTGCATGGAGTAATATTAAAAAGGTCAAGGTCAAGTAAGTTTAACCAATCCAATCAATACAATAAAGACCGCTGTTCTTTCGGGAATGGCGGTTTTTCTTGTTTGATCTCACAGTTTAGGATTGGTTACACATATTTAAACAAAAACTGCAAACATTTTATCATAGGATTTATTAGCGTTTGTTCGTGCGTATTATATGACAATTTTCTATAGGTATACCAAGATATACCTATAAGAAAATTCAATACAGAATATGTATCTTGATCGCAAATTTGAAAACAAAAAACATTAAAATTTTATCATCGATATTGAACTGCACATAAAGATTTTTCTTTGTAAATAATAAACAACAAAAGTGATAAAAGCGTCACTTTTTTCTCTTTGCGGAGTTGTTTTTAAATTTGACAAGTGAAAAGGATAAGATTATAATAAAATTAGGGAAAGAAATAAAGCGTTCAACAAATCGGCATTATCACAAAAAAGGAGACGTTACTATGACCGGAGGTGACTTTATGAACACAAAACTGATAATAACCGAGGGGCTCCCTGGGAGCGGCAAAAGCACCACTGCGGCGCTGATCGCGGAGATATTAAAGAAGCTCGGCAAGGGCTGGTTCGACGCTGTGATAGATTACCACGTCTCTCAGGGTTATGACAAGCGGTCGCCGAGCCTTAGCTGCTGTGACACCTGCTCATTACGGAGCTGCTTTATTGAAAATATCACATTGTCCGGCAGCGTCAATGCTCTGACTGAACGCTTGCTCTTGGGTGTAGTATCGTAATAGCCCAGCTTCGGCGAATAGTGGACGGTGCGCCGAATATGGCGAGCTGGAAGAAAGCTTTGTATTTAATCGGTGTGCCGTCTGCTGAGTACCCACAGCTCACGCGGATAAGATGCCCGCTTTTTCGTTTACTGATCTGTGCCATAGTATCACGTTCTTTTTGTGTTTCGCTTGACACCGAAAGGATAAAGCGCTATAATGTAAGTGCTATAATAGCGGGCTTTACCCTTTGCGGTGAGGTCTATTGAACCGTCTCTGTGCCCCCCCCAGCGCAGGGGCGGTTTTTTATTTGTTATGATCTTCGATCTCAAAGCGTAACCGCATAAGCTCATGCTGTATCTGCGGCAAAAGGAGATCCTTAATTACGGATACAGGATGCATTGCGACCTCGTCCATACCCTTATATCTTAAAAAAATATTCCCATAAGTGTTCCAGCACCCCGACCTTGCCGTAACCGGTCTCGTCGGGCGGACAGTAATCATTTACAATAAGATCTATGACCTTTACATACTGGCGTTCTCAAATTACCGTCAAGCAAAGAGTGCAGCTGCTCGACGGTACTTTCATCAAGTCCCAAATAATCACAAAATGTTTTTACGATCTCATTGGGCGTCTGAATATCCGAGCGCCCGAGAAGATAGTCGAGAGATACGCCAAAAAGTTTGTTTGCTGAAAACCCTGCCGATTTAAGAACAATCATCTTCCATTCATCAGAGTATAAAGTACTTTTTTATGGAACAAAGAAATTACATATAATCGAAAGATACCGCTATTTTAAGTAATATTTCAGAACCATATTCAGTATAATGTTACCCATTTACATTGTACATGTCATGTGCTATAATATAAACGACGAAAGGGAAAGGAACAAACAAAACGACCTCTGCCAAACGGGAAGGAGGCGGATATTACGGCAGAGCTTTTTTAACCAACAAGCAATTATTTAACATTAAAGAAAGAGGTAAAGAATATGAAAAAGATTAACATGATGATGATAAGAATGATGAACAAGCTGACAGGCACCTTCGAGGCGCTGGAGAAAGACGAAAGCGGTGTGGAAATAATCGTGGCTTTGGTAATGCTTGCAATACTCATAGGCTTCGCCACGATCTTCCACGATACCCTGTCTGCGTTTATTGACGATCTGTTCAAAAAGATTCTCGTCTTTTGATTGTCAATGCAAAGAATGGAGCAAAGGAGGTGACACAGTCCCCAAAAACTTATTTAAGGAGGAATCTGTATGAAAAAGATGCTGAAAAGTAAGCTGAAAGGCTCGGTGTGTTTAGAAGCTGTGATCGTAATGCCGTTCGTTATGTATTCTATGATCGGGCTTTTGCTGGTGATCGTTCTGTCATTTGCTATGGCGAACAGCGATATTTCAAAAGGCAGAAGCTACCAGTTTGATGTTCCGGGTTTTACTCAGACAAAAAGCGGTGAAAATAAATATCCATACGACGTCATATCATACAGCTTCGATGAAAGAGAGGTCGATAAGCTATACGGCAGGGATGGGAGCACAGACCTCAAATTTATTGATAATACCTACTGCGGCGACGGAATGGCAAATCAGATGGCGAAAAACGATAAGAATATATATCTTCGCAATAAGGACGGGACTCACGTCAAAGTGACACTAAAAAAATGCTGGCTGGAAAACAGAAAGATGAGAAAACAAAGGGTGGGATAAGAATGAAGGTCAAGGGATCAATAACTGTATTTTTACTGATAATAGGCACTGTATATCTAAATATAGCTCTCAGTCTTATCGACGTTGCAAGATATAACAGCGCCAAAATAGCCTCAGAGGTGTATTTCAAATCACTTATCGGTTCCTACGAGACTACAGCTGACACCGAAAGCTTCGAGAGATACGGATTTCTCTTCGGCAACCCCGACGTAAAAAACAGTATAGAAAATCAGATAAAGTCGGCGGCAGTTCTCAACACAGGCTTTGGTACCACCTGTGAGAACAAAGAGATATCGTTCAGGAACCACACATTTTACAAAGATAATTCTCAGGACGATGCTAACTTTATTGAAAACACCTTTCAAAACAACATCATTTACAATTCCATTCCGGAGCTGGGGCTTGAGGATCATTATCTTGATGTATTAGCGTCTGCAGAGAAGATAGAAAGCTCGTCAGAGGAATATTCCGAGTATAAGGAGGCAATAAACGAGCTCATAGCCTCCGGTAGCTTTAGCACCGAGGAAAATATGGACAGGCTTTCAGAGTATGGCTACTGGGATATAAACAGTGTACCTGATCTTTCGGACGCTCCTTCGGGCAAATTCAAAAAGGCACTCGAAAATGACGGCATTTTTCTGCCGGAAAACCCCGACAATATCATAAGCTATGACCCGATGACGATAACGAAAAGCTGCGGCGAGGCATTTTGCAGGCTCGACCGATCTCAAGAGGACTATACCAGAACTCAGAACGCACAAATATTCTCACTTATAGATGCTGAGGGTACTTACTATACAGATATCGGGGAATGTGAGGACTACGAGGAGCTGGAGTATTTACCTGCACTTTTTAATGAATATGCTGCTGTAGGCGGTGATGAAGATTCAGATATAGAGGAAAATACGCTTTGTAAAATTTTTCAGTACCGTTTTACAGCCGACCTTGTCTCGCTTGTCAGGTATCCAGAGATCTACGAATCTGACACCATTGAGTTTGACGAGGAGCAGCGCAGCAGCTATATAATGCAGCTCGCAGCGGACGAGGCGCTTTTTGATACGGTGATGCTTGTTTCCGGAAAGCCCGTGCCTCTGATAAAGGAAGCTGACGAGATATTCGCGGCAGAGCCGAAAACCGATAACGCCATTGCCGCTGCCGCAAATTATCTCGACTACTCCGACAGCGAGACTATAGCAGATTACAGGGACTACATCAGATTTTTCGTACTGCACACCTATTCCTCTAGCGATGTAGTAATGCGCTGTGCCGATATAATTTGCGCGAGAGAGGGCGGCTGGGCAGATCTGAATACCATTGCAAGCGTGGAAATATCGACCAAGGTAAGCTTCACGCCAGTTTCTCTTTACGGAAAGCTCCTTGCAGCCCGCCCCGCAAAGACATCGACATACTGTATATGCTATGAGCTTGAACCGATATATTATCTGCCGTAAAACGCGGCAAGGGAAAGGAGATGTATTATGAAAAAGCTTAAGGGGTCTTATTCAATAGAGGCAGCCGTTGCGCTGCCTGCAATTATCATCACTACAGCTTTAGTGATAATGGTGATAAAAATAATAGGGCTGTATTCCGTTCTCGATACGATAATAACCGAATGTGCTACGGAGGTAACGCATAATACTACGGTTCTGATTCAGGACGAGAGATTTGAAAATGCCTTCTATGAAAAAGACGGTTTCCACCGGTTAGGCTACAGCTATTATGAAAATGAAAAAATACTGTCCAGATATCTCGAAGCACCCTATCAGTTGAAAACGGGCGAAATGACCGCCGATGAATACGAACAGCTGTACAGCCAGGTGCTCAAAATAGGCAGCGGTAACATAGACGATAATATTGAAGCATACCTTACTGACATTATGAACGACCGTCTGAAGGAAAGACTAGAAAGCAACGGTTTGGAATACAAGGCTCCGTTTGTCACCCGCGTCAGGATAAAAACCGAGGATATCGGGAACGATCAGACGTTATGCTGTTTATATTTTGAAACAGACGTATATATACAGCACCTTCCTAAAAAGCTACATAAATTGATCCGCCACCAAAGCAGGCAGTGTTTAGTGCTGGGAACGGTATAAAAGAGAGGTGAGCAAATTGACTGCAAATATCATACTTTCGGCGGTTCTGGCGGTGTTCGGAGTTATTGACCTGAGAGAGCATAAGGTGCACAATCCAATGCTTCCGGCAGCCGCGCTTGTATGCTTTATCTCCGGAGCAGCCGGCGGAGGTCTGATCTATGCGCTTTCGGGAGCCACGGCCGGCGCCCTCATCACCCTGATTTTCTGGAAGATTAGGATAATAGGCGGCGGCGACGTAAAGCTGCTCACAATATGCGGTATGCTTACCGGCGTAGAGGGTATGCTGGAGCTGCTCAGATGGTCTGTCCTTTGCGCCGGAGCAGGCGGGGCGGTGTACATAGTCTGTATGCTCGCTCAGGGGAAGGGCATATCCGAGGCGGCAAAAGCGAAGGCGGCGTTTATCCCCTACTGCTTTGCCGGAAGTCTAATAATGCTTGTCACATCTGCCCTGACATACTAAACCCCCGCGGTCGGCGCTGCTGCCGGTAACGGGGGCGATTGTTTTTTCTATGACAGCTTTTTTGAAAGCTGTTTTATTTTTTGCCGGTATATGCTTTTTCTGCATTGGAGTAATAGTCGAAAAGCCGCTGCCTCAGGGTATCGGGAGAAAGTATGACCGCTTCGCCGCCAAATCTGGAGAAGTAGGAGTACGCCTGAAATTCGGTGCAGTCGAAGGAATAGATATAGGTATCTTTGTCCTCGATCATTTCCACCGCCTCAGGACGGCCTCTGAGCAGCTCTCCGTAAAGCTCCGCTCCGCGCCTTGTCAGCGCCACTTTTATGCGACATATATCGCCCAGCATATACGCCGCGCCCTTTTTGTCAATCAGAGCGTCGATATCCTTAGCCATATCCTTACTGATAACAAGCGAATCGAGCAGGTCGATCACCGAGGTTATCCTTGACAGCCTAAAGCTGGAATATCTGTTTGTCAGCGAGCCTCTTTCCGCGGACACGGCTATCAGATAATTATACCCGAGATTTTTGTCGGCAACAATCTTATACGGCACGACCCCGAAGGATCTGCCGCCCGTCTCAATGCTCAGGTATCTCCCAAGCGTTGCCGCGTCCTCAAGCTTTGCCACGGTTTTTCTGAGTATGATACGTTCTCTTTCACAGGTGTCCAGAGTTGAATACTCCTCAAACATAGCGTGAAGATAGCCGCCTATACTGCCGTTATAAAAATTCCTGCTGTCACTGTACTGCTCGGTAAGAATATTGCGGGATTCCTTGTTGAGATTGAATTTTTTTCCTATCCCACGGCGCTTAACAGGCAAATTGTCTGCGACCCGTCTTATCTCGGCTCTTTCATACATTTTAAGAAAGCGGTTGATCTCGCTGTCGTCATACTTTTTTTCCGACCTCAGTATCTTCTCAAATTCCTTTATATTTTCTTCTATCCTGAGCTCGACCGAGGTGTTAGCGTCTTTCCAGAAGTTGCAGATTATGCTGTTCAAAAAAGCGTCGCGGCTTATAGGCTTGTTGGCAGGCGAAAAAATGATCGCGTCATTATATATACAGTTCCAACATTCCTGAGACAGATTGATATGCTGCTTGGAGGTATCCGGCGATAAAATAAAGCTCATTTTTAACTCCTCTCTTGTTAAGACGATAAGTTTGTTGTTATAATTATATCACCAATACGGTAATATGTCAATCGGCTAGGCAGTTACGGTATCACAGCATAGCTGCCGCGAAGCCAAGCGTTATAAACGGCAGCATTGCTATCTCCTTTATGTCTGCTTTTTTGCAGACCAGCTTTTTTACGGTTACAAGCAATACCGCACAGGTCATCGCCGTGGTCATCATCAGGAGCAGTCTGCCGCCGCAAAACAGCGCAAGCGCCGATACAGTGAGCGCGTCGCCGAGCCCGAACCGCTGTCTGCTGAGCAAGGAAAAAAGAGTAAGCACTGTAAAGCTCAGCAATGCTTCCACGACGCTTACTCCGTTAGTATACGAATATATCGCGCCCGCACCGGCAAGCAGCAGCGGAACGGCTATGCTTATCTCCTTTGTCCTTATATCCGATATGCTTGCCGGCACAAGGATAATAAACGCAAATATGAGGGGTATATTCATTTTTTGGCTCCTTTATCAGTTTGGTCAGACGCTTCAGAACGATTCAAGCTGCATAACGACAGGGATAATGCAGAGAGCCATTACAACTACGAATACGATAAATGTAGGGATAAGAAGCAGGCTCTTTGTCTTTTTGTTCCGTATCTTTGCAGACGTCTTTTTTTCGCGCCACAACTCATGCGAAAGCTCCATCAGGGCGTCAGAGCAGCCGTCGGTGCCCTTGGTGATATTCTGTATCAGCGCGTTGACGAATTTGGACATTACATTGTCGGGACAACGCTGCTGCATTTCCTTTAAAGCCTGAGGTGAGCTTCTGGTGTTGTCGGAAATGCTCATAGCACAGGTGCGAAGCTCCTCGTAAAGAGGCGAGCAGTCGGGCGACGCGGTAAGACCGAGCTGTTTTATGATCTGAACCATATTTTTGCCGCTTCCCAAAAGCACCACTACCTTGTTCATTATCATCGGAAGCTCGCCAACGATAGCCTCGACGCGACGCTTTTCTTCCGAAAGCTCTCTTTTTCTGTAACCAAAGGCGCACACTGCTATGATCAGAATACCGAAAACGGCAAAGCTTATGATATCGTCCTTGGCTGCCCCGCGATATGCGTACATTGCAAGCATTACGGTCAGAACATCACAGAGCAGCAGACAGAAAGCCGCGACAGAAGCCAGATACGCCTTGTATACCGTCACCGTTTTTTCTATGCTGTTATAGCGCTTGTGGTAGAGCATAAATATCCTGTTTCCGTTCATGCGGCGAAGCTTTACGGGCGCGATAAGCGCATATCCGCAAGGCATGACCGGTCGGAACGGATAGCTGTTCCCTATGAGAAATTCCTTGTTCTCCCTGTACCTTCTCAATCCGCAGAGATACAACAATACTGTTATAAAAGCCTGAACTGCCAGAATGATCTCCATTGTTTTCAGCATTTTATTGTTCCTCCCTCACTAATTTTCAGTCCGAAGTATATGCACAGCATATTTATCACTAGCGTTATTGTCATGACAACTCGCCCCAATGCCGAGGTATAATAAACGCTGAAAAGCTCCTTCATCACAAAATTGAAGAGCAGAATAAATCCGACCGGCATACACATCATGAGCAAAAACTCATTCCTCTGCTCGGCTATAGATTCTCTTGCCTCATTGACAACATCGAGCTTGTCGCTAATTACCTCGCTGGTGGTATTTATCACCTCTGATATCGCCGAAATGTTTGTGCTGCGGCAGGAAAGAAGGATCTCGGCAAAGTCGATGATATCATCTATTCCGGTGCGTTTTGCAAATCTGTAGAACTCCTCCTCTATGCACTTGGAATTGTTATTCCTGACTGTTGTTTCGATAAGGGTCATCTCGCGCACCATGGGGTCCTTTTCGGAATAAAGATATCTCATCTCCTCAAGCGCTTCAAAGAAGGCTGTATCCAGAGGCTTTGCGGATATCTGTATCGAATTGCTTATCATGCCGATGAAGACCCTGAACTGCTCCAGGATGCCGTTTTTCCTTTTCTGCACTGATCTCGAGAGCATATATTTAAAGAAAAAGGGCACGATCACGACCGCCGAAACAGCGCCCAGCAGCGAATGGTAGAAAACATATCCTGCCGCCAGAGATATACCGCCGCTTATCGCCAGCCACAATGTTATCTCCGAGGCGTCAGGGCGGTATTTTCCGTAATCCTTTACAAAATCGTTTCTTCTCATTTTTTCTCCTCCATATCTTCCCATGCTCCGAATGTCACGCTCTTACATAAGTCCCGCGAGCTGCAGCTTGAGCGTGTTTTGAAGCGTAGCGTCGGTTTTTTCTATTTTGCCTTTAAGAGTGTCGGCAGTGCTGTCGTCGCTTTCGCTGAACCGGTAAAGGGGTACTAGCCTTATTTCTCCGTTTTCATCTACACCCCTCACCTCGGATATCTCGACTACCTTTCTGCTGTGGTCTCTCATTCTTTGCAGATGAATAACGACGTCGATTGCAGAGGCTATCTGGGAACGCACCGCGGAGACAGGCATATTGGCGTTGGCGGTACACACCATCGTTTCAAGACGGCTCATCATATCATAAGCGGAATTTGCGTGTCCGGTGGATATAGAGCCGTCGTGTCCGGTGTTCATCGCCTGGAGCATATCTATAGCCTCCTCGCGCCTTACCTCTCCCACGATTATGCGGTCGGGACGCATACGGAGAGAGGTCTTGATGAGATCGCTTATGGATATTTCTCCCTTGCGGTTTGTGTTTGCGTTTCGCGTTTCAAGGCGGACGATGTTGGGGATATGGTTTATCTGAAGCTCCGCACTGTCCTCTATCGTTATGATTCGCTCGTCGCGGGGGATAAAATCGGTGAGGATATTCAGCATGGTGGTCTTGCCGGTGCCGGTGCCGCCGGAAATGAATATGTTGTACTTCGCCTTCACAAGCTTCTCGATAAACTCCGCCGCCTCGGTATCAAGGGTATCATTCTGTATCATGTCGCTCATTTTAAGAGGCTCCGACGGGAATCTTCTGATAGTAAGTATCGGCCCGTTGAGGGCGACCGGCTCCAGAACAGCGTTTATGCGAGAGCCGTCCTCAAGCCTTGCGTCAACTATCGGGTTGGATTCGTCTATCTGTCTGCCCGCCCTTGAGACGATTCGGGAGATATAGTTCTTGAGCCTTGTCTTGCTGTGAAAGCTGTAGTGAGTCCTGATAAGATATCCCTGACGCTCTATGAATATATTATCGTCGCCGTTTACCATTATCTCGGTTATCTTGTCGTCCTTTAAGATATTGGTGAGGATATCATCGCGGCGCATGATGTTATAGACCTTTTCGGCGGCGTATTTTACAGATTCCATGCTGAGCCCCGGGTATTCAGAGGCGACCTTGCTTATGCGCGCCATGAGCTCCTCATCTGAATATGATACGCCGTTCTCAAGCCCCTCGTCCACTCTGTCACAGATCTCGTCTACTATCTCATTGCTGAGCTCGACAAAATCCATGCCAAACGCCTGACGCACCATGTTCACCATTGCCGCCGCGCTGAGATCGGGAATGCCTCCGAGCACTCTATTTTCACAGCCGCCGATATCTGTAGGCTGTCCGAGCAGGATACAGTCATACGGATATCTCACGCACTTGCGAAGCTCCGACAGATTCTTGCAGTAGCGAAAATCGGCAGCCGACTCAAGGCTTTCAGCCGCGGCACGGAAATCCTTCTGAGTCTGAGTGTTTTTGATGTATACCAGTATATTTCTTTTCATTTCGATACCCCTTTTCGGTAGGTCGTTCTTTTTCTTGTCCTTCATTGTTTATATTATACATCGCAAAAGCGTTCCCGTCAACGGACTAATTATCCTTAGAAAAGGTCTGACTGTGTATTGGATTTAAAGGGTTTATCGGTCGTACTTGCAAAAAGTCGTTCCAAAGTAAGTAACAATATTTTCCGCGATCTGTCATGCAGCGGTATAACGATACCTCCCATGGGGTCTGTTACACCACGGGAGGCAGGTCTGTCATTTGCTTTTATTTCGTAGGACATGAGGTCTTTAGGTCGGTAGCATGTCATATTCCCACAGCGTCGGGGTCGCACCATTCAAATGCGTCCGGCTCGACCGTAACGGCTTCGCGGGGCAGGGTCAGCGCTCCCAGACTGCGGCAAAATCTGAACGCGCCGTTCCCGATGTATCCCACGCTCTGCGGCAGCCCGACGGACACAAGGCTCGTACATCTCGAAAAGGCATAGTCGGCGATCCTATCAACCCCCTTGGGAATGTCGATGCTTTTAAGGCTCTCGCAGCCGGCGAAGGCGTATCTTCCGATCTCGGCTACGCCCTCCGGCAGGGCTATCCCGCTTAGCGACGGGCAGCCGAAAAACGCGCGGTCACCGATCGAGACGAGCGTAGAGGGAAGGCTGACCTGCTCCAGAGCGTAGCAGCCCTCAAAGGCTCTCGGCAGGATATGCGTCACCCCCTCGGGTATAACAGCCCTTTTCAGCCTTACGCAGCCGATAAACTGCCCCTCGGAAACGCTCTCCGCCCCCTCGGGTATCTCCGCCTCCACAGCCTTCTCCGCGTCGGTAAGCCTTGCGTCCTGCCATTGTGTGAAATACGCCTTTTTTATCTCTTCAATGCTGCTGTACTTCTCAAAGTCCACTAAGGCGTTTTTGTACATCTCAAAGACATTTGCTTTGAGATTGTATTTTTCAAAGTCCTTAAAGGCGAGAATTTCCGCACCGCCGACCTTCCCTTCGAGCTTCTCCACTTGCTTTTCGGTGGTATATATAATGACGTTTGTGCAGTCATAAAATGCACTCCAGAAAATGCCCGAGGTAATGCTCGCACCAATACTCGTAACGCTATCTGGGATAGTTATGCTTGTAAGGCTTGTGCAGGCTCTAAATGCCCAAGTGCCAATACTCGTAACGCTATCTGGGATAGTTATGCTTGTTAGGCTTTTGCAGTCATAAAATGCTTTATCGCCAATACTTGTCACACTGTCGGGTATCACCACATCTCCCGAACAGGTTTTTCCGTCTATAAGGATACCGTTCACTATTACAAGAGGATTCTTTTTTCTTTGATTTTCGAGCCATGGTGTACCTTCAAATGTATAACCGCTAATACTCGTAACGCTATCTGGGATAGTTATGCTTGTAAGGCTTGTGCAGTCTCTAAATGCACCAATACCAATGCTCATAACACTTTCAGGAATAGATATGTTTGTTAGGCTTTTGCAGCCACTAAATGCCAAAGTGCCAATGCTCGTAACACTATCTGGGATAGTTATGCTTGTCAGGCTTGTGCAGTCACTAAATGCCCAAGTGCCAATGCTCGTAA
>CACXFU010000173.1 GCA_902767035.1 uncultured Ruminococcus sp.
TGTTATCCCTTTGCAAAAAATAATTAGAAGTTTTAGGAAGGGAGTTTGAGGGATAACCCTTTTTCAAAAGGGTTTCCCTCAATAATACCCGCAGGCAGCCGGAAAGCGCTGCTGTTTTATGGGGTCCTTTGTTTTTTTCTGCGGCGTTTATCGCGGTACATATCAGCGTCAGAGCGTTTCATACATTCTACTATGCTCACATTTTCATTTTCCACTATGCCGTAGCCAAGGGAGACGCTCAGGGTAATATCCTTGATCGTATATGATGACGCGTTTTTTTTCATATCGCTGATGAGCTGTTCACCCTCCTGCTTGCCGACTCCGGGAATGAACGCCATGAACTCATCGCCGCCCATACGGAAAATAGTGCTGTTTTCGGGAAGTATCGTTTTCATCAGAGTAACACAGATCCTGATATACTCATCACCGATCATATGACCGTAGTTATCATTGACCTTTTTCAGGCAGTCGCAGTCAGCAGAGATTATGCACATAGGGTAGGCGCCTTTATCTTTTATCTCAAGCATAAACTCATCAAGGTAGCTCCTGTTATAAAGGCCTGTCAGCTCGTCCCTGACGGAGCGCTCTTTAAGCTTTCGCCTGAGGAGCTCCTGCTCGGTAACATTATTTATAAGAGCTATGATCCCGCGCACTCTTCCGTCCTCAAAGAAGAGAGGCTCCTTTATAAGCTGCAGGAATTCCTGCCCGTTGTCATTCTCTTCTATTATATATGAGGTACCCTTGCCCGTCCTAATCATTTCCATATCGGACTCATAAGCAAGCTTTGCGTTTTCCTTATCATTTCTGATCTCAAGGTCGGTCTTGCCTTTTATTGTCCAGTTGGGGTCGTCACCTGTGTCAAGGTGGTGCCATGTCTGGGACGAGAAAACATACTTGCCGTTAGCGTCTTTAAGATAAATATTTGCCGGAAGCACCTTCAGCATTCTTGCGAACTCATGGAATGACACGGAATTGACCAGCTTTTCAGCGTTGTCTATCCTGTTCATCAGGATCTCTTTGCGCACAGGCTTCATCACAGCATCTACGACCGCACCGCCGAGAAAGGCGATATCCTTATCATAGTGTGCATCATCGGTTATTATGATAACGGCTGTAGAGAAAATATAATTGTTGCCCTCAGTAATATATTTTGTCAGCATACCTATGCCTTTGAGATCTGACGGATACTCGATAATGACAGTTGAAAAGCTATGGTCTTTCTCAAATATCCTGACTGCATTATCAGGCTCGCAAAGAGAGATCTCAGCATCAACGATACCTAGCAGTTCATCATAGTGATCCTTACTTCCGATATACAACAGCTTGTGCAAAACAGTCACCTTCATTGTCTTAAATTTACAATCCAAGTATACCACTTTTTTGTAAAAAAGTAAAGACAACAGCCGATTATTTGCACAATTTCACAAGAATTATCCTCCGTATTTGATGAATAAGTAAAGGCAAATGCCGCTGTTATTCATCGTGCTCCTGCTTTCCCTCATATAGCACATTGCCGTCAATATCCCAGACGGTCTCTGTGCCGTCGGGCATTTCAAGGATAAAATGGTCATCTATTACGGTGAATCCTGAGCTTTCGTATGAATACTCGAACCTGTGGTAGCCCTCTACATATGCGGGGGGTTCTTCATAAGCATCGCCCTTTTTCCAGATGGTCCTGCCTGCAAACCTTACCTCTTTGGAGTTATCATCTATCGGGATAGTGATTATATCGGTGTATTTTTCATCGCTCTTTTTGCCGGTGCTTAAAAGGGGCACCTTGAAATCATAATCCGCAACGCCGTTATCCCAGCTGAGTTTGCCCTCGCTGCCGCCTCTTAATTTATCCGCATCGACAGAGTAGTAAACGAATATGCCTTTACTGTTTTTGCCGTTACTGTCATTAGCATAGAAATTATCGCTGAGATCATATTCATAAACCCTGATGATATTTATATCATCGCTTGTCAGCGGCTTTAAGTTCACACCGAAAAGCAGCTTATAAACACCCGTGAGCACTGCGGCAGCGCAAAGGCAGACCAGAGTTGTTAAAATGATCCTTTTTCTGCGCTCCTCTTTCATGATGAGCCTGAAGAGGTTTTTAGTTGTGCGCTGCGGGGCGCCGCTCTGCTTCGGGATATCCTCGCACAGAGACCGGTACTGTTCTGTGCAGCTTTCGCAGGCGGACAGGTGCTCTTCTATCTCTCTTTTTGTCACCTCGTTCACCACGTCATCGTGATAGAGCGGCAGAAGATCCTGCACGACCTCACATCTCAGTTTGTTTTGTTCTGTCATTGCTGTCATCCTTTCTTATTCTCTCAGTTATCATTTTTCTTGCTCTGTAATAAGTCACTCTTGCCCAGCTTTCGGTCTTGCCGAAGATAGATGCAATGTCCTTTAACGGGAGCTGGCCGAACACCCTGAGAGAGAACACCTCTTTATACGGCTCCGGTATGGAATGGAGTATCAGGTGTATCTCATATGCACTGTCCTTGTCGGAGAGCTCCTGCTCGATAGAGCTTTCAGAGGCGCCGAGCATTCTTTCAAGTGCGTCAGTTTCCAGCGCATCGGTGCTTATCTCTTTTTTTATCTTTTTGCAGTGGTCAGCCCAGAGGTTCCTTGCTATCGCACAAAGCCAGGTATAAAGGCTGCTGTCATGATTGAACTTATCCTTAGCCTTCATTGCTTTGAGGAAGGTCTCCTGAGTGATATCCTGAGCATCATGCTCGCTGCGGCAGAGCGACAGCGCAAAGTGATACAGTGCCTCATACTCTGCTTCGAGAAACTGAAGGTCTTTATTTTTGATACGCTGTCATCTCCTTTGTTTTGTTCTCTGTATATTAGACTGCTGAGATAAGAAAAACGTTACAACAAAAATATCCCCGTTGTGGGGATATTTTTTACCAGAGCGGTGAAACTCCTTTTATGTGTGACTTCATTTTCAGAAGATCGGCAGCATTTATTCTGGAATCTTCGTCTATATCGGCGCACGAGAAGTCGTACCCCTCAAGCTGCTTTGCTCCTTTTATATGGCTCTTCGCGAGAAGAAGATCGGTCGCTGAAATGTTCTTGTCGCCGTTGATATCGCCTTTAAGATTTAATACGGTGCCAGGATCGACCGCAAGCTTTCCGCCGCTTATCTCTATCTCACAGGTCCTCGGCGCAAAGCCTTCCGCGCTGAGGGTCATCTTATAGGTCCCGTCTTTAAAAGCAGGTATCGTGAAGAAGCTGTCCTTTGCTGTCAGTCTGGTCTCTGCGGCGTCATCGAATGAAACGCTCACCGGCTGCTGAGAAAGGGTCTCACTGTCAGTGTTGAGAGTTACATAAACGTAATTGTCAATGGATATTTCATCAAGAGTGATCGCTCTTTCGCTGTTGTAAACACTTGCGAGCCGAGTCTTGTTGTTTCCGGTGATGTAATCTGTGTGCCAGATCATGAACCACGACCAGATAGTTCCGTCGTCTTTGAACTGAGAGATCAGCGGAACGTTACCGCATTCGTGGAACGCCAGAGGCTTTCCCGTGTTCAGCGCTTTGAGCCTGTTCCAGCCTGCTAAGTTTGTGGAGTTGTCATATGTGTCAGAGCCGATGATATCGCAGTAGTCATCGCCGGGGTACCAGCCGCTCCTTACCTCACCCGAATAGCCGAGCACCCAGATAAGATTGTGGAGCCCCTTTTCGTTGGTGAAGTAATCATACATCATTCTCCAGAGCTTGATGAAGTTATTTTTTCCGCCCTTGCCCCACCAGAACCATTGTCCGTCAAATTCGTGGAACGGTCTCCAGAAGACTGTTACGCCTGCGTCCTGAAGCTGGCCGAGGGCAGCGGCTGCCTTATCCCAGCTGGCCATCATTTTTTTATACTCTGTCGTTCCCTTTGTCAGTATCTTTGAGAAATCCGGATCATCATTAAGGCTCTCGGTGTAGCCCTTGCCGTATACTCCCGTGTGCCAGCAGATAGTGACAAGGCCGCCCTTTTCATGCCATGCCTTTGCCCTGCTGACAACGCCGTTGAAATCATCGTTCATGAAGTCAAGGCCGCGCATGGCAGGCAGTTTTCCGGTAGTATCTTTGATGTAGTTCATCTCATAATCCGGTGAGCCCATCCATGTGGATTCCTGCTGGCAGGTGATGATGTACTTCTCAAAATTATCGCATATAAAGTCATAAGTTTTCTTAGTGATATCATTTGCGTCGGGATCCGACAGCTGATAACGGCTCACATAGGCAGAGTACTGGGTCTCTGTGATTTGTGCGTAAGAGACATCCGCCGAGAACCCCTGAGCACAGGTCATCATCACTGCGGCGCAGATGACGGCTGCTGCTTTCTTAATGATCATATTTCTACCTCCGAATAGAGTTTTAAACTAAAATCGTAGAAGTGATACGCCCGAAGCTTGGTGTTGTAACATAAGCAGTGTTACGCCCTGCTTGATAACTGTTTATTAGGTGCGACCACTATGTTACAGTTCAAACAAAAGTATGGCGTGAATTAGCCGTGCGGCGAGCACCGCCCCCAAACCCCTTCGGGTGCATATCTATTCATTAGGTGCGACCACTATGTTACAGTTCAAACAAAAGTACGGCGTGAATTAGCCGTGCGGCGAGCACCGCCCCCAA
>CACXFU010000174.1 GCA_902767035.1 uncultured Ruminococcus sp.
CACATCAAGAAAGTTAAACCGCTGGAGGGTGACGACTTTACCTGCGCTGACGTTGACGGAAACGGCGTGATAAATGCGGCGGATCTGCTTAAAATGAAAGCGCATATGAAGGGTGTTACCTTACTTTGGGAATAAACCGCGGTAAGCTTCGGAGGGATCATATGTTTAATGAAACTGCTTTAAAAGGAACTATCGACAGGTTTATCGAGAGCGGTGCGGAAACAGGCGCTGCTGCTGTGGTGATGAAGGACGGACAGGAAATATTCAGATACGGCTGCGGCCTGAGAGATGTTGAAAACGATAAGCCGTTCACTCCCGACACTATCTGCCGTGCGTTTTCTTGTTCAAAGGTAGTGACCGGAACGGCGGCAATGCAGCTGCTGGAACGGGGGCTCATCGACCTTGACAACCCGATAGAATGGTATATTCCCGAGTTCAGGGACGCTGTATACATAAGGGACGGCAAGGAAATAAAAGCATCAAGGCCGATACAGATAAGAGACCTTCTGAATATGACCTCGGGGATAGCTTATCCCGGTGAAGGGGCTGAGGGTATTGATAAGGTCAATAATGTGTGGGGAGAGCTCGATAACAGCTGCAGAACTGACAAAAGCATCGACACTATGGAGTTTGCAAGGCGTTTGGGAAAATGCCCCATAATGTTTGATACGGGTGCAGAGTGGATGTACGGCTCCTCGGCCGATGTATTCGGAGCGGTCGCTGAAGCTGTGACTGGCAAGAGATTCGGAGAGTTTCTTAAAGAGAACATCTTTGAGCCGCTTTGCATGAACGATACTGCTTTTTATGTTCCGAAAGACAAGGCTGAGCGTCTGGCTGTGCTTTATGACGGCACCGGCGAGAACAGAAAGCCGCTTGATTGGGTAAATCTATGCATATATGATGTGAATGAGGAGCCCTCTTTTCAGTCAGGCGGAGCAGGACTGTTCTCCACTGCCGAGGATCTTTCAAAGCTTGGGGCTGCGCTCTCCTGTGGTGGATACAAAGGCACTCAGGTGCTGAGCCGCAAGGCGATAGACTTTATGAGAACTAACGGTTTGTCAGCTTCTCAGAAAAAGACCTTTAACTGGGATTCATGCAGAGGGTTCGGCTATGCTAATTTTGTCAGAACTCATGAAGAGCCTAACAAGTCAGGTCTGCTGGCGTCAAAGGGCGCTTTCGGCTGGGACGGCTGGACCGGCACCTATATACTGAATGACCCTGACGAGAGCCTTGCTGTGGTACTGTTCGTGCAGCGTGCAGGCGCTGGCACAACGGCGCTTTCACGGGCATTTGTAAATCATGTGTACTCGATGATATAAGAGGCAAAACGGCTGCTTGACTGAGCGGTCATAAATAAGAGTTCAAAGCGGCTCGCGGTTAACTGCTTCGGGAGCCGCTAAATTTTTTTATTTTTTTCCGAACCCACCCAACCTTTTCAGATTTCTCCGCACTATATATATGAAAACGCTTCCGGAGGGCTTTCAGAATGGATAAGAAAACAGCAGACAGAACAATATTTGAGTACCGCGACAGGATATTCGGCTTTGCGCTTGATAAGGTCAGGAATATAGATCAGGCACAGGAGCTTGCATCTGACATAATGTGTGAGGTGTACAGCGCTTTTCTGAAGCGTGAAAATATCGTGAACCTTGACGGCTATGTATACAGGATAGCAAGAAATGTCTGGGCAAAGTTCGTACATAAGCTGGAAACTGGCAGGCAGTTTGAGGACATAAGCAATATGGAGATAGCCGTGCCCGAGGATAACAGCGAGGACGAACTTGCAATGCAGCAGCTTACAGACATTCAGAAAAAGAGCGTATTTTCTGTTCTGTTTCTGGCAGATAAATAAGAGGGATAGTGTTTTCGGCATACCTGCTTTGTGTGGGTATGCCGATTTTTTAATCAAAGCAGCGCTATACCTGAACTCTACAAATACTTCCTTGTCAAACGCTTATAAATGCGCTATAATAAATACAACAAAGGCGCTTTTGAACTTGACAAGGAGTGATAATAATGACAATAGGAACAACTATCAGACAGCTCAGGCAGGAGCAGGACATAACACAGGAACAGCTTGCCGATGCTCTCGGAATAACCTC
>CACXFU010000175.1 GCA_902767035.1 uncultured Ruminococcus sp.
GACTGAACCCCGTTGAAAACAACGCCCCCGATAAGAGGCGAGGCATCGCCACACACGGCATAAGCTACGCCTATACTAAGGAAGCGTTCAGGAACATCGGCACAGCTGCACCTTTGTTCAAGGTAGGCACGCCGTTCCCGTTCCCTGAGGAGGCTGCTGCCGGGTTTCTTGCCGATAAAGACGAGGTGCTCTGCATTGAGGAGCTTGACCCCGTTATTGAGAGGGCGCTTGTGTATGTCTGCGGAAAGTACGGCTTAAAGACTAAGATATACGGAAAGCTAACTGGGCATATCCCGACGGCAGGAGAGAACACCGTGGGGTCGGTGACAAAGGCCTGTGCGGAGTTCTTAGGCGTGGAACTGTCCGAAAAAGAGGATAGAAGCCAGCCGCCTGAGCTGCCGGTAAGACCACCCGTGCTGTGTGCGGGATGTCCTCACAGGGCGTCGTTCTACGCGGTGAAGAAGGCGATGAAGGGCAAAAAGAGCGTTTTCTGCGGAGATATCGGCTGCTACACTCTCGGCAATGCCATGCCGCTTGATATGGTAGATACCTGCCTTTGTATGGGGGCAGGAGTGAACATCGCGCAGGGTATCGGCAGGATAGAGCCCGATACGAGCTGCTTTGCATTTGTGGGGGATTCTACGTTTTTTGCGTCTGCTATCACAGGCGCTGTGAATGCTGTGTACAATCAGGCAGATATGACGCTTTGCGTGCTGGATAACTCAACTACCGCCATGACAGGCCACCAGCCCCACCCGGGCACGGGCCGCACAATGATGGGTCAGGTGGTCGACAAGGTCGATATCGAGGCTGTGCTCAGAGGTGTCGGCGTTGAAACGGTGGAGACCGTTGACCCTCTGCAGCTTGACAAAACGGTGGAGACGGTCCGCAAGACGGCTGAGAAAAAGGGTGTGAAGGCTATTATTTTCCGCTCTCCGTGTGCGGTGATAATAAAGGCAGGCAAGCCTGCGGTCATAGATGCTGACAAGTGCCGCAACTGCAAAAAGTGTATAAATGAGCTCGGCTGCCCCGGACTTGTGCTCAGAGACGGCAGGGTGGCTGTTGAAGAGGCTTTGTGCACCGGCTGCGGACTGTGCGCTCAGGTATGTCCGTTCGATGCGATTGGAGGTGCTGAGAATGCAGACTAATATCATCATCTGCGGCGTCGGCGGTCAGGGAATAGTGCTGGCGTCAAAGCTTATCGCGGCGGCGTCGATGGCTAAGGGTATGCACGTTATGAGCGCTGAGACTATCGGAATGGCGCAGAAGGGCGGAAGTGTTTTCAGCTTTCTGAGAGTGGGAGACGAGGCTGAATGCCCGATGTTTGCCGAGGGCGCAGCAGACCTGCTGATAGGGTTTGAGCCTGCTGAGGCCGTGCGTATGCTGCCGTATCTTAAAAAGGACGGTCAGGCAGTGGTGAATACTCACCCGATAATGCCGGTAACAGCATCGCTCAAAGGGTCTGACTATACCGGTGAAGAGATGATTGGGTATCTTAAAGAGAACGTGACGAAGCTCACAGTGCTTGACGCTGACAGTATGTGCAGGGAGATAGGCTCGCCCAAGGTGCTCAATATGCTGATGCTGGGCGCTGCAGTGCGTTCGGGCGTGCTGCCGCTGGACATCGCAGAGATAGACGCTGCAATGAGAAAAACGGTCAGACCGCAGTTCGCTGAGCTCAACAGCAAGGCGCTTAATTATAAATAAGTCCGATTTTTTGGACACGATTGAAAGGACGGATACTTATGCAGATATCACACAAACAGCTTGAACAGGTCAATGACAGGATAAAGGCTCTTGTCAGTGCAGGCAGCTTTTACGGCAAAAAGCTCGAAGCAGCAGGCATAACCGAGGTCAAGAGCTATGAGGAGTTTTTGAAGCTTCCTTTTTCAGAGAAAAAAGATCTGAGGGACGCATATCCGCTCGGACTGATGACGGCGCCCGAGGAGGAGATCGTGCGTATTCATTCATCTTCGGGAACGACAGGAACGCCCGTTATCATACCCTACACTGCTAAGGACGTTGATGACTGGGGCGAGATGTTCAAGCGCTGCTACGAGGTCGCTGGGATAACGAACAAGGACAGGATACATATCACTCCGGGATACGGTCTCTGGACGGCAGGAATAGGATTCCAGAACGGCTGTGAAAAGCTGGGCGCTATGGCTATACCTATGGGCCCCGGTAATACCGAGAAGCAGCTTGAGATGATGATAAACCTCAAAAGCACCGTGCTTTGCTCCACATCCTCCTATGCTCTGCTGCTCACAGAGGAGATAGAAAAGAGAGGGATAAAGGATCAGATACATCTGAAAAAGGGTGTTATCGGTTCCGAGCGCTGGAGCGACAAGATGCGCAAGCGCATCTCCGAGGGACTGGGGATCGAGCTTTATGATATCTACGGACTTACCGAGATATACGGCCCCGGTATCGGCATAAACTGTGAAC
>CACXFU010000176.1 GCA_902767035.1 uncultured Ruminococcus sp.
ATCTGTGTTATCGGAGTCGATAGCGCCGCAGATCCATGTACCGCCCCAGTAGTAAGCCTGAGGACCTTCGCAAGCTCTCCACAGACCGTAACCACCGTTGCCAACTTCTTCCTTACCGCCGTCTTCAACGGAAGTATCAAGAGTGTTAGGCAGGAGGCAGAAAGGAATACCCCATGTAGAATAGAAGTAACCGAATACCTTACCGTCGATCTTCTGGCCGGCAGCCCAAGCCTCATCCCAAAGTGAAGTCTTGTTGTTGTAACCAGCGTCAGTGTACTCCTTAGTCTGGTCAACCCAAGCCTTGATCTGAGGATCAACAGAAACCTTACCGTCAGCATCTACCCAAGGAGCAGATACGTTGTTGGAATAGCATCTGTATGTATCATCGAAACCGGAAACCATGAAGATTCCAGCGTCCTTCATCTTCTGAGCTGTCTCAGTGAAAGCATCCCAATCCTTTACAGCTTCCTGAACAGTAGCAGGATCATCAGAACCAAGAACCTCTTTTGCATAGTTAGCATTGTACATGAACAGACCAGGAGTTGCCTGCCATGAAAGACCCTTGAGCTCGCCTGTAGCTGTATCTGTAGCAACATCCTTTGTGTACTGATACATCTCAGCCATGTCGTCCTCTGTGATGCCGAGGTCCTGAACTGAAAGTGCAACGTCGCCGTTAGCATACTTCAGAGCGTAGTCAGCTTCCATAAGGAACATATCTACCTTGTCAGCGCTGTCCTGCTGTGCAGCAAGAGCCTCGTCGAGCTTGGTCTGGTAAGCGTTACCCTCGTTCTCGATCTGTACCCAGTTAAGAGTAACACCGTCGATAGAAGTGATGCTTCCGTCAGCGTCTGTCTCGAGAGTCTTGGATGTGCCCAACGGATAATACTTGTCAAGTCTGGACTTGAACTCTGTGTTCCAGCAGTAGATCGTCAGAGTTTTCTTGGACTCGTCTGAAGAATCTGCACCGTGAAGATCAGCAGTGTTGGTTCTGTCCTCAGACTTGTTGATTCCAGTGCCGTCGCCAGCCTTGGAAGTAGTGCTCTTCTTAGCATCAGTAGTGCTCTTCTTAGCATCAGCTGTAGAAGAAGAACTGTCGTCGCCGCAAGCAGTCATCATAGAAGCTGCCATGCAGAGGCAGAGCGATCCTGCAAGAACTTTCTTTAAGTTTGCCATAATAAATTTCCTCCTTAAAAATCGCATTATATTTTTATTACGCAGCTTTTGCTGCTAATTAATGCCGTGTGTTTTTCAGCCGACTTTTTTGACAGAGCCGCCCTCGATCAACTCTCCGTCGATCGTGATGACCTCTTTAAAAGTCGTCTGCGGACTCTCAATGAGAGCCACTAATTCTTTTGCCGCCGTCGCACCGATCTTCGCAGTGTCCTGCAGATAAGTCGTCAGCTTTGGTGACAGGAGCTGTGAATAAGCTATGCCGTCATAGCCAACTACCGAAACGTCTTCGGGTACCGACAGACCCAGATCCTTGATCGCATTAAAGCCGCCCATCGATGAATAATCATCAGGCATAAATATGCAGGTCGGACGATCCGCCTTCCGAAGTAATTCCTTGGTCAACTTGTATGTCAGCTCAGGATTGTGGTAGTCACCGTTAAGAAGCCATTCATTCCTTACTTCTATCCCCCTGCTCTTACATGCTCTGTAAAAGCCTGTGAACCTTCTCTCAGCTACCGCCGAGCGGTTCCCCTGGATATACGCTATCTTTTTGTGACCCAATCCCGTTACATACTCGACCAGTTCTTCCATACCCTTCTCGTTGTTTGACATTATCGCCGTTCTGCAGTCAAATATATGGTCGATAGTAACAACAGGTATGTCGCCGTTAATTACCTCATAGACATCAGGTGAAGTGAAATCCGTGCATACAAGGATCACCCCGTCAATGTTTCTGTACTTGCAATGCTCGTACGCAGTCATTTTCTGCTTCCCGACATCTCTGTTAATAAAGGTAATGTCATAGCCATAAGCCTCAGCCGCAGTCTTGAAGCTATCCAGCACTTTCGCGAAAAACTCATGTGTCAGACCGCTTCCGGCCTCATCAAGATACATCACTCCAAGGTTGTACGTGCGGTTGGTCTTCAAAGCGCGCGCCTGCGAATTCGGGAAATACCCCATTTCCTTTGCCGCCTTGATCAACCTTTCCTTCGTAGCCTCGCTGACGTCCTTGTGACCGTTCAAAGCCTTGCTTACTGTAGCAACCGAAACGCCGCAACGAACGGAAATATCCTTCAATGAGACCATTGGGATTTCCGCCTTTCAGCTTGATTTTAAACGATTAAGTAATCGTCTCTCAAGACTTATAATCTAACGTTTCCGCTATTTAAGACTATACAATATTTCACGAAAAATTTCAAGTGTTTTTCCGTATTTTTTGTGACCTTGTAATAAAATATGTTGATTTCGACAGATTTTCACAGTTACATTTGTGCACTTTGTCAATAGATAAATATCTCTTGTAATCGTTTTGTTACAAGCTATATCTCATTATCTTAATTTTTAAACATATTATTTATTTGTAGCGAAAAAGCAAAAAATCTGTTAAACGGTTTTTCTGTCATCTATTCAAAATGACTATAACTGAAATTGCAAATCTGTTTCAATTGAACAAAATGCAATAGTTATTTCTCAAATCAGGGCTGATTTTTCTTCTAAAACGTTTTCGCTGATTTTAGTTCAAAACTCAATATTTCTGCATATTTTAATATAAAAAAAGCTCCTTATACATATATATAGTATACACCAAAAAGGGCCGTTATGTCAATATCAAGATCGTGCTTGACAAAAAAGCGCCGGTGTGTTATAATAATGAGCGTTGAATGTCTCCGTAGCTCAGCAGGATAGAGCGTTCGCCTCCTAAGCGAAAGGCCGTGAGTTCGAATCTCGCCGGGGACGTTATTAAAGCACGCATGACTGCGTGCTTTTTTTGTTATATATTGATTTTGGAGAGCGTCTCCCCTACCTTGTCATGGATAACGAGGTCACAGCTGCTGTCCATAGGTGTGGGATCGCGGTTAATGAGGACGAGATGCTTTCCTCTGAAATATCTTACCATGCCTGCTGCCGGGTAGACAGTAAGCGAGGTGCCTGCGATTATCAGGGTATCACATTCTGAGATGTCCTCAACTGCCGATGTCACGGTCTTGTCATCAAGGCCTTCCTCATAGAGGACAACATCAGGCTTTATCACTCCGCCGCAGTCACATCTCGGTACACCTGTGGACTCCACTATCGTCTCAACAGGATAGAACTTGCCGCATTTTGTACAGTAATTTCTCAGAACACTTCCGTGAAGCTCAAGAACTCTTTTGCTGCCGGCAGCCGTATGCAGGCCATCGATATTCTGCGTGACCACGCTCAGGAGCTTTCCCTTAGCCTCCATCTCGGCAAGCTTCAGGTGAGCTTTATTCGGCTTCGCATCAAGGCAGAGCATCTTCGCTCTGTAAAAGTCAAAGAACTCTTCTGTCTTGTGGACAAAGAAGGTATGGCTGAGCATCTGCTCGGGGGGATATTTGAATTTCTGGTTATACAGGCCGTCCACAGACCTGAAATCAGGTATGCCGCTTTCGGTAGAAACTCCGGCTCCGCCGAAGAAGACGATCTTTCTGGAATCATTGATTATTTCCTGTAATGTCATATTCATATCCTCCTTATCTTTTTCAGAAGGGACACATAGGCGTGTCTCTTTCTTTTATTTTACCCAATACATAAATACTGGTGTGCCGAGCTCGATGTTTTCATAGACATACTGCGCTTTTTCAAACGGCATATTTATACAGCCGTGAGAGCCCCACGTTGATGACTTGTATCTGTCTCCTCCGAAGACGCCGTTCTGCCATGAAGCATCGTGCAGGCCTATGCCTATGGTCGAGACATAGTTCCAGTACTCAACATATGATGCGTAAGAATGCCCGTCAGACTCACCGACAAGTGTCTTTCCTCTCTCCTTATACCAGAGCTTGTAAACGCCCTCGGGAGTATTTCTCGACTCGTTCGGATAGCCCGACACTATATCACTTTCCATCATTACCTTGCCGTTTTTATAGTACCACAGGTGCTGGGCATAAAGGTCAACTTCGATGTAAGTGTTGCTGTAATCAGTATCCTCTGTTCTCCAGTCCTCATTGCAGGAATACTCAAAATACGAATCGGGATTTACATAGTAGATAGGCTCGGTATCGGCATCGGCACCGGCTTCGATAAGCTCAACGAGCATATCTCTCGTCTTTTCCTTATCTATCCACCAGCCGTAGCAGCCCTGCCCTGCCTTTACGGTTATAGTTCCGTGATTTGTTGACTTGAACTTTCTGTCCATGCCGTAGGTATCGTACTTGGCAGCTATCTCATCGACATATTCCATACACTTGTCTTTATCGACATAGTAGCCGTCAGTAACATCTTCACCGTTGAAGATTATCCAGTCCATGACCCTGTCGCCGTAAAGGGTCTCGGTGGTGTAGGTGAAGTCAAGGTTTATCTCTATATCGTAAAGGTTATTGAGCTTTTCGCAGGTATCCTCCAGCATATCAGAGGTTATCTTCGGCTTCTGATAGCAATCGGCATTTGAAAGGTCTATCTCGAACTTGAAGTCATCAAGCTCTCTCTCAACAAACTCATAAAGGGAATCGAGCCTGCTCTCATCAACCTTCTCACCATACTGCTCCGCAACTATCGTAAAGCCCTTGGTGCCGTCCTCTGTTATGTAAGCGTCCTGAGGTTCCCTTGCGGTCTGGGCTTCAAGCATTTTCCTCTTGATCTCGGCCTCAAGCTTTTTCTTGTCATAAGTGAACTTTGTATCAAAGGAATAGGTGGTCGTCTTGAACTTTGCCGAAAACCACGAATAGTGATCCTGCTGAGAATAGTATTTCTTGACAAGCTCCTTGGTGTTGTCGTTATAGCCTATGCTTGCCATATCGATATAAAAGCGCGAGCCGTCAGGCTTTATGAACGTGACAGAATCCGGAATGACGGAATTATCCTTCAGGAGCTTGTAAGCATCACCCTGAGATCTTCCGCTGACGTCAACGCTGTTTATATATGTATTGTCAAGGAACGTGCCCTTGTATGAATTCATACCGAGCAGATAAAATACCACTCCGCCGCAGATCATAATTACAATAAAGGTAGAGAAAAGAACTATAGGCATCTTGCTTTTTTTCTTAGCTTTTTTCTTTGTTCCGCCCTTTTTGCCGGTGGTGCTCTTTTTCTTAGTGCCCGAGGAAGCAGTCTTCTTTTTAACAGGAGCGGCTGCTCTAGGTGCTGCGGGAGTTCGGTAATACTCATCATCGAAACTGCTGCTCGTGTTCATAGACATATTCCTGGCGATCAGCTTCGCCATATCCTCTTTGGCAGCGCTTTCTGATCTGTGCTCAGGCATTCCTTTGGTGAAATTCTCGTTTTGCTCGTACATATCGTCTGATGTCTCCTTAAATCGTAAAACATAACTATCCAATATGCATTATACAACATTTTATCCCCTTTTTCAAGGGCTAATTTCTAACAATAATAGTATGATTTTAATGTTTAATCTATACAAATCGACGCACGCGCCTTTTAATGAATTTGCGCCGGTGTTTTCCTTCATATTGCAGTCAGTTTGAGGCAAATGAGTGAAAAAATCAAAGAAATTTGAAATTATTTTGTAAAACCACTTGCAAAATCAGAACAACTGTATTATAATAGTAACAGTAATAATTTTTGAAAGAAGGATAATTATGAGCGATATCAGAATCGAACTCACTAAAACTCCAAAGGAGAAGCCGACTGACGAATCCAAGCTCGGCTTCGGTCACATCTTCACCGATCATATGTTTGTGATGAACTATGACACCGGCGAGGGCTGGCACGATGCAAGGATCGTTCCTTTTGACAATGTCAGCCTGTCACCTGCTGCAATGTGTCTGCATTACGGACAGGAGATCTTTGAGGGACTCAAGGCATACAGAACTGCCGACGGCACTATCCAGCTGTTCAGACCTGACGAGAACTACAAGAGAATGAACGTTTCTGCCGAGAGAATGGTAATCCCTAAGATCGATGAGGAGTTCATGATCGAGGCTACAAAGAAGCTTGTTGAGGTAGAGCAGGATTGGGTACCTCATTCTGACGGTGCTTCCCTTTATATCAGACCTTTCATTTTTGCGACCGACCCTTATGTTGGTGTAAGGCCTGCTGACCACTATCTGTTCCTTATAATCCTCTCACCGTCCGGTGCTTACTACTCCACAGGCCTTAACCCTGTTAAGATCTATGTTGAGCAGAAGTATGTACGTGCAGTAAGAGGCGGAACCGGTTTTGCAAAGACTGCTGCTAACTATGCTGTCTCGCTGAAGGGTCAGGACGAGGCTCACGATCAGGATTATGAGCAGGTTCTCTGGCTTGACGGTGTTGAGCAGAAGTATATCGAAGAGGTAGGTTCTATGAACATCTTCTTCGTTATCGACGGCGAGGTGATCACTCCTGAGCTGACAGGTTCCGTTCTTCCCGGTATCACCAGAAAGAGCGCACTTGAGGTTTGCAGGAGCAAGGGCATTAAGGCTACCGAGAGAAGGATCACTATCGAAGAGGTAGCTAAGGCTTATGACGAGGGCAAGCTCGATGAGGTATTCGGAACGGGTACCGCTGCGGTTATCTCCCCTGTAGGTCATCTCAAGTGGGGCGACAAGATAATGACGATCAACAACAATGAGATCGGACCTATCTCTCAGATGCTTTACGACACGATGACCGGTATTCAGTGGGGCAAGATCCCTGACGAGTTCGGCTGGACTGTTAAGATCAAGTAATATTGAAAGCCCGGGGGCTGCAAAAAAGCTCCCGGGCTTATGTATTGCCGCAGTGCTTACTGCGGCTTTTTTCATTTTATATATGAAGGGTCTATATAAGCGATCGGGTCTATCCATTCGCCGTTTTTCTTCAGTGCAAAGTGAAGATGCGAAAGCTCGGCAGACTCGCACGACGCTGTATCCCCTACCGCTCCGATTATCTGGCCGGCACTGACTTCATCGCCCTCAGTTACCGTTACCTCGGGCGAGAGACTGTAATAATGACCGATAACACCGTCTCCGTGGTCGATCGTTATACAATTGCCCCAGAGAGCGTCCTCCCAGATCTCGAGGACGGTGCCCCTGTTCATTGCTTTTACGGCCGTGCCCTTATCGGCCTTGATATCGACGCCGTCATGTGTCTTCCAGACGTTCAGAGTCTCTGACTTTACAAGCTCGCCGTTTGAAAATGCGTTAAGGATCTCACCGTTGACAGGCATAACGTTTGGCTGTGTCTTCAGGCTGAGGTCGGGCTTTGAGGAGCTCTCATCGGCTGCCTCGGAAGAGCTGACGTCATCGGATTTTAAAACATCGTCCAGCTTTTCATCGATCTGTATCTCTCTGTAGGAATAATCAGGCGGCTCGGCGCTGTACTGCTTGTTCATATCATCAACAGTCTTATTATAAGCAGCTATACCTGCCCCTCCGAGCGCGACCGCACAGGCAGCCAGCGTGATGTAGGCACCCTTCACTCCGATAGCCTTGCCGAGCGCAGATCTTTTAATACTTAATCTTTTCATCTTTATCGCCTTTCTCCGATCAAAAATCACCGACACTCTGTCGGAATGCTATATGCTGTCGGGGACATATAAGCTTTGGTATTATTTTTGTCAGAAAATTCTCGATTATTCATCAGGCGATAAAAAAGCTCCGTGGCTTGACCGCGGAGCTGATCTGTATAAATGCTGTCACTTATTCCTCACCGGTATCTCTCTCCAGATACTCTTTTACCTCACCGAGGCTTTTCTTATAAATCTCGACGAGCTTTAGTATCTCATCGGTCGGCATAAGCATATCCGGCACCATTATAGTGTGAAGCCCTGCCCTGCTCGCTGATATTATACCGTTGAAGGAATCCTCTACACAGGCTGCATTTTCAGGCGATACTTCAAGCTTTTCACAGGCGAGAAGATAAATGTCGGGCTCGGGCTTTGAATGCTCGATCATATCACCGCCTACTACTACCTCAAAATAGTCAAGCAGACCTGCGCCTTTGAGCTCGGCACAGACAGTATTATAGCTCGTTGATGATGCGAGACCCAGCTTTATGCCGCTCTCTCTGAGAAAGCCTAAAAGCTCGAACACGCCGGTCTTTAACGGCAGACCCTCTTTCTCGATAAGCTCGCTCATAACGGTCTTTGCCTCGGTATAGAGCTTCTCGACCGAGACCCTGTCGCCGTAGGCATCATCGAAGATCATCATAGTGTCCTTGGTGCTTCTGCCGATGCACTTTTTTGCCGTCTCGGTTATATCGCCGAGATCATAGCGGTCAGCTACTACCTGCCAGGACCTAAGTCCCAGCCTTTCGGAATCGAATATCACTCCGTCCATATCAAAGACGAATGCTTTAAGTTCATCATTATTAATTTTCATTTTTGTCTCCTATCTGAAATACATATAAAGGTCGCACTTTATCATACCATTATAAAGCTTTCTTTTTTTGTCTGCCTTTTTGCCGAAGAATTTCTCAAATTCCTCATGGGGTGAGATCACATAACAGGGAGAGTGTTTATCAGGTCTGAGCTTCTGGCCGAGCTTTTTGTAAAGCTCCTCAGCCTGCTTTATTTCAAGAAGTCTCTCTCCGTAAGGCGGATTGACGATTGTTATCGAGCCATCAAGCTGCTCGTGGTCTGCGATATCCCGGCGCGTTACCTCTATTTTTGATGACACACCTGCCTTTTTAGCATTAGCCTTTGAAAGGTCGCAGGCAAACTCGTCAATGTCAAAGCCGTAGGCCTTGAAGGAAGTATCTCTCACTATCTGCTCCATAGCATCGCTGCGCGCTTCCTGCCAGAACTTATCGGAGATCTGCTCCCACTTCTGAGCTTCAAAGGTGCGCCTGAGCCCGGGCGCTATATTATGTGCCTTATAAGCGGCCTCAATAAGAAACGTTCCAGAGCCGCACATGGGGTCGACGACTGTGGAATTTGCTCTCACCCTCGCAAGATCGACTATGCCTGCCGCAAGGGTCTCCTTGATCGGGGCGGCGTTTGAAACTCTTCTATAGCCGCGCTTATGGAGCCCCTCACCTGAAGTGTCAAGAGTGATCGACGCGGTATCCTTATGTATCGAAAAGCGGATACGGTGTCTTGCGCCCGTCTCTTCAAAATGGGTGATACCGTAGGCCTTCCCGAGGCGTGTCACTATAGCTTTTTTGATTATGCTCTGGCAGTCAGGCACTGAATGGAGCTTTGAATTCAGGCAATGCCCGACGACAGGAAAGGTATCATCTCTGCCGATAAAGTCCTCCCACGGGAGCGCCTTTACGCCCTCAAATAGCATATCAAAGCTGTCAGCCCTGAAGGAGCCCAGCTCTATGAGAACTCTCTCGCCTGACGCTATCCACAGGTTCGCTTTGGCAAGAATAAGCTCATCGCCCGAGAACGAGACCTTTCCGTCTGACACCGAGACTTCCTCTGCGCCTAGCTTTTTCACTTCATAAGAGAGCACGCTCTCCAGCCCGAAATGGCACGGTACAACAAATCTGAATCTCATATTATCTCCTTAAAATGCCCCCATACCGCTTTGATATGGGGGCATAGCTTATCAATGATATCCGCTGCAGACAGCCGGCTCGTTTGACTTCTTGTAGTAGCCCTCGCCCACATTGGAGCAGCCCGGGCCTGCAAGATAACCTGTTGCCTTGCAGTAATTGATCTTCTCAACGGAATCCGGCATCTCAAAGGTCTGATCGAAGGATTTATGCTTCTCCTTCTCGGCAACGTCGCCGAAGATGTTCTTCCAGATAGCGCCGATATTCTGATACGAATTTGTAGGTATCTTTGAAGGATTCTCATATCCTATCCATACGCCGGAAACGTAGTCAGGCGTACAGCCTACAAAGGTAAGGTCGTTCCACTCAGACGATGTACCTGTCTTGCCGACGAGGTCACAGTTTGAAAGCTTTGCATAACGTCCTGTACCGTTTGACTCAGTAATAACGTGCTGGAGCATTCTGTTCATTACATAAGATGTGGATTCTGAGATAGCCTGCTTATAACCGTCAGTCTTTTCATAGATAACATTACCTTCGATGTCTTCGATCTTGGAAACGTAAGAAACGTCATATTTCTTACCGCCGTTGCCGAAGATCATATAAGCTCCGACGAGCTCCTCGAGGTAGGTACCATTCGTAAGACCGCCGACCGTTACAGGTGCGTAGTCGGCATCTGCTTCGGTAAGGCTCGATATATCGAGCTTGTCCTTCAGGAAGCTGTAGGAATAAGCAGGTGTCATCTTCTGTACCAGCTGTGCAGGCAACGTATTGAGCGACCTTTGCAGCATCTCGATAGTGGTGAGGTTTTTATATGACCAGTTACCGTCATCGCCGTACTCAGAGTAGTTGACAGGCCACTTTTTCTTGCCCTCATCGGTCTCGATCTCGATAGGTGCATCGTTAAACAGTGTTGAGCACGTCATAAGATCCTGATCGAGAGCAGGTGCATACGAAGCAATAGGCTTGATACACGAACCCGGCGACCTTGTTGCATCGGTAGCGATGTTGAACACTCTTGATTCGGTCTTGGGGTCGCGTCCGCCCACAACAGCCTTTACGTTGCCCTGATAGTCCATAGCGATAAAGCCTGACCAGAGAGTATCCTCATCGGCGCTCATATCCCATGTCGTAAAGTTGGAGCGCGTCTGCATCTCCTTCTCTACCTTCTGCTGCATATTGATATCAACAGTAGTATAGATAGTATAGCCGCCGTCATTAAGTCTCTGTGAAGCCTCAGCAACAGAAATACCAAGTGAATCTGCTATTCTCTGTTCAGTCTCATTGAGAGCTGCGTCCATAAACCATGAGGTAGGTCCGAAATCTCTGTCCTCCTCATCATAGATAGCAGCGCTCGAGAAAGTGATATCTCCGGTGATAACAAGCTCCTCATTAAGAGCCTGATAGTACTCCTCCTCGGAAATTGCACCGTTTTCAAGCATATGATCGAGAGTGTATTTCTGTCTTATCTTATTGTTTTCGATAGAGTCGTAAGGATTGTTCCATGCAGGCGAGCTCGTCATTCCTGCAAGTGATGCGGCCTCAGCAAGGTCAAGCTCGGAAATATCCTTTCCGAAATAGAAGTTTGCTGCTGCCTGAACACCGATGATATCATACTGCTGAGTGCCCAGAGGAACGATATTCAGATAGCTCTGCAAAATATCTTCCTTGGTGTAGGTCTTCTCAACGTTGATAGAACGGAAGATCTCACGGATCTTACGCTCCATACCCTTGATGCTGTCTCTTGAGTCATCACCTGTGATCTGCTTTATCGTCTGCTGGGTGATAGTAGAACCACCGATCTGTCTGTCGCCGTAGATAGGAATGAAGACATTAACGAATGCGGCAAACGTTCTCTTGAAATCAACACCGTCATGAGAATAGAAACGCTCGTCCTCTGTATAAACGAAGGCGTCCTGAACGGTCTGCGGAATAACTTCAAGGTCAGCCCAGGCAACGTGCCTGTTGGTGTTTCTTATCGCATAGTAAAGCTCATACTCTTTTGATTCGGGATCCTCCTCATCATAATTCGGATTCTCGTAAACAAATCTTGAGATGTTGCTGGTCTCCGTCTTGTCAAGGCTGACGGTAGTGGTGGTGTCAGCAAAGTTAAGGACGTAGATAGTCAGCACCGTCGCAAATATCGAGCAGGTTATCACTATGATAAGGAACAGCGACAGAATAAAGATGCCGAAGCCCTTTAGTATCCTTACAAAAGTATTATTAGATCTTCTCTTTTTACGCTTTTTTGACCCCGAAGAGCCATGCGCTTTTCTAACTTCTTCCATAAAACTACCCTTTCATCTGTTTTTCTCCGCCAATAGGCGCGGCAGAAATAAACAAACAGGGGCGATCGCTCGCCCCCTGATAGATCGTAATTTTTCAGCCAAGGAAGAGCAAATTATTCAGCTGTCTCCTCTTCTGCAGCAGGCGCTTCCTCTGCAGGCTCCTCAGTCTCAGCAGCGGGTGCCTCTTCAGCAGCCTCCTCAACCTCTGGTGCCTCATCAGCCTCGTCTGCCACAGGTGCCTCTTCCTCATCGTCAGCAGCCGCTGTCTCCTCCTCGGGGAGCAGTGCTCTTATAGAAAGGCTTATCCTCTTCTTATCGCTGTCGATCTCAGTGATCTTGCACTCGACCTCCTGGCCGACTGAAAGGATATCGGCAACGTTGTTGACTCTCTGGTTAGCTATCTGTGAGATATGGATAAGGCCGTCGATACCGTCAATGATCTGAGCAAAAGCACCGAATGAAGTGATCGATACAACAGTAGCCTTAACTACCTGTCCTACCTCATAATTTGCCTTGAATATCTCCCACGGATTCTCAGAATCCTTCTTGTAGATGAGGGATACCTTCTTGGTCTCATCATCGATATCCTTGATCTTTACAGTGATCTTGTCGCCTACAGAAACTACATCTGAAGGATGCTTGATCCTCTTCCAGGAAAGATCCATTCTTCTGACTAAGCCGTCAACTCCGCCGAGATCAACAAATACGCCGTAATCTGTGATAGACTTAACAACGCCCTCTACCTCAGAGCCGATCTGTGCATTCTCGAAGAACGCAGCCTGAGCAGCTGCCCTCTCTTCTCTCGCTACTGCGCGGATAGAGCCAACAGCTCTCTGCTTAGCCTCATTTACTTCAAGTATCTTGAACCTTACGCTCTGCTTGAGCATATCGTTAAGATCGAAATCTCTTCTCGGTGCTGCCTGTGATGCAGGAACGAACACCTTGACACCGTTGCTGGAAACGAGCACGCCGCCCTTGACAACGTTAGTAACAGTTCCCTCAAGAACTGCGTCAGCCTCTTTAGCCTCAACGACCTTCTGGAATCCGAGAACAGCGTCAACTCTCTTCTTGGAAAGGGTAACGATACCCTCCTGATCATTTGTCTTGAGGACGATGAGATCAAGCGTATCGCCGACCTTAACAGCCTCCTCAGGCTTTACGGACGGATCATCGGAAAACTCACTTGCAGGGATATAACCTGTGTGCTTTGTGCCGATGTCCACAGCAACCTCGCCGTTATTGATATCAGTAACGACGCCCTCGACCTTCATACCGATATGTATTTTTTTGAGAGTCTTCTCAAGCTCCTCCTCAAAATTAAATTCTTCGTCAACATTGTTCAACAATTCACTCATGGTCTGTTGTACCTCCTTGATTATGTAAGCAGGCGTAGAAGCGCCCGCAGAGATCCCGATAAAATGCGCACCCCGTAAGTCAGCACCACAGTCTCTCAGCCCCTGTGCGTCCTCGACAAGATAACACCTGCCGCAGTACTCTTCGCACACAGCCTTCAGCTTCAGGGTATTGGAGCTGTGAAGCCCGCCGACTATCACCATAATGTCAGCCTTCTGCGCTATCTCCGCCGCTTCCCTCTGCCGTTCCTGAGTTGCACTGCATATCGTATCGAATACCAGCGCATCAGGCAGATGCTTTTCAAACAGCGCGAGACAATCGCTCCACACGTTCCTATTATACGTAGTTTGCGCGAGAATTGCAACCTTTTTTGATGAAAAGTCCTCACTTTTCACCAAATTCTCGAAATCCTGACAAGAACCAAACACATAACTTTCTCCCGAGCAGTGCCCTCTTATCCCCTTTACCTCGGGGTGATCGGCATCACCGGCGATCATGATTATATAGCCCTCGTCTGATTTCTCGCTCGCTATCTTATGTATCCTGCTCACGAAAGGACAGGTAGCATCAACTATTGAGGCTCCCTTTTCCTCCAGCGCCGCATACACATCAGCAGCAACTCCGTGCGATCTTATTACGACAGTATCACCCTCACAGACCTCATCAAGCTCCCGGGGATACACGCCTTTTGCCCTAAGATCAGCCACTACGTTAGGGTTGTGAATGATCGGACCTAACGTTACCACATTATTTCGGCTATCTAGCATATTATACACTATTTTTACGGCTCTGTCTACACCAAAACAAAATCCCGCAGTTTTAGCAACAAAAATTTTACAATTAGTTAACAT
>CACXFU010000177.1 GCA_902767035.1 uncultured Ruminococcus sp.
CTTTTCTGAAGATCCAGGCTGATTTTCTAGGCATTAAGGATAAGGGATATATTAACAAGCTCGTTGATATGTTCAAGCTTGACACAGATGCTTCACTGAAAAGAATGAGCAAGGGTATGAAGCAGAAGACAGCGCTTATTACGGCGTTTATGTCACGGCCTGACATACTGCTGCTTGATGAGCCCTCGACGGGTCTTGATCCGCTGATGAGAGATGCTCTGATAGAGCTTATCCTGCAGGAGAAAGAGCGAGGAGCGACTGTGCTTATATCAAGCCATATTTTTAAAGAGCTTGATGACACGGCTGACAGGGTAATGTTTATCGATGACGGAAAACAGATTGATATAACAGATAAGAATTCTATTGAGAATGAGCTCCGGCAAAAATACAGGATAGGTTTCAAATCAGAGGCTGAATACAACAGCTTTATTGACATGACCAGCCTTGAGATAGATCACAAAAACGATCAGTACCTTCACCTTGACCTTGAGGTGAGCAAGAGATCGATAAACAAGCTATTTGATGAGGTAAGCCGTTACGACCTCAGATATATGAAGGACAAACCGTTCACACTTGAAGACCATTACACGGAGATAATCGATAAGGGAGGAAAAATCAGTGCTTAGTATGCCGCTTTTAAAACAGTCAGTAAGATCAAATGCAGTTATGTGGGGAAGTATGACAGGTGTCATGACCCTGCTCTGCGTACAGTTTTCAATGCTGGATATGACGAGATCGCTTCTTTTTACGATCTTTTACGGAATGATGACAACTATTCTTCCGGGAATATACGTTCTTGTTACAAGCAATAAGCTGCTTGCATCACAGGTCGACAGAGGCTCAATGGCTTACGTGCTCTCAACACCTGTAAAGCGGAGCACAGTAACGTTCACACAATCGTTTTTCTTAGTAAACTCACTTGTGCTGATGTTCGCTGTCCAGACAGGAGCACATCTGCTTGTAAATCATGCAAAGCCTGTTTCAATGTCAACACTAGGCTATACGATGCTGCCGGGTGATCTTACAAGCAAAATGATCATGCAGGTAAATCTTTCGGCATTAATGGTGTGTATAGCTCTTGCGGGTGTGTGCTTTATGTTTTCGGGCGTGTTCAGCTCTTCTAAGTATGCGATAGGTCTGAGCGGTGCGTTCGTGGGCGTTTCGATCCTTGCAAATATGCTTGCGATGTTCGGAAACCTTGGTGTAAATGGGCTTGATAAGTTCAAGTATCTGACTGTTTGCAGCTTTTATGATTACAGATCTGTTCTTTTCGCAAATAATGACTGGATACAGAAAATGATATATCCTGCTGTGATCGCAGCGGCTGCATTCGGCCTCGGACAGCTCGTTTTCAAAAAGAAAGATCTTCCTCTTTGATATATAACAAAACCGGCACAAACTAAGCTAAGTTATATGCCGGTTTTGTTCTGTTTTATTTTCTGTCGCCGTTTATTGACACGTTCTGCCGGATATGTTATAATTCAAGATAAGATCAGTTATTTGGCGTTTTTTGAAACGCAGATCGGGGCGATGATATGAAAAAAGCAATAAATAAAAAAGGGCTGTATGCGGCCGTCATAGGCAGCTCTCTTATAGCACTTATACTTATACTCGGAACTTTCTGGTCCGGTCAGAGAGCTAAGCAGGACGCTGAAAAGGCGGTCAGCTCTGTAAGCCGGCTATATCTTGATGAGCTTGCAGGAAGAAGAGAGCAGGTAGTAGCGTCTGCTCTTGAGCGGAACATCAGGAACATGGAGACAGCTGTCAGCCTTCTGACTGAAGATGATCTGAGCGATATAGAGCACCTGCAGGCTTATCAGCTGAATATCAGGCAGCTTTATGATCTCGAAAAGTTTGCCTTTGTTGATACTGACGGACTTATCTACACATCACGGGGCACGCTTGACGATATAGATCAGTACAGCTTTGACTATAACAATATATCTCAGCCTGAGATCTCGGTAAAAGACAATGAATCAGGCGGCAAGAGCGTGATCATCGCCGTTCCTGTTGACAGACTTCCTCTTGATGGGAAGATGCTGACGGTCTGCTTTATGGAGATCGAAATGGATATCATGCTCGAGGGC
>CACXFU010000178.1 GCA_902767035.1 uncultured Ruminococcus sp.
GGCGTTCCTGCTCCTGATTTAGAGGGAGATGGAGATTCTCTTACCATATGGGTATGGCCTGAGTCTTTATGGGCGCCTATATCGTTTACTCAGACATACCTTGAACAGCAAGGAAGAGACAGAGCAGAATGGAAGGATTACTGGTGCAGTAAGGATTCTGTAGTGTATCAGTTCATCGGACAGGATAATATCTACTTCTACGGCATAGCGGAGCCTGCAATGTGGATGGCTCAGCAGGAAAGTGACGAGAAGTCTTCTGCACCTGAGGACGGGGAGCTTCAGCTGCCTGTCATTGTTGCCAATCATCATATCCTGTTCCTTGATAAGAAAGCATCAAGCTCAGGTACGATAAAGCCGCCTATGGCTGACGATCTCCTCGATCATTACACTGCCGAGCAGCTCCGTATGCATTGGCTGGGCCTCGGTCTTGGCCAGAGATCTGTAAGCTTTATGCCAAAGCCCTATAACCCTGACGCTAAGCCTGAAGATCCGGATCCTGTAGTAAAGGACGGTCTTCTCCTTTCAAACGTTTATAACAGGATAATCAGAACGGCATTCTATACACTTCAAAAAGAGCTTGACGGCATTCTGCCTGATAATACACCGTCCGAAAACATCTTAGCTGACGGCAAAAAGGCTGTTCTTGATTATGAGAGACATATGTCAAGATTTGCTTTTCATCAGTGCATCTATGTGCTTGACAGCTATATCCGCAATGGAAGCAAGTATATGTCAAAGGCTTTAAAGCCTGGTGAGCAGTCAGCAGAGGAGTTGAAGCAGGCACTTGCGGATATTTTCTATATCATTAGGATAGCCGGCATTCTTCTTCACCCAATAGTGCCTGAGGGCACGGAAAAGCTCAGAGAATACCTCAGACTTGATGATAGCATCTGGTCGTGGGAACGTATTTTTGAGCCGCTCTCAGCCTTTGCGCCTAAGGATCATAAGCTTAAATTCCTTCCCCCGAGGACGGATTTCTTCACCAGACATCCAAGCCAGTTTGAACAGACCAATGAATAGAATACGGAGGCTGAAAATGAATATTAGAAGAATAAAAACAGGTGTTCTAGCCGCAGTTCTGTGTCTGAGCCTCTCGTCGTGCGGAAAGAAGGTCGACGATACCGATCCTGACGCTGTTTACAAGCCGCAGTCAAGCTCTGCAGCTAAAAGCAGCTCTTCTTCGGGCAAAACAGATGCTTCTGCCAATGATAACAAAGCTCCCGATGAATCACAGGAAGAAGAAAAGAAGACCGGAACGACCTCCGTTCATCTTGTCTGTGCAGGCGATAATCTTATCCATGACAATATTTATGTAGACGCTCAGAACGATGACGGCTCCTATGATTTCACAAAGTGTTATGCTCCGTGCAAGAGACTTCTTGAAGGCGCCGATATAGCGATACTCAACCAGGAAACTCTCGTAAATGATGCCTTTGAACCATCAACTTACCCGATCTTCTCAACACCTACCGAAGACGGAGATGCCGTTGTTGATCTTGGCTTCAATGTTATATCAATGAGCAATAACCACGTTCTTGATAAGGGTGCCGAGGGTCTGCTCAATTCTCTCGATTACTGGGATTCAAAAGGCGTTATCCACTACGGTGCTTACAGAAATGAAGAGGATTCCGAAACTATACGCACAACGGAAGTTAACGGCATCAAGTTTGCTTTCCTCGGTTATATGGAGCACACTAACGGCTTTTACCTTGACGGCGACGAGGGAAAGGTAGTCTACCTCGGAGATACAGAAACTGTAAAGCGTCAGATCCAGGAGGCCGACAAGATAGCAGATGTTGTGGTAGTATCCTGCCATTACGGTACTGAGATAATGAACGAGATCAATGATATGCAGATCACGCTTACACCTCAGCTAGTTGAGTGGGGAGCGGATCTTATAATCGGAACTCAGGCTCATGCCCTTTCTACCTGCGAATATCTTGACAAGCCCGACGGCGGACAGGCCTTCGTATATTACGGTCTCGGAAATTTCTTCTCAACTATGTATGATACAAAGTCACTTGTAGGCATCGTCGGAGACCTTGATATAGTCAAGAACTATGATACCGACGAGGTAACGATAGAAAACGTCAAGGCCATTCCCGTTATCTCACATTTTGAAGCTACCTACTACGATTCAATGTGGTATAACTGTGCCGTATATCCTATGAAGGACTACACAGATGACCTTATGAATAAGCATTTCATGCACTGGGACGGCTTTAACTGGGATTCAGTAAATCAGTGCCTTTCATACGTCCCTGAGGAATTCCTGTCGATCGAATGACATAAAAGAATAAAGACATAAAAAAAGCTGGCAGTTATCTGTCAGCTTTTTTCGTCCGGATATCTCATGCCCCAGTCGCTGCGGCATTTATCCATTATTCTCATCACAGCTAAAGTTGATGAATGCGGCACCAGAGCGCTTTCAACAGATCCTGTATTCAGACAGCGGTGAACTTCCTCGATCTCATATTCGTATCCGTTTATCCTGTTGTCAATTACAGATCTTTCGATCTCCTTACCGTCTCTGTCAAGCAGCGTTACCTCAGATGTGCAGAAAAACCAGTCGCCGAAAAGGATAGAGCCGTTCTTACCGCTGATGACCGCGTTGTTCCTGTTAGGTATCTCAAATCCGGAATTAATGCTCGCATATGCTTTCTCATATTGAAGCATTATACTGTTGCTAAGATCGACACCGTCCCCTCCGATATGTGCGCTGCTGATGATCTTTTCAGGTTTTGCTCCAAGAAAGTCACTCGCAAGCGTAAGCGGATATACCGCAAGGTCAAGCAGGGCACCGCCGCCGCACTGAGGCGCAAACAGCCTGTCATCAGGATCATACTCTACCAGGTTGCAAAAATCAGCCTTTATATACTCCGGCTCGCCTATCCTGCCGCTTTTAAGCCACTCTACAGCTTTAAGATATGTCGGCCTGCATTTCATCCACATCGCTTCCATAAAGAATAGCCCTTTTTCCTTGGCAGCCGCGACCATTTCCTCAGCCTGAGCACAGCTCAGTCCGACAGACTTTTCACACAAAACATTCTTACCGTTCTCCAGACACAGCATAACATCAGCATAATGGCTGCTCATAGGCGTTGCTATGTAGACAATATCTACGTTTTTATCCTCTGCAAGCTCACGGTAGCTTCCGTATGCTTTTTCAAAGCCAAATTCGTCAGCAAACTTCTTTGCTTTATCCTCACTTCTTGAACCCACCGCATAAAGCACGGCATCTTCGCAGCCGCCGAGTGCCTGTGCGAATGTGTGTGCAATGCGGCCTGTTCCTATTATAGCCCAGTTATAATTTTTCATTGTTTCGGCTCCTTTCACTCTTTCAGAACATTTCTGCAATATCGCGATATTTCTCAATAATATTCCTGCCCTGATCCTCCGGATTCAGGTCAACGTCCTTTGCTCTCGCTCTCAGGGCTGCATTATCATAGAAAAGATGGTATGCAAGATTATGCTGCAGCCATTCCTCGACCATATCCCTCGCCTCTCTGTAAGAGACCATGTCTTTTCCGTGCAAGGGGTGTACATCTATAAGCGCCTGACAGATAATCTTCATATCGGCAGAATTAGTTATCTTGTACGAATCTACGATTTTCCAGTTGTCTGTCGTATATATCGCGCTGTAGACCTCACCGTCATAGTCAAATTCATAGCTGCTCTCGTCTGCGTCTGTGTCTCTCAGATCTATGTCTTGTGTTGAAGATAAAAGCCCTAATGAATTATCAAGTATATCTTTCTCTGTGGTAACGGTGCTCTCTGCCGCTTCCTCAGATGTAACTGTCGTCGTCTGTGTTGTCTGTTCTTGTTCAGGCTCTGCAGCCGTGGTCTGCTCAGTCTCTGCCGTCGTAGTTGTGACCGTTGTAGTCACAGCCTGTGAAGGCTCATCATTCGCCGATGAGCAGCCCGCCAGCAGGGCAGTCAGGCTCAGAAGAGCAATACACTTTAATAGTTTTGATCTCATTTGATCACCCGGTTTCTCAGTTTTTGATATTATACTATTATTTCTCAAAAAAATCAATAGCCTGAGTGAAATTACCTTGCTTTGTCGAATACAAAATATGAGCAAAGCACTTGCAATTTTTTGATCTATATGTTATACTTTCAGTGTAAGCTTGTTTTTTACTATTATCTGAGGTTTAATTATGCAGGAACTTTCAAGACACAACCAGAACATTCGCAGAAAGATACTTGTTGTTGATGATGAGCTTGTCAACCGCCGTCTGCTCGGCTTTATACTGGGAAGAGATTATGACGTTATCTATGCTGAAAACGGCATTGAGGCGCTTGATCTTATCAGAAATAACGAGCGTACACTTTCATTGATAATGCTTGATCTTCTTATGCCCGAGATGAACGGCTATGAGCTGCTGGAGATCATCAGAAATGATGCGAACCTTAAACGCATTCCTGTTATCGTGCTCACGTCTGAAAAGTCGGCAGAGGTCAAAAGTCTGCAGCTTGGTGCCGCTGACTTTATTCCGAAGCCATACGATATGCCCGAGGTCATACTTGCCAGAGTTCAGCGCCTGATAGAGCTTGCCGAAGACAATATCATCATTCACGAGACTGAGACAGATGATCTGACTGAGCTTTACAGCAAGGTGTTCTTCTTCCAGTATGTTAAGAGGCATGACCGCTATTATCCTGATGAGCAGATGGATGCTGTAGTTCTCAATGTCAACCGCTTTCATCTTATTAACGAGCTTTACGGCAGAGATACCGGAGACCTTGTCCTTCGTACTTTAGCTGACTGTATCCGCGGTCTTATAAGTGATACAAACGGCCTTGCCTGCCGGTGTGAATCTGACAGCTTCTATGTTTATAAGCCTCATTCTGAGGATTACGACCACATAATAAAGACCTTTACCGATAAGCTTATTGAAGCGATCGGCTTTACAAACATCAGCATCAGGTGCGGCATCTATTCAGGCGTTGATATCTCAATGAACGTTGAAGAGCGTTTCGATACTGCACTTGTGGCCTGCTCAAACCTCAGAGGTACATATACATCTTCTTTCGCTTATTATGATACTGACCTTCATGAGAAGGAGCTCTTTTCCGAGAGACTTGTCACCGAAATGGACGAAGCTCTCAGCCAGAAGCAGTTCAAGGTCTTTTATCAGCCTAAGTTCGATATCCGCGGTGATAAGCCCGTACTTACAAGCGCCGAAGCTCTTATACGCTGGTTCCACCCTGAGCTCGGAATGGTAAGCCCCGGTGCATTTATACCTCTTTTTGAGAGCAACGGCCTCATTCAAAAGCTTGACCAATACGTCTGGAAAGAGGCAGCAGTGCAGATAAAAGCGTGGAAGGACAAGTTCGGCCTTGTTATACCCGTGTCCGTAAATGTTTCCCGTGTTGATATCTGTTATCCTCAGCTCAGTGAAATGCTCCTTGATATAGTTCATTCAAACGGTCTTGAGCCGAACGATTACCTGCTTGAGATAACCGAATCTGCCTATACAGACAATTCCTCACAGATAATTGATACAGTCAATAAGCTCAGAGATCTTGGCTTTAAAGTCGAGATGGACGATTTCGGCTGCGGCTATTCCTCACTTAATATGCTGGCGGCACTTCCTATAGATGCCCTGAAGCTTGATATGAGATTTATCCGTAATATCTGTGAAAATGAAAAAGACAGGCGCATGGTGAAGCTTATGCTTGACATTGCCGAATTTCTCGGTGTGCCCGTGATAGCTGAGGGCGTTGAATCAAAGGAGCAGCTTGATCTTCTGAAACAAATGAAGTGCGATATTATCCAGGGCTACTATTTTTCAAAGCCAGTCGCCCCTGATGAATTTGAAAAGTTCATCGTTGATAAGAAAAACTCACTGTAACGTGTCATTGAAAGGAGCTTTATAAATGCTCACACTTGATAAACTCAGAGAATATGGTGCCGATGTTGATGACGGACTCGCCAGATGTATGAATATGGAAGGTTTTTACCTTGACCTTATAAAAAGTATAATGACTGATACCAAGCTTGATGAGCTTGAAGCTGCTTTGGCCACAAATGATCTTGATGCCGCTTTCGAGGCAGCCCATGCAATGAAGGGAATGTATGCAAACCTGTCTCTCACACCGATACTTGATCCGATCCTTGAAATGACTGAGCTTTTGAGATCCAGAACAGATACGGACTATTCTGAACTGCTGAACGAAGCAAAAAAGCAGTTCAGCCTTTTAACAGAACTAGCATAACAAACAGGCATAAGAGCTAAGCGCGGCTCTTATGCCTGTTTTACTATATCGGTCACGGTAATCTCTTCTTTAGTGCCGCGAAATTTTATCTCATATCCCGCAAACCCGAAACCGTATATCCTCTCGGGCTCGTTCTGATAGGCAGGTCTCGGATCCTGCTCCAGCACTTTGATAAGAGCGCTTTGCTTTTCTTCCGGCAGCTTACTTAACAGCTCAGCTGAAACAATCACTTTCACAGTGTCTATATTCTCTGTGAGCGCTCCCTCTGCCTCTTCAATATAGTCAGTGATCTTTAAATACGGCTTTATATCATAGATCGGTGTGCCGTTCATAAGATCAGCACCACCAACACGCAGGATATTTCCGTATTTTTCGCTTTTTTCTATCCCTTTAAGCTCAACGCATGAAAGACCTAGATTATTCGGCCTGAAAGGAGACCGCGTTGCAAATACCCCTACACGCTTATTACCGCCGAGCTTAGGCGGCCTTACGGTAGGTGACCATTTCTGATCTGTATTCTGTGAGAATTCCCATATCAGCCATATGTGAGAGAATCTTTCAAGTCCGCGCAAAGCTTCCGGAGACCTGTATTGCGGTTCAAACACAACTACCCCTTCCAGCTCACCGACAAGTCCGCTTTGGCGCGGTATTGCGAATTTGCTGTCGAAATCCGTATAGATCCTTGCTATTGGTCTTATCTCCATATCATCACCCTGCTCTATATTATAATACGATGCGAACCAATTGTCAAATCCGATTGACATAATATCTGATCTCTGTTATAATATCAGCAGGCGAAATCAAAAAATTCCAGAGGTAAAAATGAAAAGATATGTTATAGGTATTCTTGCCCACGTTGACTCAGGCAAGACAACTTTAGCCGAAGCTTTGCTTTATACCGCAGGCGCAGTAAGAAAGCTCGGCAGGGTAGACCACAGGGATTCGTTTCTCGATAACAATATAATAGAGCGTGACAGAGGTATTACTATTATCTCGAAGCAGGCAGTATTTGAGCACAGTGACACATCAATAACCCTGCTTGATACGCCGGGTCACGTTGATTTTTCCGGTGAGACCGAAAGAACACTCTCCGTTTTAGATGCAGCTATCCTTGTAATCAGCGGCACAGACGGCGTCCAGAGCCATACCAGAACTCTTATATCCCTGTTAAACAGATATTCTGTACCGACCTTTGTTTTTGTAAACAAGTGTGATATGCAGGGCTTTGACAAGCTTTTTGTCAGAAACTCTGTTTCAGCCGTTATGGCTGACAGGTGCGTTGATTTCTCTCAGCCCAAAGATGATCGCGACGAGGAGCTCTCCCTTTGCTGTGAGGAGCTGATGAGCGAATATATTGAAAAAGGCTCTGTATCTGATAACTGCATAAGGGCAGCTGTAGCTGACTGCAAGCTGGTTCCGTGCTTTTACGGCTCAGCTTTGAGACTTCAGGGCATTGACAGCTTCCTGGACGAATTTATCAAATACCTTCCCGAGATACCCGCTAATAAAGACCTTTCTGCTATCGTCTATAAGCTATCTCAGGACGAATCCGGAAATCTCCTTACACATATGAAAATAACAGGCGGTGAGCTGAATGTCCGCGATGTTATCACATATACCGGCATAGATAACGAGGAAAAATCCGAAAAAATCCAGCGCATCAGAATATATAACGGTGAAAAATTCACATTTGCCGATAAAGCAGTTCAGGGTGAGATCTGTGCCGTGTCAGGGCTTTCTGACACTTATATAGGCCTTTGTATCGGCTCTGAGAGCGGTATTAAAAGCCGTTCATTAAAGCCGCCCCTGATTTATGCCGTAAAGCCCGATGAAAAAACAGACGAGCATACTCTTTTAAAAGCCTTGAAGATCTTAGAAAGGGAAGACCCGGAGCTTGCTGTTGACTACGATCAGTCTGCACATCAGATAACAGCCTCTTTTATGGGTGAGGTGCAGGCAGAGGTCTTTACACGAATAGTCAGTGACAGGTTTGGCTTTAATATCGAGCTTGGAGACGGTAAGATATCATACCGTGAAACTATAGCTGCTCCTGCAGAGGGCGCGGGCCACTTTGAACCGTTAAGGCATTATGCAGAGGTCCACCTTCGCCTTGAACCTCTGCCAAGGGGAAGAGGCTTTGAATATGTGTCCGAATGCAGTGAAGACACACTTGCAAAGAACTGGCAAAGGCTGATAATGACACACTTAAAAGAGCGTGTACACAAGGGAGTCCTTACCTGTTCGCCGATCACAGATATCAGATTTGTTCTTACTGCCGGCAAAGCACATATCAAGCACACCGAGGGCGGAGATTTCAGACAAGCTACCTACAGAGCAGTGAGAAACGCGCTCAGATATGCAGAAAATGTTCTGTTAGAGCCATATTACTCATTCAGGCTAGAAGTTCCGTCTTCCTGCACCGGAAGAGCACTTACTGACCTTGAAAGAGCCGGCGCTGTGATAGACCCTCTGTGCACCGAAGGAGTTACCGCAGTAATAACGGGCAAAGCTCCTGTCTCCGTGCTCAGATCATATCATACTGATGTCGCAGGTTACACTAAAGGGGAGGGCTCTCTCAGTGTTATCCCTGCCGGATATGATACCTGCCTGAACAGCGATGATGTGATATCTGATATCTCTTACGATCCTGACAGAGACACGGTCAACACTGCTGATTCCGTCTTCTGTACGCACGGCGCAGGCTATGTCGTTCCCTGGGACGAAGCCAAAGCAAAAATGCACGTTTCCCCCTATAAAACGCAGCAGGAATATCATATCCCCGAGATCAGACAGCTTGCTGATACTTATGTAAGCCGTGCAGCAGCCGATGAAGAACTGAGGGCTATATTTGAGCGTACCTACGGCAAAATTGAGCGTAAGGAGCGATATGCTCTTCACACTCCAAAAGAAACTGAAAAGAGAAAACCTAAGCCTTCATTAGCTAAAACCGGCCCCGAATTCTTTCTGATCGACGGCTATAACGTGATCTTCGCCTGGGAAGAGCTTAAAGCCCTTTCAAAACAAAGCCTTGACCTTGCACGCGCATCTCTTATCGACAGGCTATGCAATTATCAGGGCTTCTACGGCTGTGAGGTCATACTTGTGTTTGACGCCTACAAGGTCAAAGAGCCTGAAAGATGTGATAACACAAGGAACATTACTGTAATTTACACAAAAGAAGCAGAGACCGCCGATACCTATATAGAAAAAGCTGCACATAAGCTCTCCAAAGAAAACAGAGTGAGGGTAGTTACATCTGACGGCCTTGAACAGATAATAATCATGGGTTCGGGCGCTCCGAGGATCTCGGCTGATGAATTTCACAGCAGAATGACAGATACGGAAAAAGCTATAAGAGAAAGCATCGAAAAGCTAAATTCCGGGGCAGGCAAGGATTTTTCTGCAAAGATACAAAAAACTTGACAATTTGTTATAAATATTATATAATAACATAAGTTGATTGATTGGAGTGATTTTATGGCTGGAATACACGCTTCCGGTGAGGATTATCTTGAGGCTATACTTATGCTTTCCGAAAAGAATCACGGTGAGGTTAGGAGCATCGATATAGCTAGAGAGCTTGAGGTCACAAAGCCCAGCGTTTCCAATGCGATGAAGATATTAAGAAACGGCGGCTTTATAGTCGTTGACAACGACGGCTTCATTACACTGACCGATGACGGCAAAGCGATCGCCGTAAAGATCTATGAAAAGCACCGTGTATTGTCTGCATGGCTTGAAAGTCTGGGAGTTTCGCCGGATACCGCTGTAGAAGATGCCTGCAAGATAGAGCACGTTATCTCAGATGAGAGCTTTAAATGCCTGAAGGAGCACCTAAAGCAGTATCATAACATTGAATTATCATAAAAAATCAAGATCCCTGCGAAGCTTATCACATCGCAGGGATCTTTTGTATTTACGTATCTTTCAGACCTTTTGTCCGCAGGCACTGCAGAATTTAGCTCCCGTTTTGAGAACAGCGCCGCAGTGTGGGCAGGTCGCAGGAGCAGCAGGCTCCTCGGAAACCTCAGGTGCAGCAGTGGGCTCAGGAACTACAGCTTCGACCGGAGCTTCGGAAACTGCCTGCGGCTGAACAGAGTTTTGCTCAGGCATAAATGCACCGGCTGCATACTGGTTATCAGCAGGGAAGCCGTCAAACATCTGCGCAGCAGCCTTTTCAGCCCTCTCGACCTCTACTGTAAAGCTCTCTCCGCTTAGCCTGAGCGCCAGAAACAGCCCTGACAGCAGAAGGAAAAATCCAGCAATAAGCGGCAGACAGAATACCAGAAGCCTGCAAACGCTTACAAATACGGTCTGATCCGTATCATCAGATGTAAGCTTTAAAATATCCTCCTGTATCTCGGTTATCATGCCGAAAACAGAGAGAGGAATCGCAGCTAAAGCCGCAAATATTATCAAAGATGCAGATGCTGCCGTCAGCCCTTTAGTTCTCTTGTTTTTGAACAGTATTATCATAGCAACGAATGACAGTACAGCCATAAAGATACCTGAGCCGTATATATCAAAGAAATGATATATAGTCATAACAGTATCATCGTGAGTATACAGGAACATATTGTCGATGTCATGCTCAAAAACCGCATTATGTATAGCCGTAGAGACAGGCTCCAAAACAGCGCCGCACAATGCAAAAACAAATGCCAGAAGTGCAAACACGCAGGAAGCTGAACCTGCATTGGTCAGCTTTTTAAAGTATTGTTTAGTCATTATTCTATACTTCCTTTCAGAAAAACTTCTAACAATATAATACTATTGTTTTAACAAAATGTCAATAGTTTATTCTTGATTTTCCTGACTTTTTGTGTCGTTTTCCGTAGTATCGCTGTCAAGTCCGGTGCTTATCTTTTCGATGATCTGTTTTTCCTCATCCGAAACGTCATTATCATCAGCTGCCTGAACGGTCGGCTTGTCAGCTGCGCGTGAGATAAGCTTCTTAGCTATACGCCCGTTCTGGAATTCAAAAGCAAACACTATTATAAGCAGCACTACACCAAATCCCGTTATCACAAGCGAAGCCTTGAAATACTCAGGTGAGAAAGTCATAGATATCTTATTTGTGCCCTCTTCAAGCGGTATGGTTATCAGGCTGTTCAGCGATTTTTCAGCTTTAACGGCTTTTCCGTTGACTGTTATCTTCCACCCTTCCTCATATGGGATAGTTGTGAACAGTACGTCATCATCCGAATCAGCCTTACAGGTTCCTTCAAGGTGAGTGTCTTCAAAGGCCGTGATATCGAGAACATTGTCCTGAAGCTGTGCACAGGTCTCGGCAAAGGCGTCATAGTCAAAGGTATAGAACAGCTGATCTCTCCAGAAAGCTTCATTGTCATCATTTGAGATCGTGAGCCTTATCCTCAGCACCTTGCCCTTTTCAAACTTTCCGAAATTCATTATAGAGTAGTTGTCACCTACAAAGAACTGGCCTGCATAATCCATGGGCTCGCTCTCATCTCGGTATACGTCCTCGTCCTGAATGAATACGTTGCAGCTTCTTTCGTATTTCGTCGGAAGATACATATACAGGTATGAGTCCTTGTCCATTCTGACTACGTAATCGATATGGCACTCTGCATGAGAGGAATCAGCCGGATAATACTTCATATGGCCGTCAGAAAGCCTGTAGGTAGCCATATTTTCTACCTCAGAGTTTATGAGGTCAAGCTTTGTGAAATACGGCACAGTATTATCGGCGAGCTTATTGAAGATCATATTCTGATTGAGGAAAGGGTCATCATCTGAAAGCGTTATATTCTCAATATCACTTCCGCAGACAAGTCCGAGCCCCAGAGCATTGGGGTTATTATAGAATTTATAGTACGTCTCAACGTCTGAAACATCACCTTCGATGCTCTTATGCTCGTGGATCTTTTTGAGCTGGGTAGTAAGCTTGTATTCTTCGGGTATCTTAACTCTTGACCCTACATAGGTGGTGTCGCCGGTCTTATCCATAACATATTTGATGTCGAACAGGGCGTCAGTCATAAAGGTGGTGCCGTCATACTTCGTGTAGTTTCCACCAAAGGCATAACCCAGCTGATGCAGCATTACAAGCGCCGGAGTGTTCATTGTCGAGCTTGAATGCGATATGCCGATGTATCCGGTACCAATCGGGTCACATACAGTTCTGTGGAAGGTAGCCTCCATACGGTAAAACGGCGAGTTATCGTAGCTTTTCATCATACTAACGGCATCTCTGAGCTCAGACATATATGGCTCATATGAGGAATACTTGCTGTAAGCTACATCCTTGTCGATCTTGTCGATCGTATCGGCGCTGTTGAGGAAAAGCTCGCCTGACAGAACTATGACTGTAACTATGCAAACGCTTTTTGACCTGGGATATTTCCTTATCAGATAAAGCAGCAGGAAGTATACCGCCATCGCTATCATAGAGACCCAGATGCCCTGAATAACGTTATAAGGCTCTTTATCCTCATTAAATTTAGTCTCAAACAGCTGGAAGTGGCCGTAGTTTTCTCTCTCGCACCAGAAAAGGAACACCATAAAGCCGAAAACAGCTCCGCCGATGTTTTTAGCGGTTATACCGTCAAGGTTTTCAAAAGCTCTGAACGCTATATAGATAAAGAGGAAAGAGAAAGCGAACGAATACCTGAACGGCAGCCAGTTCGGCACCTGAAAGCCGTGCATAACTATATCTACAGGCTTAAGATACATCAGAACGACTACAAGTATCGAAAATATACCGTACGAAGTCTTTTCCTTCATACTTATCTTATTATTAAGGAAATACAGCGGTATCAGCAGCA
>CACXFU010000179.1 GCA_902767035.1 uncultured Ruminococcus sp.
CGAGAAAGGCGGCGAGTATATGGACGTTGCAAACAATACTGTGCTTCTTAACAGCATAATCGATAAAATAACCGACGGCGTCTACTGCGTTGATACTGAGCGCAGGATAATGTACTGGAACAGGGCTGCCGAAATGATAACAGGCTATACCAAAGAGGAAATGATAGGCAAGTGCTGCTTTGATTCTCAGCTTGACCATATAGACAAAAAGGGCAGACCTTTATGTAATCTCCTGTGCCCGCTGGTGGGAACTATCTTTGACGGGCAGGAGCGCCATGAGCAGGTCTTCCTTAGAAACAAAAACGGGCATCGTATACCGGTTGTGGTGAATACCTATCCGCTTGAATTCGGAGGAAAGACCATCGGGGCTATAGAGGTTTTCCAGGACTGCATTGCACCTACGTATGACGATAAGATCATAGATGAGCTCACAGAGGCAGCGATGCATGATGAGCTGACAGGTATGCCGAACAGAACCTACCTGAATAACTTCCTGATCTATAAGATAAAGGAGAGTATGCGCTTTATCAGGCCGTTCGTTCTTCTGTTTGCCGATATTGACAATTTCAGGGATTTCAACAACCGCTACGGTCATATCGAGGGCGACAGGATATTGCAGAGCATTGCACGCAAGCTCAGAACGAGAGCCCGCAAGGACGATCTTATCGGACGCTGGGGCGGTGAGGAGATCATCGGCATTTTCAGCGGTGCAGAGGACGTTGACGAAAAGATCATAGGTGACAAATTCAAGGGCTGGATAGATGAGGTCGAGGAGCTCTACAACGGTGAGAAGCTCCACGTTACGGTATCTGTCGGGGTGACTGCGGTAAGGCGCGGCGATACCCTTGAGAGCCTTATTGGCAGAGCGGACAAGCTCATGTACATAAGCAAGAAGACCGGAAAGAACAAGGTAACTACAGACGAGTATCTGACTGACTTTACAGAATGATCCGAGAGGAGGAGACGCAGTGGCAGGGGATAGCTTCACACCTGACAGATTTGTGCTTGAAAGCGCCGACAGAATGCCCGGTGGATTTCTGATCTATAAAGCCGATGAGGACGAAACGCTCCTTTATGCAAATGCGAAGCTCCTCGAAATATTCGGCTGTGAGAGCTTTGAAGAGCTGAAAAGCCATTACGGAACCGGCTTTAAAGATCTTATCTATCTTGAGGACGTCAAAAACGCCGAGACCAGCATCTATAACCAGATAGTTTCAGGCTTTGACCGCTTTGATAATCTCAATTACAGGATAGCTGATAAAAACGGCGAGATCAAATACATAGAGCATTACGGCAGGCTTTCTGATGATGAGCTGGGCAGGCTTTTCTACGTGTTTATGATAGACACCGGCACAAAGCATATAACATATGAGCTCAACAGCCTGACGGGACTGCCCGGTATGCACAGGTTCTACGAGTTTTCAAAAAAGCTTCTGGCGCTCAATGCTATGAACCCTAATGCTCAGGAGTTTTCGTTCGTATATTTTAATATTGAGAATTTCTCTACCGTTAATTTAAAGCACGGCGTCAAGGGCGGAGATGAATTTCTTATCGGCGTAGCACAGATACTGCGTCATGTGTTCCCTGATGACTTCCTTGCTCATATGGCGAACGACCGCTTTGCAGTTCTTACAGAGAGCAGTGCTTTGAAGGACAGGATAACCCTTGCACACAATCTGGTGCGCGGTCAGTCACTTGATATGAAGGTAGAGCTCAAGGCAGGTATCTATAATGTTGAGGAAAAGGACGTTGTTCCTTCCAAGGCTAGCGGTTATGCAAAGTTTGCCTGTGACAGCATAAGGGATAAGCCTTCTGTATACTACGCTGTTTACGACGAGAAGATGAAGTTTGAGTTTGAGCAGAGACAGTTCGTTGTGGACAATATCGAAAAGGCTGTCAAGAGCGGACATATCGAGGTCTTTTATCAGCCTGTTATAAGGTCGCTCAGCGGAAAGGTATGTTCTCTTGAAGCGCTTGCAAGGTGGAGAGATCCTGAAAGAGGTCTGCTTTCTCCGGCAGTGTTCATCACAGCGCTTGAGGACAGTATGCTCATTCATAAGCTTGACTGCTGTATGATAGAGCTTATCTGCCGTGAATACCGTGAGCACGCTGACAAGCGCGAGAAGATAGTTCCGGTATCGTTCAATCTTTCAAGATGTGATTTTCTTCTCTGTGATATTTTCAGGTTCGTCGAGGACACTGTAAGAAAATACGATGTGCCAAAAAATATGCTCAGAATAGAGATTACAGAGAGCGTTATCATAAGTGAGTATGATTATATACGCTCAGTTATAGACAAGTTCAGGAATGCAGGCTATGAGATCTGGATGGACGACTTCGGCAGCGGCTATTCGTCGCTCAATGTTCTGAAAGACCTTACCTTTGACAGACTGAAAATAGATATGCTCTTCCTTTCAAATTTCAGCGAAAAGAGCAAGGACATTCTGACATCTATCGTCAGAATGAGCAAGACTATAAACGTAAGAACTCTTGCAGAGGGTGTTGAGACTGAGGAACAGTATGAGTTCCTTAAAAACATTGGCTGTGAGACGCTCCAGGGCTTCTGGTTCGGAAGACCGATGCCTTATGCCGCTTGTATGGAGCACCTTGCTGACAGCGGCCTTGTGCTTGAAGACAGTGATGAGGAACGCTTCTATGACCCTGCAGGTGAGCAGGACTTTATGACAGATGTGTCAATGGCGCTTGTGTTTGATGACGGTGAGAAGTTCAGCTACCTGTATGCTAACGGCAGACATATAAGGCTTCTTAATATGCTGGGGCTTAAAGATACACACTTTGTTGAGAAAATGGTAAACAGCAATATGACTCCTTTTGCTCCGGCGATCAGAGAGTTTATAAGAAAGCCTGCCGAGAGCAGAAAGAGAGAGGAGCTATACTATTCTGCTAACGGAAGATATATCCGAATCGTAGTGAGAACTCTCTCCGAGAGAAACGGGCAGTATATCCACAAGATAAGAGCCTCTGATATGACAAGAAATGAAGATGACGAGCGCGAGGAGAACCTTGACAATATGATCAGGGTGCTCTATCAGATGTATAAAGCTGTGTATATGCTCGATATTGAAAAGCAGACCTTCACAAAGCTGTTTACAAACTCTTACTTCGGGCAGAAGGGAGCAGGCTTTATAAACGTTCAGGATATAAAGAACAGCTTCTCGAACGGCTTTGTTCACCCGGATGATGAAAAGCGCTTTGCTGCCTTTGCGACCAAGGAGCATTTCAGGGAAGGTATTGCAAATTCCAAGTATGGGTTCATATCTGAGTGCTTCAGGTCTATCACGGCTGACGGCGATTATGAGTGGACGCTGCATACGGTGCTTTCTTTGCCCCATGCTGAAAGCGAGAGGTATCTGTACTGCATCTCAGACATAATCACTGATGATTCTGAGCTCTCTCTCAGACACAAACAGATGCTCAATGAGCTTTATAAACAATGATCCATTACGCCTTCCTGTCTCAGGAGGGCGTTTTTGCGTTTATATATTTACATAGTTTAAATATTTATTCTTGAAATATTTTGTTATTTATGCTATACTCTAGTAAGAGAAAGTACGTACGCGTAAAAATAAGGAGGACATTATGCCAAATCCTATCTTACCGCTTTGGGAATATATCCCCGATGCTGAACCGAGAGTGTTTGGAAACAGAGTTTATCTTTACGGCTCTCATGACAGACCTGCAAGCGAGGAGTTCTGCGACTGGAAGCTGAAGGTATGGTCTGCTGACGTGAACGACCTCAACAACTGGCAGTGCCACGGCGACAGCTTCAGGACCGCTGACGGAAAAGACAGAAAGGCGGATACTTCCGAATGGACAAACAATCTGCTGTTTGCGCCGGATGTTGTTGAAAAGGACGGAAAGTATTACCTTTATACCTACATAGTCGGTGCTGAGGGCGCGGTGAGCGTTTCGGACAAGCCTGAGGGGCCTTTTAAGCTGATAGGCAGATATGACTGGAAGGGTAAAAAGGTCGGTGATGACGGTATATTCAATGACCCCGGTGTGCTTGTTGATGATGACGGAAGAGTTTATGTTTACTATGGTTTCACCGAATCGCATATGAATGAACTTGACCCCGACGATATGCACACGGTGATCGACGGCTCATACATGAGGTCCGTAATTGAAGACACTGACAATGCCCCTGATGCTGAGCGCTTCTTTGAGGCTAGCTCACCCAGAAAAATAGGGGACACCTACTATATGATCTATTCTCCGAAGATAGGAAGCAGACTTGCTTATGCTACTTCCGATTCTCCGAGAGGGCCTTTCAGATACAGAGGCTACATAATTGACAACTCTGTAGACTACCCCGGCGGCAATGACCACGGCTCGATAGCTTGCATAAACGGCCAGTGGTATGTTTTCTACCATAAGATGACCAACGGCACAATAATGTCAAGACGTGTTTGTGCCGAGAAGATAGAGATCCTTCCTGACGGAACGATACCTACTGTTGAGATGACTTCGCTGGGCTTTGAGGACGCTCTTGACCCGTATAAGATCACACCTGCTGAGATTGCCTGCGTTTTGAAAAACGGCTGTTTCATCACTGAGAAGGATCTGTTTGAGAGAGTTGTTACCAACATTACAGACGGCTGTGTGATCGGATATAAGTATTTCGACTTCGGAGATGACTTTACCGGTGACAGTATGCAGGCTGCTTTCAAGGTGCGCGGGATGGGTACCAAGTGCAGACTGAGGATACTTGCAGACAGCTATGAAACCGGTGAGGAGCTCGGTGTTTGTGAGATCGGAACTGGCGATGGTATATACATATGCAGAATAAAGAACATCACCGGAAGACATTCGATATTCTTTGTTGCTGACAATAAGAGCGACAGCTGGACGGCACAGTATTTTGTAAATAAACAGCTCTTTGAGCTTTCGGAATTTGTGTTTATTAAATAGATCGGAGGTATATTTATGAAACTGAAAAAACTTTGCGCTGTCAGTGCGGCAATGATGATGGCTTTCACGGCAGCTGCCTGCGGGAGCAAAAAGGACGATTCTTCTAAAAATGATGAGGACACCTTTTCCGGCGGCACCGAGAATATCGAGGTAGCGCCTACTGAGGCTGTTGAGGCTATACCTGACGGCGCCGAGAGCACACTTCTGTATCTCGGAGTGTCAGACCTTAACCCCACAAGGGCAAACCCTGAGAAGAGCACCGAGCTTACCCTTTTTGAGAGCAAGGGCGGTACTATCGAGTATCAGAGAACAAGCTATTTCCAGAGGTTTGACGATCTTGCAACAGCGCTGCTCGCAAATAAGGATATTCCCGATATGACGAACTATGAGTGGCTTTCGTTCCCTGCACACGTTGTATCTAATATGCACCAGCCTATTGATGATATCGTAAACTTTGATGATCCACTTTGGGCTGATGTCAAGGATGATTCCGAGCAGTATTCGCTTGCAGGCAAGCATTATGTCGCTCCGCTGAGATACGAAGCATCTGCAATGATGTGCTATAACCACGAAATTATCGAGGACGAAGGCCTTATGGATCCGTATGAGCTCTATATGGAGGGCGAATGGAATTGGGACAACTGGGCTGAGATCATGAGAGAATATGTTCAGAACGGTGACGGAAGCACTGAGAGATACGGCATCAACGGCTTCTTCAAGCAGCATATCACTCAGCAGACCGGCAAGACCCTTGTAAACTATGACAGGGAGAACAACTCCTTCTCATCAAATCTTGATGACCCCGATATTGAGGCAGCACAGAACCTGCTATATGAGCTCAACAAAGAGAACATAATCCAGAACGACTGGATAGGAAGCGCAAAGGAAGCATTCAATAAGGGCTGTCTGTTCTATGCAATGGGCGACTGGGGCTACTCTGGCAGCAATGCTCCGAGCGAGTCTGATGACTGGGCAGTTGTGCCGATACCTGAGTACACCTCAAATCCTCAGAAGATAACGACATCTGATATGAAGGCATTTATGTGGACAAGAGGCTCTACAAAGAACGAGGCAATGAAGTGCTGGCTCGAATGCTGCCGTGTTACATATACTGACCCCGAATACCAGCAGACGAACAAGGATAAGTTCATGGAGAACAACCCAACCTGGACTGACGAGATGTATCAGGTAAAGACTGACGTCGTTTCCAGCGATTACTATATGATCTATGATTACTGCTTCGGTATCTCGACCGCTCTTGGTGACCCGAACGGCTTTGACGGCAATAACAGCCTGACCGACACTCTCTACATAGCAGCTTCCAAGCCAGATGACGAGGGCGTTCAGCAGACATGGGCACAGGTAAGACAGTCATACTCTCCGACAGTTGAGTCTGAGCTCAAGACCATTAACGCCGAGATCCAGAAGATCATCGGGTAAGATCAGATAATTTGACGGCTCGGCACACGCTGGGCCGTCATTTATGTACGAAAAATTGTACAGTAATTCCGGAGGACGATATGAACATAGAAAAAGAGATAAAGATACTGCTTACCGAAGAGGAGTATAACAGGATCGGCAGACTATTTGAATGGGACACTGAGATCGCGCAGACGAACCATTATTACCGCTGTATCGGTAAAAGTCATTATTCCAGCGTTCGCGTAAGAGAAACAGGAGGGCGGTTTTATTTGCAGGTAAAGGTGCCGGTCTCAGAGGACGGTGCGCTGTTTATAAAGAAAGAATATGAACGGGAGCTTGATAGCGTTCCGCCGGCTCTGTCAGCATGGGAGCTCAGAGAGCTTACGGGGACAGAGCTTGGTGATGCAGTGCTCATGGGAGAGCTTTTCACGCTGAGAAAGACGGCGCATATCGAAAACTGTGAGATCTGCCTTGACAGGAGCGAATACCTTGGCATAACAGACTTTGAACTGGAGCTTGAATACACTGGGGAATATCCTCAGGATCTGGTAGATAAGATGAAGGAGCTCGGCATTGATACCGAACGCAGACCGATAGGGAAGTATGCCCGGTTTATTCAGGCAAAAGGCAGGGATAATAAGTAAAAAACTCTTGACTTATTTGCTCAGATGTAGTATAATATTATTTGTATGTAAAGGCGAATTGCCAAAAGGAAAGGAATATGATATCAATGTCTAAGGCAAAGAGACTTGTCGCTGCTGCTGCAGCTGCGGCTGTTTGTGCGGCCTCGTTCACTGGCTGCTCGGATACGACCTATGCTATGGAAGTTGGCGGAAAGAAAATAAATGCAGGTATATACATCTATAATATTTACACTGAGATGTCCTACCAGAATATGATGTTCAACTATTCACAGGGCGTTACTGAGGATTTCTTCAGCCAGAAGATCGACGGTAAGGATTATGCCGAGTATCTTTCGGATTATGCGCTTAAAGCTACGAAAGAGTATGCTGTTGTGGTGGATAAGTTCGAGGAGTATGGACTTGAGCTTACAAAGGACGAGCTCAAGGACATAAATGATTCAGTCAATGACGCATGGGATTCTCAGGGTGATCTTTATGAGTACGAGGGTATCTCGAAGGAGTCGATCAAGCTTGCTCAGAAGGCATCACTTATGAGAGATAAGCTGTTTGAGTACTTCTACGCTGAGGGCGGAAAGGAAGAAGTAACGTCTGAAGATATGAAGAGCTATCTCGATGAGAACTATATGAGATACAAGATGCTTACATTCTCAAAGGCTGTTGAGGGCGATGAGGATGCTGATGCGACTAACGCTAAGGCTAAGGAGAATTACGATGAGTTCTCTGCAATGGCTGATGGTCTCGGCTTTGATGACTTTGACCTGGTGATAAACTCTTATGAGGAAAAGCAGGCTGCCGAGCAGGAAGCCTCCGATAGCGAGGCTGAGCTTGAAGAGGGTACAGGTGATGCTGAAAGCAGCACTGTAGATGATGCAAGCTCTCAGGCTGAGGTAAGTGAGGCATCTACTGAGAGTGCAAACGCTTCCGCTGAGGGTGATGACAGTGCGGTAGTTAGCGAGGCGTCTGATGATACGTCTTCTGAGGCTGCTGAGGAATCAGAGACCGAAGAGGAAGAGACTGAGGACGAGGACACTGAGGAAAGCGCTGCTGCTGAGGATCAGAACATTACTCTTGATGCGGCTGAGACCGAGGAAGCTGCAGAAGATCCTTATGAGCATGAGCAGATGGTAAACTTCACTCAGATAAGAGATGCTTATGAGGAGAATAAAGACACTGAGGACTATGACGATTCGTCATACAAGCTCAATGAGACTATCTTCAATATGGCACCCGGAACGATAACTACCTACGAGGACGATAACGCTTACTACATCATCGCAAGGGGAGATGTAAGCGAGAGGTCTGCTGAGTATGCTGAGGAGAATCACGACAGTCTTCTTCAGGAGATGAAGGCTGATGAGTTCCAGTCTAAGATCGATCAGTGGGTCGAGGAGACCGAGTTCAAGATCAATGACAAGGCTATCAAGAGGTACACTCCCAAGGTCGTTTATGACAGGCAGGTAGAGTATTCCGAGAAAAACGCTACTAACTGATAATATCTGCGTCGGTGAAAGCCGGCGCAGTTTTTTGTGCACAAAACAAAGCCGGCGTCAGTCTTTGATCGACTGTACGCCGGCTTTTATTAATGGATCCTATAAGTGCAGTTTGTGAAGGAAACTCATAGTTGTATATAAGTGGTATATAAGATCCACTATTGACAAACGTTATGATCGGTGTTTATTTCTTTCTTTTCAGTACTACGATCGCAGCTGGGAGGGCAGCACAGAAGCTCATTGTTGCTGCTGTACCTGTCTGAGGGTTGCTTGCAGCAGCTGTAGATGTCTGTGTAGTTGTGGTTGTTGTACGTCATTCTCATCAGTGACCATAATGTTTTCAGGTTTTATATCCCTGTGCACTATATTGCAGCTGTGCAGAGCATAAAGCCCTTCGCAAACACAGCAGGCGACCTCAAGCGCTTTTCTTACACTCATTCCACCGCCCATTTTCTCTGCAAGAGATACCCCTTCGCAGTATTCTTCATAAACGACTATCGCTCGTCACTTTCACCTATGTCAAGTATCCTGCAAAGATACACGGAGTTTATCCCGAGCAGGGCACTGTAAACGGAAATGTCCGCCGGCTTTTTGATATTGTGCTTTACAATACGCTCCCCGCTGTCACTTCATAGAAGGATCTTTTCATGACTGTCCTTTTTGACAAGGTAGTTTTCAGTCCTGAACCTTCTGCCTATAAAGCTGTCCAGCTCATCAGCATTAGTGAATGTAACGGCCATAGGTGTGCCTCCGATGAAAATGAAATCAATACCGGCATCTCAAACTGACGCCTTAACTATTATACAACTTAAATTCTGTTTTGTAAAGTGCAGCTCCTGTTTTTTCATAAGCAAAAAGCTGCCGGCCGATATGACCGACAGCTTAGTTTATCTGTCAAGCTCTTCTCTTACTGACTTTACAAAGTCAGCTATGTGGCTGCTTGCCTGATTGCCGTAAGCTTCAGAAAGGTTAACGATAGCGCTTCCTATTATAACGCCGTCAGCATAGGCAGACATTTTCTTTGCCTGCTGAGGGTCTGAAATGCCGAAGCCTATACAAGCAGGAACTGTCTTGTGATCCTTGATAGGGGAGAGCAGGTCAACAAAATCGGTGCTTATCTCTTTTCTTGTACCTGTAACGCCTAGAGACGATCCGACATACAAGAATCCTTTTGACTGCTCAGCGATCATTCTGACCCTTTCCTTAGAGGTCGGAGATACGAGAAAAATACTATAGATACCGTTTTTCTCAGCCTCAGCGGATATCTCCTCGCGCTCCTCAAACGGCATATCCGGCACTATCACACCGTCGATCTCGTTTTCCTTGCACAGGGAGAAAAACTTCTCGGTGCCATACCTGAAAATGGTGTTAAGATACATCATCAGCAGAAGAGGTTTGTCAGTTTTCTGCCTGAGACGCTTGACCATTTCAAATATATCGTCAAGGTTTACTCCTCCCTCAAGTGCTCTCAGTGATGCTTTCTGAAGAGTCGGTCCCTCAGCTATAGGGTCAGAGAACGGAACGCCTATCTCAACGATATCGGAGCCGTTATCGAGCATAGCCATTACGTTTCTTTCGGTAGACTCTATATCAGGATCTCCCGATGTTATAAACGTTATAAGTGCCTTTTTGTTTTCCTGTGACAGCCGCTCAAAGCAGACATCTATCCTATTGCTCACTTAGATCAACTCCTCTGTATCTTGCTATTGAATACACGTCCTTGTCACCTCTGCCCGAGAGGTTTATGACGAGTATCTGATCTTTGGTCATGTTTTTAGCCTCCTGCATAGCAGCCCATACTGCGTGTGATGACTCTATCGCAGGGATAATGCCTTCGGTCTTTGAGAGATATTCAAACGCTTTAACAGCTTCCTCATCACTGACAGGGACATACTGGGCTCTTCCCGAAGTCTTCAGATATGCGTGCTCAGGGCCAACGCCGGGGTAGTCAAGTCCTGCCGAGATCGAATAAACAGGTGCTATCTGACCGTATTCATTCTGTAAAAACAGAGACTTCATTCCGTGGAAGATACCAAGCGTTCCGAGAGCCATGGTAGCAGCAGTGTCTTCGGTCTCAACGCCGCGGCCCGCAGCCTCAGCGCCGATTAGTTTAACGCTTTCGTCTTCAATAAAATCATAGAATGCACCCATAGCGTTTGAACCGCCGCCGACACAAGCAACAACGCAGTCGGGTAGCTTGCCCTCACGATCCATAAGCTGTGCCTTTATCTCCTCACTGATTATCTTCTGGAAATCACGTACCATTGTAGGGTAAGGGTGAGGACCCATTACCGAGCCGATGCAGTAGAAGGTGGTGTCAATGTTTGAGACCCAGTCACGGAATGCTTCGTTAATTGCATCTTTCAGGGTCGCAGTACCACTGTCAACGCCTGTTACCTTTGCGCCGAGAAGGTTCATTCTGTATACATTGAGAGACTGCCTTTCCATATCGGTCCTTCCCATATAGACCTCACAGTCAAGCCCCAGAAGAGCACATACGGTCGCTGTTGCAACACCGTGCTGACCTGCGCCTGTCTCAGCAATTATACGCTTTTTGCCCATTTTCTTAGCAAGCAGCACCTGCCCGAGACAGTTATTGATCTTATGAGCACCCGTATGGTTAAGGTCTTCTCTCTTGATATAGATCTTAGGTCCGCCGAGATTCTCGGTCATCTTCTTTGCATAATAGAGCATTGAAGGCCTGTTTGCATAGTCACGGTAGAGCTTTGCGAGCTCCTCCTTGAACTGTGCATCGTCCTTGTATCTGTCATAAGCCTCTTCAAGCTCATGCACGGCTGTCATGACAGTTTCGGGTACGTACTGTCCACCGAATATGTCAAAGCGTCCTTTCTCATTCATTGAGATCCCTCATTTCAAAATTAGTTAAGTCCCTTACTGTTTTTACAAGTGTCAGTATCTTGTCTTTGTCCTTGTATCCGTCCGTTTCGACTGAGCCTGAAGCATCGACTCCGAGCGGTCTTGTGCGCTTAGTCAGATCACTTACGTTTTCGGCGCTTATCCCGCCCGCAAGAAAAAACGGCGTTTTAAAATCAGCGCTTATTATGATGTCTGTGTCAGCAGTCTTTCCGGTGCCGCCAACAAGACCTTTAACATAGCTGTCAATAAGCAGGAGATCCGCACCGAGTTTATCAGCCTTTTCAATCTCAGCCGCTGATGATGCACGTACGGCTTTCCATATATCACCGTTAAACAGTTTTCTCAGCTCTTTGATATAACTTTCATCTTCGTTTCCGTGCAGCTGTATCACGTCAAGCTTATCGGTAAGCGCAAGAACATTTCTGATATCTTCATCTACAAAAACGCCTACTGCCTTGATCCTTTTATCAAGCAGGGGAGACAGCTCAGAGAATTGTGAAGCGCTTATGCTCCTGCGAAAGCCGCCGCTCAGGATAAAGCCGGCATAGTCGGGCAGTGCTTCGTTGACAAAGGCTATGTCCTCGGCTCTTCTGAGGCCGCAGATCTTTATCAGCATTTTCAGATGCCCTCCCTGAGAGTGTGAAGCGTATCACCGATATTGTCGGAGCGCATCAGCGTCTCGCCTATGAGCACTGCATCTGCGCCGTATGAGCGAACTCGCTTCATATCAGCATTGGTTCTGATACCGCTCTCTGACACGAGGACATTGCATTTTGTAAGTTCAGTTAGCCTTGCTGTGGTTTCCAGTGAAACTTCAAAAGTCGTCAGGTCACGATTGTTTATGCCAAGGCAGTCAGTATCAAGCTCACCGACTTTTTCAAGCTCACTCTCGTTGTGCACTTCAGTCAGCGTCTGCAAGCCTAGCTCATGAGCAATGTCAGCATACTCTTTCATCTGTGAAGAGCTAAGTATACCTGCAATCAGCAGAATGGCGTCGGCGCCAATTACCCTGGCTTCGTAGATCGAATATTCATCAATGATGAAATCTTTTCTGAGGATCGGGATATTGACAGCTCTGCGGATATTTTTCAGAAACGCGGACGAACCCTGAAAATAATGCTCCTCAGTAAGACAGGAGATGGCGTTCGCACCGTTTTTTTCATATTCAGCCGCTATCTCGACGGGTCTGAAATCCGCCCTTATAAGCCCTTTTGAGGGCGATGCTTTTTTGACCTCGCAGATAGCGCTGAGACGGTCATTTTTTAAGGCTGCCGAAAAGCTTAAAGGTGTGTGCTCTGCCTCACGGGACATTGCTTTTATGTCCTCAGGGCTTATGGCTCTTTTTTCTCGTTCAAGCTGTTCGAGCCTTTTTTCACAGATCTTATCAAGTATCATTATTTGTTTCCTCTGTTTGTGTATTCGATAAGCTCATTCAGCTTCCTGAGTGCGTTACCGCTGTCAATAGCCTCTCTAGCGATCGCAATGCCGTCTTCTATGCTCTCAGCCTTGCCACAGACATAAAGCGCACAGCCTGAATTGAGAAGAACGATATCTCTCTTAGGTCCTTTTTCGATGCCCTTGAGTATATTCAGAGTTATCTGTGCATTGTCAAGAGCCGAACCGCCTACGATATCTGCAAGCCTTGCTCTCCTGAAGCCGAAGTCCTCGGGCTTGATCTCATACTTTATGAGCTTGCCGCCGTTTATTTCGCAGACAGTCGTCGCATCTGATATAGAGATCTCATCAAGTCTGTCATTTCCGTAAACAAGGAATGCTCTCTTGATTCCTAAGTTCATAAGCACCTTTGCCATAGGCTCCAGCAGGGCAGCGTCGTAGGTGCCGAGGATCATATAATCAGCCTTTGCCGGGTTTGCAAGAGGCCCCAGAATGTTGAACACTGTGCGTATGCCTGTCTGAGCTCTTGTGGGGCCGACAAAACGCATAGCGCTGTGATATGACTGTGCAAAGAGGAACGATATACCTATATCATTTATAGCTGCCTCAGCCTGCTCATGTGTAGACTGTATCTTTACTCCGAGTGCTTCAAGCACGTCAGCTGCACCGCTTTTTGATGACACGCTTCTGTTACCGTGCTTAGCAACCTTCTGCCCGGCTGCTGCGATTACAAATGAAGATGTTGTTGAGATATTGAAGCTGTTAGCAAGGTCTCCGCCGGTACCGACTATATCGAGCACGTCTGAAACGTTTACCTTTGCCATTTTTTCACGCATAACTTTAGCAAAGCCTGTTATCTCATCAATAGTTTCACCCTTCATTCTCATAGCCGTGAGAAGTGAGCCGATCTGTGCTTCTGTAGCTCTGTCTGACATTATGATGTCCATAGCCTTATAAGCTTCATCCTCGGTAAGATCTTTGCCGTCTGCTACTATTTTAAGATACTTCTTGAGCTCAACTCTCTCGCTTGCCGGGATAGATGCACCCTTTGATTTTGATGTCTTTATGCCGGCAATGTCATTGAGAAAGTTCTCGATTATCACTGTTCCTGTTTCCTTTGTCAGAATAGACTCAGGGTGGAACTGAACTCCGTAGGTCGGGTGATCTCTGTGCCTTACAGCCATTATCTGAGCGTCCTTGTCGGTAGCTATCACTGATAAGCATTCCGGCATGGTAACGCTGTCTATTATCAGCGAGTGATATCTTGCGGCTTTGATCGTTGCAGGCAGGCCGCTGAACAGTGGATTAGCAGTATTCAGGCTGATCTCAGTCTGTTTTCCGTGCAGCTGCTCCTTCGCGTGGGTGATCTTAGCGCCGAAGGCTTCCGCAATTGCCTGATGACCAAGGCAAACGCCCAGTATCGGTATCCTGCCGCTGAAGGTCTTTACTGCCTCGACAGAGATACCTGCACTTGCAGGGTATCCGGGGCCGGGTGAGATAACTATAGCCTCAGGTGCCATTTTCTCGATCTCTTCGATCGTTATCTCATCGTTTCTGGCAACAGTGATATCGCTGTTGAGTACGCCTATAGCCTGATAAAGATTATAGGTAAAGCTGTCATAATTGTCTATCAATAGTATCATAGTGATCGCCCTCCCAGGGAAATTCGTATCTTACTTCACGAAACGCTCCAGAAAGCTCTTATCGTTGAAGTAGTTTATTCCAATAGCGTTGCGCACCTCTGAGACAGTCTGGTTTGAGACCTCTATTGCTCTTTCAGTGCCTTTTCTGAGAATGTTCAGGAGCTCGCCCTTGTCCTTCTCATATTCTTCACGTCTTGCTCTTATCGGTGCGAGGAACTGCTGCATAACGTTATTCAGCAGCTTCTTGCACTTCATATCTCCGAGACCGCCGCGCTCATAGTGCTCCTTCATCTCAGCGAGGTTCTTGTATTCCGGCATGAAGTTTGCGAAGTCTTCATCAGTCGAGAACGCCTCAAGATAAATGAACACGGGGTTACCCTCTGTGTGGCCGGGGTCGCTCACATTTATGTGAGTAGGATCTGTGAACATTGACATGATCTTCTGTTTAAGTGTTTTTTCATCGTCTTTGAGATAAATGCAGTTGCCGAGAGATTTGCTCATCTTTGTGTTGCCGTCGATGCCGACCAGTCTGTTGCAGCTTGCATTATCCGGCAGAACAGCCTCAGGCTCGACAAGTATATCACATTTGTATATCCTGTTGAAGGAATTGACTATCTCTCTGGCCTGCTCCAGCATCGGCAGCTGATCCTCGCCGACTGGAACGTACTTAGCCTTGAAAGCAGTGATATCAGCGGCCTGACTGATAGGGTAGGTCATAAAGCCTACGGGGATGCTTCTTTCAAAGTCACGCATCTTTATCTCATTTTTGATCGTGGGGTTTCTTTCAAGTCTTGACATAGTTACAAGGTTCGAGTAATACATCGGCAGCTCATACAGTGCCGGAATGTGTGACTGCACAAGAAACGTTGTCTTATCAGGGGTAAGGCCCACTGCGAGGTAGTCGAGCATTACCTCTAATATGTTCTGTCTTATCTTTTCGGGGTTATCTGCATTGTCAGTCAGAGCCTGCAGATCGGCGATCATAACGAATGTATCGTACTTGCCTGTATCCTGCATCGCAACTCTTTTCCTCAGCGAACCCACATAATGACCTAAGTGAAGTGCACCTGTTGGTCTGTCTCCTGTTAAAATGATCTCCTTTGCCATAACAACTCTCCTTTAATAATAATTATTATTTTAAACAGCTTTTCTGTCTTTCCCTTGCCGGAGCTATGCGTATTCACCCGCGGCTGCTGCTTTTTATCATAGCTTTGATGCTTCCTTAACGGCGTTTATTACCGCCATAGCCTTGTTGCAGGACTCTTCAAATTCCGCCTCAGGGTCGGAGTCAGCTACCACTCCGCCGCCTGCCTGAACATAAGCTTTGCCGTTTTTGAAAAGCACCGTTCTGATCGCGATACACATATCTATTGAGCCGTCAAACGCGATATATCCGACTGTTCCGCCGTAAAGGCCTCTCTTGGTGGTCTCCAGCTCGTCGATTATCTCCATAGCCCTTACCTTCGGTGCTCCCGAGAGAGTTCCGGCTGGCAGCACAGCCATAAGTGCACCGAGCGGCTTTTTATCCTCTCTGAGCTTGCCCCTTACGTTAGATACAAGGTGCATTACCTTTGAGTACTTGTCAACTATCATAAAGTCTGTGACTTCTACGCTTCCGAACTCTGATACCTTTCCGATATCGTTTCTTCCCAGATCAACTAGCATCGTGTGCTCGGCTCTTTCCTTTGGGTCGTTCAGGAGCTTTTTCTCGTTTTTGATATCTTCTTCCTGAGTTATGCCCCTCTTGATCGTTCCGGCTATCGGTCTGGTGATGACTGAGCCTTGTTCAACGCTAACCAGCATTTCGGGTGAGGAGCCTGCCACCGCATAATCATTATGCTTGAAGTAAAACAGATAAGGTGAAGGGTTTGTTGATCTGAGCATTCTGTAAACATCAAAACTGTCAGGCGGGGAGTCTATCTCAAATCTCTGAGAAGGAACTACCTGGAAAATCTCACCGTTTCTGATGTATTCCTTAGCCTTTTTGACGTTTTCGATGTACTGCTCTTTGCTGATGTTTGAGCGAACTGTCACGTCATCTTCAAGCTTTTTGGCAGTTTTCAGAGCAGGAGTGAATTTTCTCAGCGCCTCGCTTATCTCCTGAGCCGTTTTAGAACACTCAGCATATTTCTGCTCAATATCATCGGATTTATTTATGTTCTGAATGATAACTGCCTTGTTTGAAAGATGATCGTATGCAACTATCTTCTCGAACAGGTGAAGATCGGCGTCGGGAAGACCGAGATCATCATTCGGAACGTTTGTAAGGGTCTTCTCGTAGTATCTTATCATATCATAAGCGAAAAATCCTATCAGTCCGCCTGTGAGCTTAGGGTAGCTGTTGAACCTCGGTGAACGGTGAGCCTCAGCCACAGCAGTAAGATAAGCTATAGGATCAGCATTTTCGATCACTTCATCAGCCTTGCCTTTTCTCTTCACTGTAAGAACATGATCTTTGAGGATATATTCCTCGGCAGGATCAATACCTACATATGAATACCTGCCCCATTTATCCTTGTTATCGACAGATTCAAGAATGAAGCAGTCGTTATAGACCTCGTGCAGGCAGTTGAACAGCTGAACAGGTGTATAAGCGTCCATCAGCAGCTCATAGAAAACAGGCACGGTCTCATATTCATCAAACAGCGCCTTAACGGTCTCGATCTCAGGATACAGCATAAAAATTACCTCCTTGGTAAAAATACAATAAAAAAAGTTCTGTCATCACACATAACTCTTACAGCTATGGGACGATAGAACCGTGGTGCCACCCAAATTCCCGACAGTTGCCTGTCGGCTCACAGATACGCATTCTCGGGGAGATCCCTCAAAATCAATATCCTGTCCACTAACGCAGGAAACACGGCAAATGATACTAAGCTGACGCCTTTCACACCGCTCCTCACAAATCCATTCACTCTGACACCCGCTGTGCACTCACACCTGCCGCGCACTCTCTGAAAACTTCCTTCAAAGCTACTTACTTTTGCTCATAGGATTTAAAATATTAAGTTTGTAAATTATTATATTCCGATTTTTATAATTTGTCAATAGGTTTTATAACTTTAAATAAGAACTCTTGGTAAATATTATATGAACACCAAATTAATAAATCGCTTTTTTCAATAAATATCTTAAAAACCATTGCATTTAGAAAAATAATGTTGTATAATAACTATAAGTACCTTTTAATGTACAAAAAACTCATTAAAATGCTTAGGTACGCAATTTTTGTGAGAGGAAAGCGCTATGAAAATAAGAGCTAACCGAAAATATACCACAATAGCCTTTTATGCAACTGCGGTGATAGCTGTCAATGTTTTGCTCATCGTTGCAGTACTGAAATTCAGCACGATCATGAAGGTGATATCAACGCTGGTGTCGGCTATGTCTCCTGTGATATGGGGGCTTGCGATCGCGTTTCTGATGAATCCGCTGATGGTGAACTTCGAGAAATTCGTTCGCAAGAGGATATACAAAAAAGAGGGCGGGAGCAAGCTTCTGAGAGCCTGTTCTGTCACCTTTGCGTCGATCGTTTTTCTTGGTGTGCTGGCAGGTCTGTTATGGATAGTTATCCCTGAGCTTATAAACTCTATTAAGGAGATATTCGGCGACTGGGGAGAGCTTACGGACAAGGTGCAGAGCTGGATAGACAAGCTGTTCAAAAACTATCCGAAAACAGCGGCTTCTGTAACGAAAAAGTTCAAGGAGCTCTCTACCGATTTTGACACTATCTATGAGAACGCTAAGCCGATGCTTGAGGATATACTCTCGGGTGCGTGGGGCTTCATCACCTTTATAAAAGACTTTGTGATAGGCTTTATAATCTCTATCTATCTGCTGTGCAGCAAAGAGAAGTTTCTTGCTCAGGCAAAGAAGATCGTTATTTCAACCACCAAAAAGACCACTTGCGAAAAGATCATGCATCTTGCATCGAGGATAAACAAGGTGTTCTCCGGCTTCCTGGTTGGAAAGATAATCGATTCTATCATCATTGGCTTTATCTGCTTTGTATGCCTGACGATAATGAATATGCCGTATAACATTATGATCAGTGTTATTATCGGTGTTACTAATATCATTCCGTTCTTCGGCCCGATAATAGGTGCCGTGCCGTCTACGCTGTTCATGCTGATAATCAGTCCTCAGAAGGCTGTTATACTGCTTATCTTCATAATCATACTGCAGCAGTTTGACGGAAACATCTTGGGCCCGAAGATACTTGGTGATTCTACCGGTCTGCCGGGATTCTGGGTGCTCGTGTCTATCCTGTTTTTCGGAAGTCTCTGGAACTTTATCGGTATGCTGATCGCTGTGCCGACATTCGCCCTTATCTACAGCTTTGTTAGAGAGGCAGTTGAGGCAAGGCTCAAAAAGAAAAAGCTGCCTGTTGATACCGCATACTATATGGACGATGTGGAGCACCTTTACAGAAAGCCTGAAAAGCGCAAGCCGCTGACGGCTGAGGATCTTGAGAAGATCGTTATCCCGTCTGCCGACGAGGTTAACGAGGTAAATCTTGAATACGAAGAGCCTGATACGGACGACGAACCAGAGGACAAGCCTGAGGCTCCGGTTGCCGGGAACGCAACGGCTGACAAGTGATAACAAAATGCCCGAGACTTATGGCACGTGCCATAAAGAAGTAAACTCATTTTAATATCGGCTGCGCAGCCCTACGCTACGCAGCCTTTTTCCTTTTGTCATAATCCCTACGGTCAAGCACAAGACTTGTCCTTACCACCTTGAAC
>CACXFU010000180.1 GCA_902767035.1 uncultured Ruminococcus sp.
ATCAAGGCTCCCGTTGCAGGTATCTCCTGCGGCCTTATCACCAAGGAAGACGGCAGCTGGATGACAATGGTAGATATTCAGGGCCTTGAGGACTTCTACGGCGATATGGACTTCAAGGTAGGCGGTACCAAGAACGGTATCACCGCTATCCAGGTAGATATTAAGGTGGACGGACTTACCTATGACATCATTGAAAGCGCATTTGCAAAGACCCATAAGGCAAGAGACTATATCCTTGATGAGATCATGCTCAAGGCTATCCCCGAGGTAAGACCTGAGGTAAGCAAGTGGGCTCCCAAGATGCTCAGCACCAAGGTGCCTGTTGATAAGATCCGTGAGGTCATCGGCTCCGGCGGAAAGGTCATCCAGAAGATCTCCGCTGAGTGTGATGTCAAGATCGATATCAATGAGGACGGCAGCGTATTCGTATCCGGTATCGACAAGGATAAGTGCCAGATGGCTGTTGATATCATCAACACCATTGCAAACGATCCCGAGATCGGTGCTATCTACAGGGGCAAGGTCGTTAAGATCATGAACTTTGGTGCCTTTGTTGAGATCGCTCCCGGAAAGGATGGCCTCGTTCATATCTCCAAGCTCGACAAGAGCAGGGTAGAGAAGGTAGAGGATATCGTTTCTATCGGTGATGAGATCGTAGTCAAGGTAATGGAGATCGACGATCAGGGCAGGATAAACCTTTCCAGAAAGGATGCACTTGCTGATATTGAGGCTAAGAAGAATTCTCAGGCTTAATTAACAGAAAATTTATACTAATAAATTAAGGCGAATGGAAAATATTCGCCTTTTTTTATTGACAAACTGTAAAGAATGTGTTAGAATTATTACGAGCACTTTTGCGCTTTGAGTAAAATGAATTAGGAAAGGCGGCAGTTTTATGAACTGTACTGTATGCGGATCAGAACTTGAGCGCGGCAAGGATTTTTGTCCTAACTGCGGAACAAAGCTTGTTGAAATGCCCGGACACGGAAAGGGCGGAAGCACCTTCGGTATCCATAATCAGCAGATGCAGGCAAGCCAGTATCAGAATGAGCTTAATTTTACCAAGGACTATAATAATGTAACTTCAAAGAAATCAAGCGGCGGTTCCGGTTCGAGAGCCGGCGGGATAATCGCGGTCATAATCCTTGTATTGATCGCTGGCGTTTTTGCTGTTTATTGGTTCCTGATAAGGCCTAATCAGACAAAGGTCTATGATCTGGGCAAATTCTCGATAGAGATGCCGACCTCTATGGAAGAGGGCGGAAGCGATGATGTCGTCGGGGCTATGCAGTCGTTCTCCTCACAGGGCGTTAATATGGACGTCGGCGGATATGAGAATGATGATGTCGTTTTCGTATATATGGTGATGGACTTCACAAACTATCAGGAGGTACAGACCGGCGGAATGACACTTTCGTCACTGTCAGCCGAGACTATGATATATCAGGTCGAGAAGGCTATGCAGATGATGAGCGATTATGAGGTCATCTCCAGCAGCGACGATACGCTGAAGTGCAAATACAAGTCTTCGGAAGGCAATATCGTTTATATGAACCTTTCAGTACAGAAGAAGGATAAGGTCTTCTACATATTTGATATGGGCTGCAAGGAAGAAGATATGGGCAAGTATCAGGCAAAGATAGATAAGTGGATGAAGACGATCATACTGAACTGACAAATAACGGGCGGCTGCTGACTGACACCGCCCTTATTTATTGAAAGGAGAGATCATATGAAGTGTCCTATCTGTGGCGCGGAGAACGATGCAAGTGTTGCTTTCTGCAATTTCTGCGGAACGGCTTTGCAGAGCACGACCAGCGGCTTTATGGACGGTATAGATACATCAAATCTCGATCTTGACGGCCAGCTTATGGACAGCGGCTTCGGCAAGAAGAACCAGGAGGGCGCGGCGCCTCCTCCGGCACCTGAGCCTGTGAACAGGACAATGCCTCAGCAGCCGCAAATGACGAATGATCCGTATGCGACTGACAGCTTTAACGGCGGACAGGGTGCCTATGGCGGCTATAATCAGCAGGTGCCGCCGCAGCAGAATTTCCAGCAGCCCCAGTATCAGCAGAATTTCGGGGGACAGCAGGGCTTTGCTCAGCAGCAGAATTTCGGCCAGCAGTACGGTGCAACGGGCTTTGCACAGAACAATGCAGCCTTCAACAATGCTGCAAGAGGTTTCGTGAACCCAGCCTATAACGGCTTCGAGCCCGGCAGAGCCGGCAGCGCAGGCGCGATCAGAAAAAAGTCAAATACAGGCGTTCTTATCGCCATAATCGTGGTAGCGGTGCTTATCTGTCTGTTCGGTTTTCTGGCGCTGAAATACAGTAAGAAAGCATCTCAGGAGACTACAGTTCAGATGAAGTGCATTTCGGTAACTCTCCCTGCAAGCATGGAGAAGGATCAGTCCTTCGATGAGAGCGAGTTCCTCGGCACGTATGACTCTTCCGTTATGGACGTTGTTACCGAGTATTATGAGGACACTGATGATTCGGCATTTATCTATATGAAGATATCGTATCCGAATCTTTCGGCATCTGATCTTGTTGGAATGGATGCAGACCTGTTTATGAATATGTGGGTGCAGTCTATGCGCCGCAATGATGTCAGCTTCAAGGATGTTTCAAAGGCGACTGATGAAGACAACTGCAAGAACAGATGCATAACCAATTATGACGGCAAGAGAGCATTTATCTTCTCTGCCTGCCGTTATGAGAACAATGCATTCTACTTCTCGATGTTCCTGTGCCACGAGGAGGACAGGTCAACATATGAGAGCAAGTTTGAAAAGTGGGACCGCTCGATAAAAATAACTGACTGATAGCTTTAAAGCCGTTTGAAATAAACGGCTTTTTGCTTGCATTTTTTTGAAAAATGCTGTAAAATATATGTAGCAGTATAATACCGGATAGCATAAAATGTGTTATCACCTATGGAGGTAATTGGTATGACTGCTGCGATCGTAATAATGATAATGGCTGCTTTGTCAGCGCTTCTGGTCGTATTTACCGGAAGAAGAAAAAGGTGCGCTTATAACAAAGGGTTTATAGTCATTCCCTACAGGGGAGATATCAGAGAGCTTGAGATGACGGTTAAATGCTACTATTATGAAGAGCTTTTTGAAAGTGCCGAATACAGAAGAAGGATAATAGTCGTATATAAGAATAACGGGAGCGACTGCTTGCCGCTTGCGGATCGGTTCGGATATATCGAGGTCGTCAGTGAGGACGGCCTGATAAGACTGCTTGAAAAATCAGAGGGTAAGGAATTGTAAATGGCGGAGCTTGTAACAATAAAAGGTGAGGTAGACAGCATAATACATAAAAATCCCGATACAGGGTTCTGCGTGCTTATGATGGCGTATGAGAATGACCTTGTTACCGTCGTCGGTGAGATGGGCGACGTTGAAGAGGGCGAGGATCTTGTCTGCACAGGAGAGTTTGTCGTTCATCAGAAATTCGGTGAGCAGTTCAAGGTCTCGGTGTTCGAGAGGTCGCTGCCGACTACTGCTGCCGCTATTCAGAGATACCTTGCCAGCGGTGCTATCACGGGGATAGGGCCTATTCTTGCAAAAAAGATAGTCAAGATGTTTGGTGAGGATACCTTCAGTGTGCTTGAAAACGAGCCAGAAAAGCTCTGCGAGATCGACGGCGTGACAGTGAAAAAGGCAAAGGCTTTTTCAAAGCAGTTCAAAACCACCTTTGCCGTAAGGTCTCTTATGTCATACCTCGGCAAATATGAGATAACCACCGCTTACAGCATAAAAGCGTGGAAACGCTGGGGTGCTGATGCTGAGGCGCTGATAAGGGCAAATCCGTTTGTTCTGTGCTCTGCAGGGGTAGATCTGCCGTTTTCAAAGGCTGATGAGCTGGCTGCGAAAAACGATATCCCTGCTGACAGTGAAAACAGGGTAAAGGCAGGGATAAGCTATACTCTGCGGCAAAATGCCGATGCCGGACACACCTGTCTGCCTGAGGAGGCGCTTATTAAGCTGTCGGCCGGGTTTTTGGGTGTTGATAAGGAGCTCATAGAGCGAATGATAGCAGATGAGGTCGAAGAGGAGAACCTGTTCTTTTATTATAAGGACAAGCGCCGCTTTGTAATGCTGGCTGATTATTTCAGGGCTGAGGATTATATTTCAAGGCGACTGGCGCTTATGCATGATATTTCTTATGACAACAAGATAGATTTTTCTGACATTATTGACCTTGAAGAAGAAAACAACGGCATAAAGTATGAGAGCATACAGCGGCAGGCGATAAATCTTGCGCTGTCGAAAGGGTTTCTTGTGCTTACGGGCGGCCCCGGAACAGGAAAGACGACCACTCTGAATGCGATAATATCTCTCTACACACAGCAGGGTCTCAATGTTATGATATGTGCGCCTACGGGCAGGGCAGCCAAACGCCTGACAGACCTCACAGGTGTTGAGGCAAAGACCATTCACCGGCTACTGGAGGTAAAGTTCCATTCGGGCGATAGTGCTTCGTTTGTGCATAATGAGAATGACCTTCTCGACTGCGATGCCCTGATAATAGATGAGATGTCAATGGTGGACAGCCTTCTGTTTGAGGCTGTCCTCAGGGCAGTGAGCGTTACCTGCAAGCTGGTTCTTGTCGGTGACAGCGATCAGCTGCCGTCTGTCGGGGCGGGAAATGTTCTCAGGGATATTATAGACAGCAAGGTAATGCCTGTTATCACTCTCAAAGAGATTTTCAGGCAGGCTCAGGAATCAGAGATCGTTATGACCGCGCATAAGATCGTGCGCGGGGAGCATATCGACCTTACCCGGAGAGACAAGGATTTCTTTTTCTTCCAAAGGCTCGAATTCAAAGGGCTTCAGGATCATATCGTTGAGCTTACAAAAACGAGACTTAAAAAAGCATACGGCTATTCCCCCTTTGAGGATATACAGGTGCTTTCACCGACAAGAAAGGGGCCTGCCGGAGTGGTAGAGCTCAACAAGCGCCTGCAGGCTGAGCTCAATCCGCCTGCATCTGGCAAGTCAGAGGTCAAGACGCCTGTGTATACCTTCCGAAAGGGAGATAAGGTGATGCAGACCAAGAATGACTACGATATCCTCTGGAAAAAGCAGACCGGCGATGATAAGACGGAGAGCGGCGCCGGCATCTTCAACGGGGATATCGGGATAATTATCGGCGTAAACAAGGTGCTGGGAACAGTAACTATAGATTTTGAGGGCAGAGTAGCGGTATACAGCGGTATGATGCTTGATAATCTTGAGCTTGCCTATGCCGTCACCGTGCATAAAAGTCAGGGCTCGGAATTCAATGTGGTCATTCTCGCAGTTTTCGGCGGATTTGATAAGCTATACTACAGAAATCTTCTCTACACGGCAGTCACAAGGGCAAGAAAGATGCTTATAATAGTCGGCTCACAGAAGAGAGTGAACTATATGATAGACAATGACAGAAGAACGCTCAGGTATACGGCGCTGAAAAATATGCTGACAGAGCTTGCAGGTGAAAATGATGACTGACAGGAGCAGGATATATAAGTATCTGATAAACATTGTTTTTCCGAATGTTTGTCCTGTCTGCGGAAAGCTGATAAAATGGGACGGACTGCTCTGTGATGAGTGCGCCGGAAGGCTGCCGTATAATGATGATGACCTTTGCTCAGTTTGCGGAAAAAGAATGTGCCGCGATCACTCGGCCATAACTTTTGACGGCGTATATACGCTCGTGCGATATGAGGGGCCTGTCATCACTGCCATTTATGCGCTGAAAAACGGTGAGAGTCTGAACCTTGCCGAATTTGCAGCAGAGAAGCTAGCTGAAAGGATAAAGAGCGATGGCCTTGCAGATAAGATAGATATTGTTACTTCGGTGCCGATGCACCGGCGCAAGAAAAAAGACAAGGGCATCAATCACGCCGACAAAACAGCAGGCTTTATGGCAAGAGAGCTCGGAAAACCAAAAGTGCTTTCACTGCTCAAAAAGAAAAAGGACAAAAAGGTACAGCACAAGCTTTCGGCTGATGAGAGGGCGGCTCATGCGAACAGTGTTTTCTATGCTGCCGATAAGCATAGGGACATAAAGGGCAAAACGGTTCTTCTCTGCGACGATGTTTACACCACGGGAGCGACCTTCAACAGGTGTGCATCTCTTCTGAAACAAATGGGTGCTGAAAAGGTATACTGCATGGCTGTTGCCAATACAGAGCTTGGTGAATAAAAAGAGATACGGCCGTATAGTTCGGCTGTATCTCTTTTTTAGCTTATTTGTGCAGCTTTACCTCTTCGGGAATGTGAAGGTCTATCTGCGTGAACGGTATCGTGATGCCGTTTACATTGAAGGCGTCGGTTATCTTTTCCATCAGTTCAGATTTAGCAGACAGATATTTTTCAGCAGGCAGCCAGACCTTTACTAAGATCTCGATAGAGCTGTCATTGTGGGCGCTCATACAAACAACAGGTGCGTCAGGCTTGTCAAGAACATACTTCTCATTGATCAGAACACCTCTGATTATGTCCTTAGCCTTGTGGAAATCATCGGAGTAGCTTATCTGATATTTCTGAACGAGAAGGCGCCTGTTCTCATTCGTCATATTGACGATGCTTGACTTTGATACGTTGCCGTTCGGGATAAAGATAACTTTGCCGTCTATGGTCTTAAGAACGGTATAAAGGATAGATATCGCTTCAACATATCCTTCATCTGAGCCGATCTTTACGTAATCGCCGTATTTCAGC
>CACXFU010000181.1 GCA_902767035.1 uncultured Ruminococcus sp.
AAGGGAGAGCTTGAGCATTGCAACATAGAATTATATTTCTATGAAGCTAACCGCTTTGACGAGGGAGAGTATCAGTCGCTTTACCTTGAAGATGCTGACAAAGATAAGGTCATGGAGATCACAAGGATAATCCACAGCCATTTCAAGGCGGCCGACAGAAGCAACACCGCATGGAGAAATTATTACAGAAATGATCGTTTGAATATCGTGGTCAACGAGAGGAAGGAATTCAAAAAGGCAGACCTCTACGATCCCGCTGATAAATACTACTGGGACACCGTTTTCGATCAGAATATGTGCTATGACTGCGACACCGAGACCATTTATCAGGAGCTGTTAGACGCAGGAATGGAGCCTGAGAGCACGAGCGATCTGGGTTATGAGTACTACTACAGCGATGAAAACGAAACCGTTTATTATTGACAGCAAGTTATAAGAGAAGAGGACTGCCTTAAGGTAGTCCTCTTTTTTGTACAGTTATTTAGAGAGTCTCTCTTTTATCTCATCGGCATTTATGCCAAACTGCTGCAGGATATGGCTCGCATAGCCCGTCATTGCAGGCACTCCGCGCTCTATCCTGTAAAGGCGCTTTCCTGTGGCTTCATCGACCGTAACAACTAAGCTATCGATCTTTGAGGCTATGTCAGGCTCGGAATTGATGTCATCGATAAGCTCTGCCAGATCAACTATATGCGTCGCAAGAATGCCCCTTACGCCTATCATACAGAATATTTTCAGAAGCTCCTTTGAAACGTCTATGCACTCATTCGGGGTGGTGCTCTGGATAGATTCGTTCATAAGCAGCAGGCTTGAGGGCGTAATGGTATCGCTGATAGTTTTGAACTCCTTGATCTCAGTGGTGAACTTGCTGGCATCTATGCCTGTCTGCTCCTCCTTGGGGAAGTGCGTGTAGATAAAGTCTGTCAGAGAGATCTCGCAGCTTTCGCAGGGTACATACAGGCCTGTCTGCGCCATCAGCTGACAAATACCTATCGCACGTACAAAGGTGGTCTTTCCGCCGTTGTTGGCGCCTGTGAGAATGTACATTCTTGACCTGTCATCAAAGGCGATGTCATTCGTCACTACGGTCTTTTTCTCCTTGGCTCTGAGGTTCCACAGCCTGCATTCGGAGAAATAGATCATATCGTAAAGCCCCTTCATAACGCTTTTTCTCTCACCTGCCGGAAGGATCTTAGGACGGCACATTCCGAGGCCAGCACTCTTAGCAAGCTCAATAAGGTTCACCGCACCGAGATAAAATTCAAGCTGATAGTTGATATTGTACATATCCTTAAAGCCGATGCGCTGATACTGCTTCAAAACATCGTCTATCATATCAACATACTTATCGGTGAGGTAGGAAAGCTCCTTGAATAAGCTCTCATCAGCAGTGTTTACTATCCTGTCCCTTACGGATTCGCTAGCTACGAATTTGGTGTGCAGCTTTTTGACGGTGTTCTCACCAAAATATGCACCGTGATAGATTATCCTGTCAAAGAGGGAAGGCTTTATAACATATGGCTCCTGAGAATACTCAACTATACCTGCCGAGATCGGCACCATTCTGTCATCAAGGTTCACGGCGACGGTAACGCTTCGTATACCTTTTGAGATCTCTTCCTTCAGCTCAGCCAGCTCTTCTCTGAGCTTGACAAAATGCTTGTCATAAAACTGCTCCTCAAAAAAGGCAAACATTCTTTTTATGCCCTCGGAGCGCAGCTGCTCTTTATAGCGCTCCCAGAATTCGTGCATTATATCCATGCACTGAATGTAGCCGTCAAAGGCGGTGATAGCGTCGTCAAGCTTGTCAAAGGAGTCGGGGTCGTTAAGGTTATAGACGTTTTTGCGGTCGTTCTCGACCATAACATCGATGATCTTTCTGACGGTGGTGCCAAGCTTTGGCACGGCCATAAAGTCTGCAATGATATCTAATCTGTAATTGATGATGTCAGGGTCGTCACAAAGCTCGTTGAAGAGGTTTACTGTATAGTGGTTATTATAGGGGCTCAGTAGAGAGGCAAGCTTTTCAAGCTCCAGATTTCTCACATAGCCCTGCGGCAGATCGTAAAGCTTAGCCCTGCGCCTTTTCATGGCGTCCTTCTTTTCGGGTGAGGGGTAAAGCAGATCTACTGCAAAGGAAATATTAAGGTTTTCTTCGTGTTTCATACGATCAGCTCCTGCTTTTCATTCATCACTTTTATTAGTTTAACATATCCTATCAGCATTGTCAACAATTACAGCGGCTGGATATTCTTTGAGAAGGTCAAAATATACAAAATCGAAGAGTGTTGTTGACAAAGGGAGAAATGTGTTGTATAATGTATTTGTCAATAAACCTTATCAAGAGTGGTGGAGGAAACAGGTCCTGTGAAGCCCGACAACCTGACCGAGGGAGACCGAGGTTAAGGTGCCAGATCCTGCGGTTTTGATCCGAAAGATGAGGAAAAAGCGGTTTTTTGCAGGCGTTTCGGATCGTTCGGACGTCTTTTTTGTTTGTTTATGGCTTTTATCAGAAAGGAAGTAATCATATGTCAAGAGTTCTTTTTACATCAGAATCCGTTACTGAAGGGCACCCCGATAAGATCTGCGACAAGGTATCAGATGCGATACTTGATGCACTTCTGGCAGAGGATCCGCAGTCGAGAGTTGCGTGTGAGACTGTTACAAACACGGGATTTATAATGTGCATGGGTGAGATAAGCACCAAGGCGAATGTTGATATACCCCAGATAGTGCGCGATACAGTTATCGAGATAGGCTACGACAGGGGAGAATACTGCTTTGACGGAAACACCTGTGCAGTTATGGTGACTATCGACAAGCAGTCGCCTGATATTGCTATGGGTGTTGATAATGCGCTTGAGGGAAGAGAGGAAAACGCATTCGATATCGGTGCGGGAGATCAGGGAATAATGTTCGGCTATGCCTGCAATGAGACGCCTGAGCTTATGCCTATGCCGATCTCGCTTGCTCACAGGCTGGCTAAAAGGCTGACAGAGGTCAGAAAGAGCGGAGTGCTCCCGTATCTCAGGCCTGACGGAAAAACACAGGTAACGGTTGAGTACATTGACGGAAAGCCGGCAAGGATAGATGCGGTGGTAGTTTCGTCTCAGCATGACCCTGATGTGACTCTCGAGCAGATCAGGGAAGATATCATTGAGAAGGTCATCAAGGCTGTTATACCGGCAGAGCTGCTTGACGGAGACACCACATACTTTATAAATCCGACAGGGAGATTCGTTGTTGGCGGACCTATGGGAGACAGCGGACTGACGGGAAGAAAGATAATCGTAGATACATACGGCGGCTATTCGCGTCACGGCGGCGGAGCTTTCTCAGGAAAGGACCCGACAAAGGTAGACCGTTCGGCGACTTATGCTGCAAGGTATGTGGCTAAGAACATCGTAGCGGCAGGCCTTGCTGACAGGTGCGAGGTAGAGTTCGCATACGCTATCGGTGTTGCAAATCCTGTTTCCGTAATGGTCGACAGCTTTGGCACGGGTAAGGTATCTGACGAGAAGCTGGCTGAGGCTGTGAACAAGGTGTTTGACCTGAGGCCCTCTGCTATTATCGAGTATCTTGATCTGAGAAGACCGATATACAAGCAGCTGGCTGCATACGGCCACATCGGCAGGGAGGATCTTGATGTCAGCTGGGAAAAGACTGACAGGGTAGATGCTCTGCTGGCGGCAGTGAAATAACTTACAGATTTACAGATAATGATAAAAGGTCTCCGAGGTGTCGGGGACCTTTTTGTGTATGAGTATATAAATACT
>CACXFU010000182.1 GCA_902767035.1 uncultured Ruminococcus sp.
CTGCTGAGGTGCTGCCTGCTGTGCGGGTGCAGCGTTCTGCTGTCCTGCCTTAGGTGTTTGCTTTGCCTGAGCGTAGGGATCGTTAGCGGCCTGCTGAGGTGCTGCCTGAGCGGGAGCTTCGGGTATCTGCGCACCGCATGAAGCGCAGAACTTTGTTCCCGGCGCCGAAGGTTTACCGCACTGAGGACAGAAAATCTGATTATCCATACTTTACCTCCATAATGTGTGCATCTCAGCCCTTTTTATTTTTCGGAGCTGCCGATGCAGATCATAGCTTTTGTTCGGAAAAACCGTTGAAAACCGATCATTCCTCATCATCAGTATACAACCTGCAAAAATAAAAGTCAAGGAGAGTTTGGATAAAAACAATTAAATAATTAAATTTTTGTACGTTTGTACAATTATAGGTCACAAAAAATCGCTGTTTAAGTCATTTTTTCAAACGTTTTCCCTCACAGGAGAGACTCTATGCGCAGTGACTGTCTCTTATAGAGATCAGATATAGAGGTGCTAAGATAGGCCGCCTGTGCGGCTATATCATCAGAGCCTGCCGATGCCTGCTCGATAAAGCGGGAAAGCTCAGCTCCTATATCGTCTATATGCTCAGAATTTATCTGCAGGGAGCTTTTGCGTGAAAAGTCGTTCCACAGAGAGCCAAGCTCTGTGAGGAGCCTTTCGGGTACCTTGTCATTCACGGCGGATGCGCTTATCTCGGAGAGCTTCTGTGTGAGTTCCTCGCTGTCCTTTTCAAGACTCCCGAGACAGAACACCGAAAGCCCCGTTATCATAATAAGTATGAAAATACTGATAAACAGCCGTTTCATTGAGTTTCCTCCTTTTCTATGATGTTCACTATGCCGTCGGGATCGGCGGTGCAGATATAAATGGTATTGATATCCGTTCCCTTGTCTGAAAGCTCCTGCGATACAGACGCTCGGCTGAGACCTACCGCCTGAAGGGCGCTGTCGATAAAGGTGCCGTTTTCTATCACCATCATCGGCGGATCCTTATCCTTTTCGCCTCTAAGGTCAAGGTCTTTGTTGGTGACGGGTCTGTTCGCAAATTTCTGATATACTGAGAGACTTCCGTTTGTTTCCACTACTGCGAGCTGCACCTCGTCTATATCGAATATGCCCATAGCCCTGAGAGATTCGAGCAGGTCATCAGCGGAATATCTCAGCCTGAGAAGCTCCTTCTGGTGTATTTTTCCGTTAGTGATAACGATCTTTGATGAGCCGCATACCAGCCGCCTGATGCCTCTGAACCTCAGCGATGCATAAGACATTATAACGTCAAGGCAGATGAGCGTGAAAATAGGTATTATCCCTATTATCATCGGAATGGCAGGATCCTCGACTGGCAGTGACGCTATATTTGACAGCAGCACCGCAGTGACGAGCTCTGACGGCTGAAGCTCACCGATCTGTCTTTTGCCCATTAGCCTTATGCCCAGTACCAGTGCAGCGTAGAGTATGACAGCGCGGATAAAAACGATCAGCATTTTGATTCACCTCGCATATATTGTTTGCTCTGATCGCCTGAATATTCTGAGCGGCACTGCAAAAAATAATCGGGAAACTAAAACGAACGGAGAAACAAAATGGAGAAAAACGATATAACGCTGTCATTGCAGGAAACTTTATCAGGGCTTATCAAGGCGATGTCAGGCACGGCGGAGCTGAATATTACAAAGGGCGTCATCTGTGGAACGCCGCTTGCGGCAGTGTCTTTAGAGGGTATGGTCTCGGCGGAGCAGCTGGGCGAGCTTGTGTTAAGGCCGCTGAGCGAGCTGTCTGCTGCCGGCCTTGATGCAAAGATCCACGTTCTCGACCATATAACAGAGAATATGCTCCTCACCGCCGACAGGCAGAAGGTGTTCAGCTTTGATACTGCCGCAGAATTTTTGTTTTCGGGCTTTGCCGTGCTGTTCGCGCAGGGCAGGTGCTATGGCTGCGCACTGGGGCTGCAGGGGTTTGAAAAAAGGCCGGTATCCTCAGCTGAGTCAGAGCCTACACTGATGTGTTCGCAGGAGAGCTTCACTGAGACTGTGAGAGTAAATATGGCGCTGGTGAGAAGACGGCTCAAGAGCAAAAAGCTGAAAATGGAGCTTCTGAAAGCCGGAGAGCGTTCTGATACGGACGTGTGCCTTATGTATATGACTGACAGAGCGCCCGGGGATATCATCGTGAGGATAAAGAGGGAGCTATCTGAGCTGGAGCTTGATACCCTGCTTACTGTGGGGGCGCTGCAGCCGTTTATCGATGACAGCTATCAGTCGTCGGTGTTCACGGCGGTCGCAGTGAGTGAAAGGCCTGACCTGATATGCTCACGGCTTAATGAGGGCAGGGTCTGCGTGCTTATCGACGGCGTACCCTTTGCGATGATAGTGCCCTCTCTTTTTGCGGAAAACTTCTCCACTATGGACGATTATTCATCGAAGCCGTTTTACAGCGCGTTTATCCGCTGGGTAAGGTATCTGAGCTTTTTTCTGTCGGTGGCTTTCCCGGGGGTTTATGTAGCGCTTGCCGATTTTCACCCCGAGGTGTTCACTCTCAAGCTTTTGCTCAACCTCTCCGTCGCTGAGGAGGCAACGCCTTATCCCCTTGTCGCCGAGGTGATAATGCTTATGATATTTTTTGAGATAATGAGAGAGGCAGGGCTCAGGCTGCCCAAGTCAGTCGGGAGCGCTGTCTCGATAGTGGGTGGGCTGATAATAGGTGATGCAGCGGTGAAAAGCGGTATTGTTTCGGCGCCGCTGCTGATAGTTGTGGGTATAACGGCTACGGCCTCATTCGTCACTCCGCCGATAGAGCAGCCTGTCGCGGTGCTGAGACTGATATTTATAATAGCGGGCGGTTGTGCAGGGCTTTACGGGCTGGCGGTGTGCTTTACGGTGCTCACGGCAAATATCTGCGCGATGAATGATTTTTCGGTATCCTATATGTCGCCTGCGGCGCCGCTTGATGCTTCTGCACTGAAAGATATGATATACCGCAAGACCTACCGCGAATATGAAAAGGCTCACACCAAGCTTTCGGATATAAGGGAGGGAGACAATGAATAAGATAAGTCAGCTGCAGCTGTTTGCAGTTATGCTCTGCGGCCATGCGTTTTCACTGATGACGTTTTTTCCGTATACGTTCGATAACCCCACGGAGTATATGATAGGGGTGCTGATATCGACCGCGATAGAGGTGCTGCTGGCGGTGCCTGCCGTTATCATATATAAGCGCTTCTCGGGGCTTGACCCTTGCTCACTGGCCGGTGAGAGCTCAAAGGGGCTGAGGACAGCGGCCGGCATATTTTATACACTAACGTTTTTTTATTTTGCTTACCGGGTCACGGGCAATTTTGTTTATTTCCTTGATTCGGTGCTCTCAGGCTATTTCCCGAGAGCGCTGGTGGTGGTAAGCGTCTGTGCGGCGGCAGTTTATCTGGGGCTTATGAAGGCTTCCGTCATCGGAAAAACATCGGGGATAATGCTTGCGCTTTTTGCACTGTTCACTGTGCTGGTGATCGCAAGCTCGTTTTCAAAGACGGAGTCGGACTTTCTGAGCTTTCATCTTGCATCGGAGAATATAACCCACGGGATAAGCGAAGCTGTGAGGTGTGAGCTTCTGAGAAATCTGGATATGGTGTTTTTGCTCTTCTTTCTGCCGAAGCTGAGGGGAAGTCCTGTCAGGGTGAGCGCTCTGTATCTGGGAGTGAAGCTTGTGATGGTCGAGCTCTCGGTCGGCTTTGTAACGGTGATGCTCGGTGACTTTGCGATGACTTCAAAGCTGCCGTTCTCATCAATGGCGTCGTATTCAACATCTTCAATGATAGAGCGCTTTGATGCAGCGTTTATGGCTGTGTGGGTGATACTGGCGATAGTGCGGCTGGGTGCGGTGCTGCATTGCAGCGCTGACTGCATAAAGGCAGTCTTCCCGAAGGCGGACAGGACGCTCAGCGTTATAATAAGTGCTGCGATACCTGCGGCAGCAGCGGTGCATAAGCTGACGGCTTATGATTGGGAAAGCACGGCCTATGATATGAGCGGCTGGCTGCTGACGGTGACGGCTATGCTGTTCGTGCCGCTTGTCATAGCTGCGTTCGTGCTGCTCAGGGAAAGGAGAGAGGCTGATGTCAGGGGTGCGTAATAGGGCAGTGAGGATAGGGAAGCTTGGCAGAAAATATGTGCTGCTGGTGCTGGCCGCGGCACTTGTGTTCTCTTCATTTTCAGACGACCACAACATTGACAGCAGACTGCTCGTTCACGCCATAGGGATAGACAGTGTGCAGGACGGCTATGATGTTTCGTTTCAGGTGTTCAGATCAACGGGCTCCGGCTCCGATATCCCGATAGATATAAGTATGTCAAACGTTCAGCTGATAAAGGTGCGCGCCAGAACAGTGACAGAGGCTGTTGAAAAATGCAGCTCCGAGCTCGGGAGAGAGGCTTTTCTCGGGCACCTGCAGGTGATATGCTTCGGCAGCGGAACTGATCTTTCTGACCCTGAGGAGCTTTTCTCGTTCGCGGTGAAGGATAAGAGCGTTTACCTCGGAGTAGAGCTATGTCAGGCGGAAAACATGGCGGAGGACATAATAATGAAGGAGATAAAGCGCGGAACCATGTCCTCGGAAAACTTAGTTAAGGCGTTGAAAGAAAACGCTCAGAAAGGGAGAACGACTCAATGCACGCTTTTGACCTTTCTTTCCTGCATAGATTCTCCGAACTACACGGCTATGCCCGTCATCAGCATAAGCGAGCAGGGCGAGGGCGACAATAAAGAGCCGGTGATAAATATAACAGGCACGGCGCTTATATCAGAGGGGAAGACCTTGCCTCAAAAGCTCAGTGCGGGGCAGGCATACGGGCTGACCCTGCTGAGGGGCAAGGCTGAGCGCTTCAATACCGTGATAGAGAAGGACGGACGAAGCTATGATGTAAGGTTTGAAAACGCCTCGTCAAAGTGCAGGCTGGCGCTTGAAAACGGAAAGCTCTTCTACCGCGCCGATATCACCCTGACAGCGGCATTGTCACTGGATATAAAAAAACACTCGGGCATTACTGAGCGCGAGCTTGAAGACTATATTGAAAAGCTTGTCCTTGAAGCGTGGGACAGCTCTGAGGGAGAGGGCTGCGACGCTGTGGGTGTGTGGAAATATCTGCGGCAGAGGTACCCTGAGGTATATCTTGAAAACAGGGAAGACCTTGCGCCGCTTATCAAGGGCGTCACGCCGGAGATAAGTGTCAGCTGCGAGATAGAATAAGTATTCCGCCCGATGCTTAGTGCTTGCTATAATGAGCTTCACGCCCGATTTGGGGGCTTTCCGGTCGGTGCTCGCCGCACGGCTGGGCGCACGCCATTCTGAGCGTGGACTATTACTTTTGTTTCCGCTGATTTTCAAAAGTGCAGGATATTATATCCGCCCTAAGTCAGTACGTAACTCAATCTTAGTTCCACGC
>CACXFU010000183.1 GCA_902767035.1 uncultured Ruminococcus sp.
CAAGGAGAATTTGTGTACTATGACGGAAAATATGCAAGCAGGACGTACACAAAGGCTTTAGCCGGTGGTTGTGCGGTGTTGCCTTAAGAACCACCCGAAAGGTTCGCGCAGCGTTACAGCGTAATATCCTTAAACAACCCCCCCCGGGCACAACTGCGTATGTGCCAACCTCCGGGGAGGGCTAATGGTCTACCAGTCCGCATCTACTGAAAGCGGGGTGGGGGAGGTATAAAAAGTGGGGGAGGTATAAAAAATGAAGATATTGGGGATAGAGAGTTCTTGTGATGAGACGGCTTGTGCGGTCGTTGAGGACGGGAAAACGGTGCTTTCAAATGTGGTGGCGTCTCAGATAGATGAGCATAAGCTTTACGGCGGAGTTGTGCCTGAGATAGCGTCACGCAGGCACGCAGAGAATATCTCATGGGTGACAAAGCAGGCGCTGAGCGATGCAGGCTGCACTCTCGCTGATATCGACGCGGTCGCCGTTACATATGCACCCGGGCTTATCGGGGCGCTGCTTGTGGGCGTTAGCTTTGCAAAGGGTCTCGCAATGACGGCAGGCAAGCCGCTCGTTCCGGTGCACCATATCGCAGGGCATATAGCTGCTAACTATATCTCTCACCCTGAGCTTGAACCGCCGTATCTCTGCCTTGTGGTCTCGGGGGGGCATTCTCATCTGATAGAGGTGCTTGACTATACGAGGTATCACGTTATTGGCAGAACGCGCGACGACGCCGCAGGAGAATGCTTTGACAAGGCCGCAAGAACTCTCGGGTATGAATACCCGGGCGGAAAGTATATAGACAGTGCCGCCGCAAAGGGTGACCCGAACGCCTATAAGCTGCCGCACCCGAAGGTAACGGGCAGCGAGTTCGATTTCTCGTTCTCGGGGCTTAAAACGGCGGTGATAAATCAGGTGCATAATGCTCAGCAGAAGGGCGAGACTATCCGCCCCGAGGATATGGCGGCATCGTTCCAGAAAACGGTCGCCGATACTCTTGCAGAAAAGACCATTCTTGCAGCAAAGCGCTTCGACTACACAAAGATAGCCTGCGCCGGCGGAGTTTCTGCAAATTCGGGGGTTAGGAACAGACTTTCTGAGGAATGTGAAAAGCGCGGCTATGAGCTTTACCTGCCGGAGCTTAAATACTGCGGAGACAACGGTGCGATGATAGCCTGCCAGGGGTATTATGACTTTATCGCAGGAAAACGAGCTGACGAATCGCTCAACGCTGTGGCAACGCTTTCACTTGATGATATAAGCGAATAGATGAAAAAGAGGAACGCAAATGGAAAACGAGAAAAAAGACATTTTTGACAAAATTATGGGCTGGGGCTTTTTAAAGCGGTTCGAGCCGTTTTACAAGGCGCACAAGGAGGTGCTCCTCTACCTTTTTTTCGGAGGCCTCACAACGGTAGTCAGCGTTATCTTCTTTGCCATACCTATGAATATGCTCGATATCGGCAAGGGAAAGCTGTTCGGGATAACGATAGATTACGATGTTACGATATCAAATATAATCTCATGGATATGCGCCGTAACGTTCGCTTATCTGACAAACAGGAAATGGGTGTTTGAGGACAAGGCTCACGGCTCAGGGGCAGTGGCAAAGGAATGTGCCGCCTTCTTTGCAGGAAGGCTGTTCACTCTGGTGGTAGAGACAGCCCTGCTCAACGTCTGCACGAACACGCTCAAAATGCAGGAGATCATCGCAAAGATCATCGTATCGGTAGTGACAATAGTTCTCAACTACATCATCAGCAAGCTGCTGGTATTCAGAAAAAAGGAGCAGGTGCGTGCACCTGCTCCGCCGCCCCCGCCCCTCTCTCAGTAGTTAGGAGCTGCTAAACCGTTTGCCCTCCCCGGAGGGGAGGGTGAATTTTTTGTTGTGGACTATTAAATAGTAACGCTGCGCGAACCTTGAATACTATTTCCCACTATTTTGATAAGTATGTACCCGAAGGGGTTTAGTGAGTATGCAGCAGACGCAATAGCTGCCAGAAAGCCCCCAAGTCAGGCGTAAAGCTTTGTTTAAATCAAGTACGAAGCTTTGAGCGTGTCCCCCTCAGATAAAGTGCATTATCAGCTGAGTTACAAAAGCTGCCGCACTGGCCGTCAGTGCGACCGTTATCAGTGACCTGCCGAGATAGGCCGGTATAAGGCAGCAGATAAAGCCGACTGCCGCTGAGATCATATTGCCCGTTGAATAGAAAACCGCCGGTATAGTCATTGCGCCCAGCACTGCATAAGGCACATAAAACAGAAAGCTCTTCACAACAGGAGAGCTTATTTTTTTGCGGAAAGCCACAAAAGGCACCATTCTCACCATATAGGTGACGCCTGCCATAACAAGCAGCAAAAGATAAAACCTCATCGTTCACCGCCCTCCTCTTCTTTGACAGGGAAAAGCACTGCGCCGGCCGCGGCCGCAGCTACGGTGCAGATGATTATCGAAAAGCCTGCTGAGATGCCGCTGAACACGGGTATATATCTTATCGCACAGCTGAGCGCCGCCGCGATCACTGTGACTGTAAGCACCCCGACCGCCTTTCTTGCAGCAGGCATCACTATCGCCGTGAACATTCCATATATCGCTATGCCGAGAGCTGCCTTCAGCATCGGCGGAAGGATCTCCCCTGCTGCCGCACCGAGAAGTGTGCCCAGCGCCCATGCAAAATAAGGCGCCAGTATCAGCCCGTAAAGGTAATATTTTGAGACCTCTTTTCCTCTGCCGGACGCAACGGCAAAGACCTCGTCAGTAATACCGAACGAGGCAGTAAGCCTTGCCGGAAGGTCAAAGGTCTTGTCAAGCTTCTGCGACAGTGATATGCTCATAAGAGCGTATCTTAGGTTTATGATGAACTGCGCTATCGCCATCTCTATCAGGGTGCCGCCGCCCGTTATAACGGAAAGCCCTGCCACCTGCCCTGCCGAGGTAAGGTTCGTCAGGGATATTACCACCGCCGCCCAGACCGAAAGCCCTGCGGACACCGCCATTATCCCGAAGCCGAACGATACCGACAGATAACCAAGGGCTATCGGCACACTGTCTTTTATCCCGGAAAGGAACTCTGCTCTACTCCTTTGCAGCATTATATCTGCCCCTCCTAAATGAATTTGTCTCTGAGAACTCTGCAAACTGCCGCTATGCCTGCCGATGAGCCCACTATCACCGTGAACCATATCACTGACATGAACCAGGGCTGCTCATAAACGTGCAGGAACGGATAAGGCCCGTGAATGACCTTCAGAAGATTGAGAATTATCGTCACGACGGCATATGCAAGGGTGGGTGCTGCCGCGATAAGGATATGTACTGCGGAAAGCTTCTCTCCGCCCTCAAGGAACACAAAGGATACGAAAGTAAGTATCGGGCAGAGGATATGGTGATATATCTGAGCGCCTTTATAAAGGATATCCCCTGCGGTGCCGTAAGGCAGAGCCATAGGCACAAGCACAAAGATGACGACAAGAAACGTCACCGTAAGACACACCGCCGAGCAGTACCTCAGCATCGTCACCCAGCGCGGTATCTCCCCTCTCAGGGCTGACACAACATAGCAGCACGAGCTCACAAGGCCGAGCAGATTGCTCAGCACCGTGTAGTAGATAAGCGACGAACCTCTGGTGCCTATTATGCTTATGCAGCAGCCGATAAGCTCAAGAATTATAATGATCGAGTTGACAGCTATAGCAGCCATATTTATCTCCTTAAACAAAACAACAGCCCGGCCGCCCTCATACGAGAGCAGCCGAACCACTCATACATATTCTTAAAGTAAAAGATCAGAGCTTTGAATAGCCGAAGCTGTTGATGAGCGCATCTACCTTTCTGCCGGCCTTGCACATCGGGCACTCCGAAGGCATATAGGTATCATAGGTCGGAAGATCTGCGCCCCTGAATATCGCATGGACAGGTATGCCGTTAGCCTCATCGATAGCCGAGAAGATAGCGCCGATAGCAACAAGCTTTCCGCTGTAATACTGCAGGCAGTCAACTGCTCTGCTGATGGACTTTCCTGTTGATGCCGATGAGATCAGAAGGAGCACGTTCTTGTTCCAGATCTTCTTCTGGGTGTTGTCTCTGAAGATCATCTGGTTAACGGCGTTGAGCTCAGGCGTGATAACGCTGATATCAGTGTTTGCATTGATCCCGCCCGAGGACAGGCTCTCAGCCAGAAATGCGCCGAGTATCTCTGTGCCCTCAAGACAGATTATAGTTTCGATATGGGTCGAGGAATATGTTGCCGCAAGGTCCTTCGCAGCCTCTCTCGCCATTTTTGAGCTTGTCTTTATCGCGGTCATATCCACATAATAGTTAACATGAGAATGGTTCGTAGCAAAATGCCCAGGGATAACGCCTATCTGTATCTTGCTGTTTGAACGGGACTCAATATTCTGTACACGTTCCTCCAATTGTGATTCCTCCTTAGTATATAGTCGGGACTGTCAGGCGCCTGTTTTGATCGACCCGGCCTGAACAGATACTGTTTCGTACATAGTATATTGTACCATATTTTGCTCAATAAATCAATAGTGGTTTGTTTAATATTTCATAGTTTTTTCATATTATACAAAAAGGTGAGGTCCTCTTTGTTTAATATGTCTTGTTTGGCGCGGGAGTATTTGTATAAAATAAGGGTTGTAAATGCACAAAAAATTATGTATAATATAAAGGTAATATCGAGGAAGGGAATGATAAGGTGATAAGATATGCTTTTTTAGGATTTATCTGCGCTGTTGTTATGCTGCTGGCGCTGCCTGTAAAGTGTGCTGCAGAGCATTCCCCGAATAACGATACATCAGACAGCGGTACCGTCTCCTCGGCCGAAAAGTCTCATCACAAGGATAAAGACCCCGAGGATGAACATGACGGCGACTGGAAGATATTTCTCAGCATCGGAGCCGGGATAACGATAGTGGCCTTTGTGATCGGCGCTATCGCCTCACGAGATGCGAAATGACGGTGCTTATTTTGAAAGGAAGGTAATTATGTCAAAAAAGATCAGATCACTGATAAGCGGTGTTTTGTGTGCAGCGATGACTGTCTCTGCATTCACATCGGTAAGTGTTACAGAGGTCTCAGCTGAGACGCTTCTTCTGAAAAATCAGCTTGAGAAGGCGACCTCTCAGCAGATACTTGCGGATATGGGCATGGGCTGGAACCTGGGAAACACCCTTGATGCTACCGGAAAGAGCAAGCTGAGCACAGAGACCTCCTGGGGAAATCCCAAGGCAACGCAGGAGCTTATCGACACGGTAAAGTCACTCGGCTTCAACACGGTCAGGATACCTGTTACCTGGTACAAGCACGTTGATGACAACTACACCATCGACACAAAGTGGCTCGACAGAGTTCAGGAGGTAGTTGACTACTGCTACAATGACGGTCTCTACGTTATTCTTAACACTCATCACGACTGCAGGCAGGAACTGACGGGCTCTATCAAGGGATATACTCCGAGCTCTACATACTACACCAAGTCGGAGCAGTTTATTGACTCCGTATGGACTCAGGTCGCAGAGCGCTTCAAGGATTATGACTATCATCTGATATTCGAGACCATGAACGAACCGAGACTTATCGGCAGCAGTTATGAGTGGTGGTTCAACAAGAACAGTGTTCCTTCAAAAGTAAAGGATTCGATAGACTGCATAAACAAGCTCAATCAGAGCGCAGTTGACGTTATAAGGGCCAGCGGCAGCAGAAATGCCGGCAGACTTATAATGTGCCCCGGATATGATGCCTCTGTTGACGGCGCTACCGTTTCAGGCTTCAAGCTGCCGACGGATATCTCAGGCAACAGCAACAGGATAGTGCTTTCAGTACACGGCTACAGCCCTTATGATTTTGCAATGGGCACGGCTGCGAGCACCTATGGAGATGAGCAGAAGCAGCAGCTTAGAGACTGGACGATGACCCCCATAAAAACGAATTATATCGACAAGGGAATACCTGTTGTTATGGGCGAGTTCAGCTCGACGGCTTCAAAGTCCCTGTCTGAGCGCCTTAAATGGGCAACTGACTATGCAGGGCTTGCAAGCGCTATGAATATGCCGATAGTTCTCTGGGACAACAACGCTTATGAAAACAGCGATGCTTCCGAAAGACACGGATATATCGACAGAAGCACGAACCAGCTTTATGTGAATCAGGGGCAGGTGCTGAATAATCTCTTCGCACCGTACAAGGCACTTGAGGCTCAGCGACTTGCGGCGGCAACAAGCACTATCACGGTGAGCTGCACCGTTTCAGGTGAAGATGCTGTGGCAAAGGCCGGCACGATAAATGTGTCTGTAATAGCGGAAGACAACAGCGATCTTGGCACCTTTGAGGTGAATAACGGCAAGGCAGCCATTACAGGCAGGTTCGATGACAGTAATCACACGCTCTATTTCAATGCAAAGCACTGCGCTGAAAAAGGTATCGTGGTAACGATCAATAACGGCCAGCCCACTGAGGCCGTATCCGAAAAGCTGAACCTTATCGGCGATGTGGACGGCGACGGCAAGCTGACCTCAGCCGATCTGCTCCTCACCAAGAGCCATATCAAGGGAGTGGCACCGCTCACCGGATATGAGCTGAGCTGCGCAGACGTTGACGGCAACGGCGAGATCAAAGCAGGCGACCTTTTAGCAATGAAGTCACACATAAAGGCAGTTACACCGCTTTGGTAGTGCTCGCCGGTGCTCGCCGCACGGCTGATTCACGCCGTAGTTTTGTTTTGACTGTTACATAGTGGTCGCACCTATTAAGTAGTTGTATACCCGAAGGGGTCGTCAGGTGGGCGTGCAACGACGCAGTCGCTGCGGGAAAGCCCCCTGACAGGGCGACTATATATCTATTGAATCAGCAGATTTTCTGTACGTAGAACTAAAACAGGTTTTGCACTAGCAGCGCCGCCCGAACTGTCGGGCGGTTTTTGTTTTTGCTATCTCTAAGCGAAGAAATGTAAATAAAATGTTAAATTTCGGAGGAATACGTTTACATTCAAATTTCAAACGTTTTCAGAGTTTTCGGGGGGCTTGAAAAAAATCTGAAAGTGTGGTTTAATAGAAATGACAGCAAATTGCGCGTCTAAATGAAATAAAATGAAAGGCGGATATGATCATGAGTGTAAAAATTGTAAACGGACAGTCTATCCCGAATATGCCTTGGCAGGACAAGCCGGCAGGATGTAACGATGTGGTATGGAGACATACCGAGAACCCTATAATCCCGAGAGACCTTCTCCCGACTTCAAACTCTATCTTCAACAGCGCTGTTGTTCCTTTTGAGGGCAAGTTCGCTGGAGTTTTCAGAGTTGATGACAAGGAAAGAAATATGGCTCTGCACGCAGGCTTCTCCGATGACGGTATCCACTGGAACATCAACCCTACAAGGATACTTTTCGAGCAGGCTGACAAGTCTACCGAGGAAGTTAACCAGTGGGGCTACGGCTATGACCCGAGAGTTACCTGGATCGAGGACAGATACTGGGTAACATGGTGCAACGCTTACGGCTGGAAGCCTACTATCGGTGTTGGCTATACATATGACTTCAAGACCTTCTATCAGTGTGAGAACGCATTCCTTCCTTTCAACAGAAACGGCGTTATGTTCCCGAGAAAGGTAAATGACAAATATCTGATGTTCTCGCGTCCTTCCGACAGCGGCCATACACCTTTCGGCGATATGTACATTTCACAGTCGCCTGATATGAAGTACTGGGGCGAGCACAGACACGTTATGGGACCCCTGAGAGCTTGGGAGAGCAAGAAGATAGGCGCAGGCCCGATCCCGATCGAGACAGACGAGGGCTGGCTCTGCTTCTACCACGGTGTTCTTGAGAGCTGCAACGG
>CACXFU010000184.1 GCA_902767035.1 uncultured Ruminococcus sp.
AAAAAGCCCTTGCAGATACGCAAATCGGAGATTTGCTCCCTGCATATCGGGCAATTATATCATAACGCTTCGCTTTTATGATATAATTACAGTGACATATGACAGGAGGTGCAGCATGGAGGAGATCAGAAAAAAGCTTGACAGACTTCTTCTGAAAACTCAGAAGCCGGCGCGTTATATCGGCGGTGAGGTCGGGAGCGTTGTAAAGGATAAGTCAAAGGTAGATGTGCGCTTTGCATTCTGCTTCCCCGATACTTATGATGTGGGTATGTCGCACCTTGGAATGAAGATACTTTACGGGCTGAAAAATGCCAGAGAGAACTGGTGGTGTGAGAGAGTTTTCATGCCGGAGACGGATTTTGAAGCTCTGATGCGCGAAAACGATATACCGCTCTATGCGCTCGAAAGCCTTGATCCGCTCACTGAATTTGACTTTATCGGCTTTACTCTCCAGTATGAGCTCTCATACAACAACGTTCTGCAGATGCTTGATCTTGCAGGTATACCTGTTCTTGCAAAGGACAGAAAGGAGCTTGCGCCGATAATCGTTGCAGGGGGACCGTGTGTCTGCAACCCTGAACCGCTGGTAGACTTTTTTGATATCTTTATCCTCGGCGAGGGCGAAGAGGTAAACGTGGAGCTTATGGAGCTTTACGAAAAAATGAAGCCCGATCACCCGACCAAGGAGGAGTTCCTCAGGGAAGCCTGCAAGATCGAGGGGGTATATGTGCCGCAGTTTTACGATGTTGCCTACAACGATGACGGCACCGTGAAGAGCATTGAGCCGAACGTTCCCGAGGCGCCTGCGAGGATAAAGAAGAGGGTGATACCTGACCTTGACAGCGTATATTACCCTGAAGCTTTTGTTGTGCCGTTTACGCAGATAGTTCACGACAGGGCAGTGGTAGAGGTTCTGCGCGGCTGCATAAGAGGGTGCCGTTTCTGTCAGGCAGGATTTATCTACAGGCCGTTTCGTGAGAAGAGCGTTGACACTATAAAAAACGAGACAAAATGCCTTTGTGAGCAGACAGGCTATGAGCAGGTGTCTCTGTCGTCGCTCTCGACCAGTGACCACACAAAGATAAACAAGCTCCTCGATGAGCTCTCGGACTATACTGATGAGGAGAACATAAATCTGTCTCTGCCGTCACTCAGGATAGACAGCTTCAGCGATGAGCTGCTTGAAAAGATCAAGGCAGTGAGAAAAAGCGGCCTTACCTTTGCGCCCGAGGCCGGAACTCAGCGGCTGAGAGACGTGATAAACAAAAACCTCACTGAGGATGAGATACTTGATACCTGCCGCACTGCCTTTATGGGCGGCTATACGGCTGTCAAGCTTTACTTTATGCTGGGTCTGCCCGACGAGACGCTTGACGATGTTGCAGGGATAGCAAGGCTTGCCCAGAAGGTGGTAGACCTCTATTATGAGACCCCTAAGGAGAACAGGGGCAGAGGCGGAGTGCAGGTGTCGGTATCTACCGCAACGTTTGTGCCGAAGCCTTTTACGCCTTTTGAGTTTGAGCCGCAGGATACCCCCGAAATGATAAAGCAGAAGCAGGAGCATCTTCTCTCCAGCCTGACAAGCAAGAAGATAAAGCTCAGTATGCATTACTCGAACACATCGATCCTTGAAGCAGTTCTCGCAAGGGGAGACAGAAGGCTCTCAAAGGTCATTTACACGGCGTGGAAAAAAGGGTGCTATCTTGACAGCTGGGACGAGCATTTCAAGTATGACAAGTGGCAGGAGGCTTTTGAGGAATGCGGAGTTGACTCTGCCTTCTATGCGAACAGAAGACGGGCATATGATGAGGTCGCACCGTGGTCTCACCTTGATTATCTGGTAACACACAGCTTCCTTGTGCGCGAGAACAAAAAAGCTCACGAAGCGCAGACCACACGCAACTGTAAGGAGGGCTGCTCGGGCTGCGGCATAAAGGCTGAATGCGGAGGTGTTTACTGTGGCGGTAATTGAACCGAAAAACGCAAGGCTCAGGATAGAGAGATTTGACTACCGCATAGTGTTTGCGAAAGAGGGCAGAGCGATCTATATCTCTCACCTTGATATGATGAGGGCCTTTCAGCGGATAATCAAAAGGGCAAAGCTTCCCGTGTGGCACACTCAGGGGTTCAATCCTCATGTTTATATAATGTTTCCGCTGGCGCTTTCTCTCGGAATGGAGAGCAGGTGCGAGGTCATGGACATAGCGCTGATAGAAAAGCTTGCCTGTGATGAGGTAAAGCAGAGACTGAACGCCAGTATGCCTGAGGGGTTTGAGGTCATAAGCGTTGGGGAGCCTGTGAACAAGCATACAGATATCGCTTTTTCCTGCTATGAAGCTAGGATAGCGTCGGATAAGACCCCTGAGGAGACTAAGGAGATGTTTGAGGGGTTCCTCTCGCGGGAGACTATCGAGATAGAAAAGCGCACAAAGAAAAAGACGACGAAGCTCGTTGATATAAAGCCTTATATCGAATGCGAGGGGATAGAAGCAGGTGATGACTGTGTCACCGTAAGGCTGAGGCTGCCGTCAGGCACGGGCTTTAATCTTAATCTCAATGTCGTTATCGACGCCTTTGCTGAGCTTTCGGGAACGGCTGTCGAGACGCTTTGTGCAAGGCGCACAAATATTCTTATGGAAAATGGAGAAAATTTTACGTAGCCTGTTATTGAAAACAAGCTGCAAATATGATATAATATTTGAGTATCTGAATACCGTCGGTAACTTCCGACGAGAAAAGGAAGACAGGAATAACCGGCAGAGCATTTTTTGCCTCTTATCTCTTGCTTCTGCAAGGACAGTCCGCTGACCGATATGGTATATGAATGTCCGGAAAATAAGAAGGAGGAATATGAAATGGACGCACTTAAGCTTATTTCACAGTCCAGCATGAAGGAACAGGCTCCCGAGGTCAGGATCGGTGATACCGTTAAGGTACACGTAAAGATCACAGAGGGAGACAAGTCCAGGATCCAGATCTTTGAGGGAACCGTTATCGCTAAGAAGCATGGCGGCATCAACGAGACCTTTACCGTTCGCCGTGTTGCACACGGTGTTGGTATCGAGAGAGTTTTCCCTGTACACTCACCTGCTGTTGAGAAGGTAGAGCTTGTAAGATCAGGTAAGGTTCGCCGCGCTAAGCTCTATTATCTTCGTGACAGAGTTGGTAAGGCTGCCAAGGTCAAGGAAGCGATCAGATAACGTTTCAGAAAAAGAGCTGGTCAGACAGCTCTTTTTTATTTTGCTGCTCCCATAAATCAATAAAAAGCCCAAAGCGCTTGCAATTGACAGAGAAATATGTTATAAGTGCTCGCCGCACGGCCGGACACGCTACTCTATGCAGCGATTGGTGTCAGCAGAGGAGCCCGAAGGGTAAGGACTGCAACAGGCTAGTGCCTGACCGAAAGAGT
>CACXFU010000185.1 GCA_902767035.1 uncultured Ruminococcus sp.
AAGCCTATAGTTTATCTTAAAGGCGTGGGGCCGAAAAGGGCTGAGCGGTTTGAAAAGCTTGGCGTTAAAACGGTTTATGACCTCCTTTGCTTTTATCCGAGGTCGTATCTCGACCTGACCGACCCTGTCACCATTGTTGAGGCTCCCCCGAACGAGCAGTCTCTTGTCGTGGGCAGAGTGTTCAAAAAGCTCCCCCCTGCACGTATAAGAAAAGGAATGACTATCTACCGCGCCGCAGTTACCGACGAAACGGCCGACCTTGTAGTAACTATATATAATAATGAATACCTATATGATAAGCTGCGTGAGGACGAGGAATATCTTTTCCTCGGCAAGATCACGGGCAGTATGCTCCGCAAGGAGATGAATTCCCCCATGGTGTTCGATGCCGACACCGATGAGAAGATACAGCCTGTCTATCACCTTACAGAGGGACTGTCCCAGCTCATGGTGAGAAATGCTGTCCGCAACGCCCTTGCCCACCTTGATGCGGCTATCTATGAGCCCGTACCCGATAGCATAACCAAAAAAGAGGGGCTCTGCTCACTTGCCTTTGCATATGAGAATATTCACTTCCCGAAGGACAGCTATTCCTATGAAACTGCCAAAAAAAGGCTTGTGTTCGATGAGTTCCTGACGCTCAGGCTCTCGATGCTGCTTATGAGGGTAAGAAACCGCCAGAAGGGCGGAACACCGCTCAAAAAGCCTGATATGAAGCCATTTTATGATTCTCTCCCGTTCACGCCTACGGGCTGCCAGCTCAGGGCGGTCGAGGAGTGCTCGCGCGATATGTCGGGAGATGTGCCGATGAACAGGCTCCTGCAGGGCGATGTTGGCTCCGGAAAAACGGCAGTTGCTGCGGCTCTGGCCTATGTGACGGCTAAAAACGGCTGCCAGACAGCCCTTATGGCTCCAACTGAGATACTTGCAAACCAGCATTTTGAAACTATAAAGTCCTTCCTTGAGCCTTTGGGCATAAAAGTCTGCCTGCTTACGGGCTCCCTCTCAAAGAAGAAAAAGGAAGCGACTAAGGCAGCCCTTGCGGCAGGCGAATACAGCGTTGCAGTGGGCACTCACGCTTTGGTGCAGCAGTCTGCGCAGTTTAAAAGCCTTGCTCTTGTGATAACCGATGAGCAGCACCGCTTCGGCGTGGGGCAGAGAGACGCTCTGGCCTCAAAGGGCAATGACCCTCACAAGCTCGTAATGTCAGCAACACCGATACCGCGCACTCTCGCCCTTATGATATACGGAGACCTTGATATCTCCGTACTTGATGAGCTGCCGGCCGGCAGACAAAAGGTCGAGACCTATGCCGTAACAGGCAAAATGAGACCGCGCGTATACAATTATATAAAGCAACACCTTGACGCTGACAGACAGGGCTACATCGTCTGTGCGATGATAGAGGATAATGACAGTGATCTCCAGAGCGCCAAGGATTATGCCGAAAAGCTTGCCAACGGGGAATTTCGTGATTACCGCGTCGGCCTTCTGCACGGCAGGCTCAGCGCCGCAGACAAAGAAGCCGTTATGACCGACTTCTATGAGCATAAGGTCGATCTGCTCGTATCCACCACGGTGGTAGAGGTCGGCGTTGATGTGCCGAATGCCGCCATAATGGTGATAGAGAATGCCGACCGTTTCGGCCTGTCGCAGCTTCACCAGCTGAGAGGGCGTGTCGGCAGGGGAGAGCATAAATCCAGCTGCGTTCTCATAACGGACAACGTGAGCGAGGACGTAGTTAAAAGGCTGAAGATCCTTTCAAACACCAATGACGGCTTCAGGATATCCGAGGAGGATCTGAAGCTGAGAGGCCCCGGTGACTTCTTCGGCAGAAGGCAGCACGGCCTGCCCGAGCTGAAAATAGCCAGTATGTCTGAGGATACCGAGGTCATGAACAGAGCTTCTCTGGCAGCACAGGAGCTCATAGATACAGACCCGAAGCTCTCGCGCCCCGAACACAGGCAGCTGCGTGAGCTGACGCAAATGATGATCTCGGCTGTAGGAAGCTGAAAACAGGAGGTACTATGGATTCTTTAAAACTTCTGCTGTATATTCTTGCAAGGATAGGGCTTATGCTGCTTCTTTGCCTGTTCGGCGCATTCGTCGGAGTCATACTGTTTCCGTCTCTTTGCAACCTTATGCCCGGCTCGTGGATGAGTGTGAAGAATGTTCTTATAGATCAGAGCAATGAGAGCATTATCGCCTTTATTATATGTACTATTATAATGGTACGTGTTTTTTACAATGACGGCAAGATCCACGCAGCCTATGAGGAATGGAGCAGCGTGACCATAACGACAGTTCTTCTTCTGATGATGTTTGCATATTTTATCCCGGCTATCTTCTTTGATTCGTTCAATGCCGAGGGCAAGGGAAAGGTGTTCTATCTGGTGCTTTATTATCCGTCGGAATGGATACGCCGCAATTTTGACGTGGCTTATACCGTCAGCGTGCTGGTGGGTATGGGCGCAACGCTGCTGATCTGCCTCGCGGCATATATCATATCGTTTCGGCTCTATGTTAAAAAGCACCCTGTTATCCTCAGGCGTATGCATGAACCGCCCGCACCTGAGCTACCGGACGAGGACGATGAAGACGATGATGACCCCGATCCGTGGGATGAGTGACAGGATTTCTTTGGTAAAAATGATAAAAAAGTTAACGAAATTATCATATTTGTACAAAACTCATAAAAAATGTGACGATTTTTTGTGGACTAAAAAAGTAAAAATGGCAGTTTTGCCCTTGCGAAAAAATGAAAATGATGTTATAATTATAAAAATACGTTTTGTGAGAGCTCTGTGAAATTTTTCTCATCGAATGTATAACCAATCGGAGGTGTGTATACATATATGAAAAAGTTTTCCTACGTTGCCAAGGATACCTCGGGAAAGACTATCAAAGGCATCTATGAAGCCGAGGACGAACAGGAACTGCGGGAAAAGATCCACGAACAGGGTCTGTTCCTGGTCAGCAGTTCAGCTGCGCTTGGCTCGACGAAAAAGTCAGCGCACAAGTTTGACACGAAAGAGATGGCCTACTGCTGCAGACAGCTGGCGGCTATGATGACTTCGGGTCTGACTATAGTTAAGGCGCTTGATATCCTCTATAAAGAGGAAGAGAACAAGGGCGCCAAGATAGTATGGCGAGAGGTTTACGACAACGTTCAGAAGGGTGACAGCTTCTCGGGAGCTCTCGAGCAGAAGAAGGGCTGCTTCCCGGATTTCTTCATCTCAATGGTAGATGCCGGTGAGATGTCAGGTAACCTTGATATCACTCTTCAGAGACTGAGTGACTACTACGCTAATTCAAACAAACTGAACAACAAGGTAAAGAGCGCTATGACATACCCTATAATCCTGGGTATCCTCTGCGTTGCGATGGTAATAGGTATGTTTACGTTCATCATGCCTATATTCGCAGGCCTTATGGAAGAAGAAAAGATGCCTGCGCTTTCCAAGGCGCTGTTCGCATTCTCTGACTTCTTCAAGGCAAGATGGTACATTGTGCTCGGCGTTGTTATCTTCCTGATAGGCGCATGGATCTATGCGATGAAGGTGCCGTCAGTAAGAATGAAGTACGACTACGCAAAGATCAAGATGCCGCCTGTCGGCAAGCTTATGGTCAAGATCTACGAAGGCAGATTTGCAAGAACTCTTTCTTCGCTTTATTCCAGCGGTATCCCGATGGTCGAGTGTCTTGAGCGTTCTTCAAAGATCCTGCAGAACAGCTACGTTGACAAGATGTTCATTCAGGTAGTTGACGAAGTTAAGCAGGGCTCACCGCTTTCGCAGTCGCTTGCAAAAACAGAAATATTTGAGGGTATGTTTACCTCTATCATATACGTCGGCGAGGAGTCGGGTGCTCTTGATGAGATCCTTGAGAAGACCGCTGACTACTATGAGGAAGAAGCAGACGCGGCCGTTACCAGACTGGTCGGACTGCTCGAACCGCTGCTCATCGTGTTCATGGGTGCGGCGATCGGACTTTGTCTCGCAGGTATCTTCCCGCTGCTGTATGGCTCACTGGAAGGTCTGGAGAACGGATAAGCTCGTTAATGCTGATCATCGGCGCAGGAGCTGTGAGAAAGACAGCTCCTGCACTGAAAAAATAAAAATAAAATGCAGAGGTGAATTTTTAAATGCTATCATTTGATATTTCTGATAGGCAAATCAATATTGTTAAAGGTGATAACTCCTCTAACAAGATAAGGATCGAAAGATCGCTTTCTGTAGAGGTACCTGAGGATATGATCCTCAACGGAGAGGTCATCAACCTTTCGGGTCTGGCTGACTTCCTCCTTACAAACATCAAGGCCGAGGATATGCTCGACAAGGATGCGATCGTTACTTTCTCTTCAAGCTCGATCGTTTTCAAGGAACTTGTAGTTCCGAAGGCAAGAGGAAATGAGTTCCTGATGATGGTTCAGAACCACATGAGCCAGGAAATGGGAATCACAGATGATTATTCGATCTCGTATACTGTTGTAGGTGAGGCAGGAGAGGATAATCCCGGAGCTGTTAAGGTGCTCGCTACCGCGTGCCCGAGCTCTATAGTTGAGAGCTACAGAAAGCTGTTCAACATCATGAGCATGACGCTCAGATCCGTTAACATCGGATGTAACTCCATCGCGAGAATCGTTCTTGCTGACAAGTCGAACCTCGAGAAGATGCCTCTTCTCGTTTGCCAGATAGACAAGAACTTCCTCGGACTTACACTGTTCGAGAACGGCCAGATGGCATTCGCAAGATATGTACCGATCTCTCCTGATGACTATGATCAGGACGACTACATAACAGAGGCTATCAACGAGAACATCTTCAGAATGGAGCAGTTCAACAAGGCAAGAGGCGGCTCGGGTCTTGAGAACGTTATACTCTACGGCTTCATCGAAGACTACATCAAGCTCGTTGACGCACTCGACGGACTCGATATCCATGCTTCGGTCCTCGGCGTTCCTGCACAGATCACAGGTTATGAGAACTTTGAGTTCACCGTGTTCGCTAATGCTATCGGTGCTCTCTATAAGAGAAACAAGCAGACAGAGCGTATCAACCTCCTCGAAGTTGACCAGTCCACAGGTAAGGGCGGCTCGTCGGGAGTGGGCTCACTGCTCGTTACAGGCGGCGTTTTCGTTGCAGCGGCTGCTATCATAGTTGCAGCAGCAACACTTATCTTCAATGTAAGAAAGAACTCCATTCAGAAGGACATTGAGACCAAGGATAAGGAGATCGCTAAGGAGCAGGCTATTGAGAAGAAGAACAAGATCCTTCACGAGCAGAAGGATATCCTTCAGGCATACGCCGATTATGTTGATTCTGCCAATACCGCACTGAGATCTCTTCCTAAGATCAAGAAGGATAATCTGGACAAGATCGACGAAGCTTTCGGCGATTTCACCTATGAGGGTGTAAACTACGATATCACAAGCGCAAGCCTCATTCTTACAAACATTGAGGTCGACGAGCCTGATCAGATAACTGAGCTTATCGACAACCTGCTTGCTCTCGGTCTGTTCGAGGACGAGGTAACCTACGGCGGTTACACTGTTCAGGAGGTCGAGGAGGTTGATGACAACAACAGGAAGACCGATGAGGACGAAGCTGAGTACAAGGTCGTTGTTGATTCTCTGACACTGCATCTGAAAGGAGAGGCTACAGAATGAAACTGAATTATAGAGATAAAGTCATATTGATAGTACTCTGCGTACTGCTTGTCCTTATTGCGGGCTTCATGCTTTTCGTTAAGCCTGCGATCGATGCTTGCAATACAGCCAGTGATACACTTGAGTCCAAGAAGGTCGAGCTTGCTGACCTGAAGGAAAAGAATAAGAAGGACCAAAACCTTAAAAACGAGATCAAAGAGATCAAGGCAAAAACAACAGAGATCACAGATAACTTCTACGGTTATCAGGCAAACTATAAGGTACAGGATACACTTTCCACACTGTTCTCCGCAGACGGCGTTGATATCGATCCTAACTCGATCACTATCACTCCTTACGGAAGCACGATCCTTACACCTTACCTCTATGTATCCGATATCATCTACACCGATATCGACAGAAGCATAGACCAGTACGACAAGCTGGCTGCCGGTGATACGACTGCCCTCGATGAGGACACCACCGCTACAGATACCACTGCCGCTGCTGACCCCACGACCCTTAGCCTTCAGGCTATCGGCTGCTATGAGATCACCTGCGAATTCGATTCTACTTATGATGGCCTTAAGGTATTTGCTCAGAACCTCACTACCAACAGAGAGAAGAGCATGGTCATCAAGAGTCTGACGATAGACGACGTTACAGGCAAGAAGGACGCAGAGCAGAATGCTGATGACGAGGACGCTAAGCTGGATGATAACGAGACTCCTACTATCCACGGCAGCATGACTCTTCAGATGATCGTTCTGAAGAAGATCTCGAACTGATAATTAACTGATCTGGCAGGAAAATCCAAAAATCTTTTCCTGCCGATTGGTGTTATATTAATGTTAAAACTTTTATTTAAGTAAGTGAAAGTTAAAGTGTACGAAAACAACGACAACCATGAGGGAAAGGTGGTAAAAATGATCAAAAATGTAAGGAAAACAAAGGTCAACCGCCGCGGAGTCGTTCTGGTCACAGCTGTAGGTGTGCTGCTGCTGGTATTTATCCTTCTGACTGCTGTTGTTGGTTATGTTTCCGTTAACAGGACGCAGACCAATGAGAACTACAAGAAGGAACAGGCATACCTGACCGCGTCCTCAACTGTTCAGAGCTTTGTTGCTCAGATCAAGCAGGACACAGCTGCGCCTTCGGATCCGACGGACGCAATTGCTACGGCAAAGCAGAAGAAGGCCATTCAGGACCTTCAGAACCTCGCTGCAGCAAACGGCGGCAAGGGCACAACTATCAACGTGACCTACAACGGAACTGACGGTTCCGGCGACAGGCTCGGAACTACTACTCTGACGATCATGCAGGACGGTACCAGTGATACCAACCTGATCGTGCTCGCTAAGACGACCTATGCAGGCCACACCGAGCAGGTAGCTGCTCATATCTCAACTCTCAGCAAGAGAAAGCCAAAGGATCTCACAAACTGTATCGAGCTTCTCGGCTCTGAGGATCACGAGTGGGATAACCTGAACGTTGTCGGCGATATGGCCAGCCTGAATAACTCATCTTCCATCGAGTACAGCTTCAGGAACGATACTAACGTATACGGATCCTACACGATGTACGGTAAATGGTATCCGGGCTCTGCTAACCCGAACATTGTTCTGAAAGCAGCTCTTTATGACAGCTCAACAGGTTCTTCGATGACTGTATCCGAGGGTATATATGACTGGCTGTGGCTGAACACCACGATGATCAAGCAGCAGACCAACTATGATAACTATATCAATACTGACGGTACAGTTCAGTTCAACAGTACTGCAAAGCAGTCCAAGATCGGCGGAACAGGCGGATTCGATATTGATATCTACTGCTGCAACGCTGAGATCGGCGCAAACGGTATGGTACAGTACGGTAACTTCTACTGCTACAAGGGTGCTGACGCTAACACTGCGGGCAATGCACATTTCTTCGGCAACAACCCGTCTGATGTTACTATCAACGGCAACCTCTATGTTGAGGGCGACCTCAAGGTAGATAAGCCTATGAAGGTGACCGGTGAGGTCATCTGCGGCGGAACTATAACAGGCAAGGCTAACATTCAGGGCGCAACAAGTATCACCGAGCATGGTTCGATGCCTAACAACACCCTCAGAGACACCAAGCCTGAGATCAGCGAGAGAATGGACGAGTATATCTACTATCCTGAGGACTTCTTCATGAGCACAGATACTACTCTCACTCCTATATCTTCTACTTACAAGGCTTTCTATAACGGCGGCATCACCAAGACTATCAAGGACTTTGAGGACGCAGGCCTTTATGACGGCGCATACTTCAAGTATCACGTAACAGAAAGCTGCAAGTGGGCAGATAACTTTGACTTCAACACTAACGGCAACGGACTTCTCAAGGTCCTCATCGAGGTAAATGATACAACTAAGGACGTTGTTATCCAGTTGCCTGAGGGCGGCCTTAGCTGGGGCGCTAAGTGGAGACCTCTGTTCGTTGTAAGAAACAGATCTTCGTGGGAGACTACCTACGATGAAGACGGCGTAACTCCGCTTTCGGTTGACCGCAAGTATAACTGCTACTTCGTATCAGCTTCCGGCGACAGCATCACGCTCAATGGTACTGACCCTGTTACCGGCAAGAGCCTGCACGCAGGTGCAACCAGTGTTAAGTACAATTTCGAGACTATGAGAGTTCTTGACTTTGATACCTATGTAAATATGTTTGACAGCTCTGTTCTCACCAGCCAGAGCTGGAACGGCAATGAGACACCTAAGGCAGGCTTCGTATTCAATCCTTCCGATGTTGACAGCGTAACAGCTAAGATGGGCGGCGCTGACTATTCTTCGTATAAGCCCGATCATGCTGATATCTTCTTCCTGCTGGCTAAGGACGCAGAATTCCACTGCACGAACGATTCCATGTTCCAGGCTTGCTGGTATGCTCCTGAGGGCATAGTTGATATCGCAACAAACGGAATGAACGGCCTTAACTGTACAGACTCCAACGGAAGTACAGCATCTACCGTTAACCTCAATGTCTGCAACATAGGCGTTGTAACTGCCAGCAACTTCGGTAACGCAAACAAGGCTTACTACGTATTCACCAAGCCTTCGGCTACATCACTGATGGCGGCTGCAAAGGGCGGTAAGGATCTTGCTGCAAACGGATTTACTCTTGACAGATACGATCATAAATAATAAGAGAGGAGAGTGCTTTTATGAAGCTTAACAAGCATAATAAAAAGGGTATGACGCTCGCTGAGTGTATTATCGCTATAGCTCTTCTCGGTGCGATGTCCGCAATGCTGGTCTCGATAGCTGTTGCTGCTAAAAGGCAGAACAGAGACAACTATTTCAGATCAGGCGAGATGTATGCACAGGCTGCAAGAATAGAATCCTATAACCCATCGGGTTCATACTCATCTAACCACATCAAGGTAACAAAGCTTATGAGCAGTGCTGCAGGCGCAAGCGGAAACACATTCAACCTTGTGGCTGACTTCGGCACGTATAAGCTTGATACCATCACCTACGGCTACAGAGCTTTGCCGACAGGTGAAAAAGACAAAAAAGCAAATTACACGCTGAAGACCCTGAAGAGCGTTTATGACTCGACCGCTACTATCACACCGAGCATAGGCACCGGCTTCTATATCCTGAAGATATACAATTTCAGCGGTACTGAGCTTGACCTTGATATCAGCGTGCCTGATACCAACGGCGGCACATTCACAAATGAGCTCGGCAGCATTGCCGGACCTCAGCTGCTCGCACCTCTTGCCGACGGAAGCATCTATATCGCAGGCTTCCAGGCAACCTCCAGCGACGTTCTGTTCACTATAACAGACGGCAGCGGCTATACGATACCTGTTACAAGAGGCAACTATACCAGCTGGATGGATTACGACGACACATATCAGCCCACAGGCTACTTCTACTTCTACTTCACAGATGACGGCGATGTAGTTTCCAAGGCTGACTATGATGCCCTTTACGGGTCGTAAAAAGGAGGGTGCTTTATGAAACTTAATAAGAACAATAAAGGTTTTACCCTCGTTGAGCTCGTAGTTGTAATGGCGATCTTCGGCATCATAATGGGCGCTATACTCAACATCATCAGACCTACTAATGATGTTTATAACGATGTTGACGACACCATGCACACCAATGTCATCGGTTCAGGCGTTGCCGAATACATCGATGATGAGCTCAGATATGCTACAAACGTTCTCATCCTTGAGAACTTCCCCGGTGTTCCTACCGTTTCCGATGCAGGAAAGCTCGGCAACTATGATGTAAGCTTCACAAACTGCCTCGTATTCGATAACAGGAACCTCAGAGGTACCAACCTCAAAAATTCCCCTACAACTAAGGATAACGTTGCAAACAGAATGGGTGCAACAGGCTGCGTAATCAAGGTCTCCAAGGTCAATGAGGGCGGCTTCAATTTCAACAATTCCGTAGTTTGCAAGGGTACAGACTTCTACGATAAGTTCAAGTTTGAGTTCAACCAGTTTGACAACACTGACAAGATGATCGACAATCAGATCATCAGTCAGAGCACAAACATGAATAACCTCGAAGAGGTAGTAGGCCAGACAGTTCCTAAGTACGCTTTCTATCTGAAGGTTCAGGCTTATTCTCCTAAGTTTGAGAACGGCGGCTATGTATTTGAAAAGTCAAAGTTCAAGAAGCTCACATCTATCGACCTTATCAATGTAAACATTGATGCTTCCGATAAGTTCAAGCTTCATTGTGACTGCGACTGGGGCGTTATGGATTTTTCGCACATTACCGATATCTATCCCGCATCTGCACCTGCTGATGCTACCGACGGCCAGAAGAAGTATTACGTTTCAAGTGATGAGAACACCTATACCTACATCTTCTACAAGAAGGAATCATCTGCTTCGCAGACTAACTGCACAGTTAAGTGGGTACGTTCCAATTCAGACCCTGTAGCTCCCGGCGCTGCATACCAGAGCGATACAAAGGTAAAGACAGGCGCAACTCTCAAGTCTTTCCCGACTCCACCTGAGATCACTGGCTACAAGAAGGGCTACTGGCTCACAGAGGGCGGACAGAAGGTTGACCCGGCTGTTGGTGTAGTTATCAGTGATGACACTGTGTTCACCCTCGTTTATGAGCCTGAAACACCGAAGGCACTGTATACGGTAACATGGAACTGCTATGACGGTTCTTCCTTCATCACTCAGGTTTATGAGGATTCAAAGCCTACAGCTGGTAACGATACTACCGTACCTGAAGATAAGGAGTTCGTTCGCTGGGCATATGACGGCGACAGCTCAAAGGGTCCGTCTGATATAACGATCTCGGGCAACTGCTCGTTCACATCAGTCGTTCAGGATAAGCACAAGGTAGAGTTCAAGCCTGACGGTACGAATATCGACGATACAAAGACGATCTACGTTTCCGACGGCGCAACTGCAGCTTGGCCTGATCCGGCAAATCCTCCTGCTGCACCTGACGCTGATCACGTATTTGACAAGTTTGTTCTTGAAGGTACTGATCTTGAAATGTCGACACTCGCAGTAACATCTGACTGTGTATTCGTTGCTACATTCAAGGAGAAGTCTGCCGAAGTTAACGGCTGGACGATCAGCTCAGTTGTAAATAACAGCGGATATGCTAAGAAGGGACAGCAGTTAGATCACGCCCCGTGGTACATCGAAGTTCCTTATGCTACGAATTACACCATTTCAGTTGTTCCTACTACAGATCAGGACAACACATGGATCAAGGATTTCAAGCTTGTTGTACATCTTGATAAGGCTGGTAAGGTCAACAACACTGGTAACTTCAAGTATGTAGCAGGTAACAATACCGATACAATTACTCTCACACCTCAGTTCTATAATCCTATTGCTAAGGATTCAAACATCACGTTTGTTCTTACTCTTGAGGACGAGACAGTAGGTATTCAGAGCGTTGAGCTTTCTTCTGCTGAGAATATCAACAGAAGCTACTTCTGATAAGTTAATTCACAGACAGGCAGCAATGTCTGTCTGCTGAAAAGAGCCCCTTGGGCAGACCCCAAGAGGTTCTTTTGAGCAAAATAAGAGCAAAAAAATAGCCGCCCTGTGCGGACGGCCTGATTTTTTTACTGCTAGATCATCATAAGAGCATCTTCAAGCAGCTCGTTTATTCCGGTGTATTCCATATAAAGATCGCCGAGAACTTCACCGTAAAGCGCCGCTATCGCGATGCCTACCGAGAGGAACGGCCCGAATGCGAACTGCGAATCTCCGCTTGAATGCTTCATTATCATACCGCCAACGGCTCCCGTGATAAGGCCTATCGCAAGCGCTACCAGCACTCCCTGAGTTCCGAGGAAAAGCCCTGCAGCTGCCATGAGGTAAACATCACCGAGACCCATTGCCCTCTCCTTTGAGGCGAGCGCGATGATGAGCAGCGGTACGCTCACTGCGAAAGCTCCGATTATGTGAGACTTTAATGTGAGACCGGTGTACGGATCCGTAAGGAATATCGAACCGATACCCAGCAGCGCTATGAACAGGCACACAAAGCTGTTTATAAGCTGGGTGTCCCAGTCCATAAAGAATACTACGATAAGCGCCGAAAACAGCAGGCAGGTGAGTATCGACGGCATAAGCACTACCAGACCGTTGAGCTTCCAGAAGATGAACACGTAGAGTACGGCATTCATAGCTTCAACGACCGTGTACCTCGGAGATATCCTCGCACCGCAGCTGTGACACTTTCCCCTCAGACAGCACCAGCTGATTATCGGGATAAGGTCGCGCTTCCTGATCTCGGTGCCGCAGGTCATACAGTGAGAATTCCTTTTAATAAGGCTCTCTCCGATCGGCAGCCTGTAGATGCACACGTTCAGAAAGCTTCCTATGCAGGCTCCGAAAATAAATACGAATATGTATATGATCATACAGTATACCTGATATTGAGTCATTACACTTCCCCCAATCTAAATTTCTGAAACTATTATAGCACGTTTTTTGCTCAATTACAATAGAGTATTTTTATTTTTTGTCTGCCGACCGCAGAGGCAGGCCTACCGATATTAAATACTGCGGAGACAGGAGTAATTTATATGAGAAACGGACCAATAGGTCAATATCTGGTTCAGAAGGGACTTATCACTGAAGAACAGCTTCAGGACGTCCTGCAGAAGCAGAAAGAACAGAAGGGACGTCTTTTCGGTGACGTTATCGTCGATCTGAAATATGTTTCCGATGTTCAGTTCGCTCAGGTGCTTGCTGAAAGACTTAACGTTCCTTTCGTTGATCTTGACGCGGCTGAGCTTATCCCCGATGTTGTAAAGAGGATCCCTGAGGCGACTGCAAGAAAGTATACTGTAGTTGCTGTTAACAAGGTCGGCAAGAGGCTTACCGTTGCTACGAACGATCCTATCAACTTCTACATTTTCGAGGATCTTCGTGTTATCACCGGCTGCTCTATCGTTCCTGTTCTTTCCACGAAGGCAGCTATCAACAGGTCTATCGGTAAGATGTACTCTGCCGGAAAAACAGACGCCATCGCCGATGAGGCTACCAAGGAGAAGGAAGAAGAGCTCGATCTCGAAGAACTCAAGGATATGTCCGAGGAGCGTATCGAGAATGCTCCTATCGTTAAGCTTGCTACGGCTATCATAGAGAACAGCCACCGCCAGCACGCAACAGATATCCATATCGAGCCGTTTAAAGACATTACAAAGATCCGTATCCGTGTAAACAGTGACCTTATCGAGCTTATGACCCTTTCGGCAGCGCTCCATACCTCGCTCGTAACACGTTTCAAGATCCTTTCCGGAATGAACATCGCCGAGAAGAGAGTACCTCAGGACGGCCGTATGTCTCAGGTGGTTGACGGAACCACTATCGACCTTCGTGTATCCAATCTTCCTATGGTATACGGTGAGAAGATAGTTCTCCGTATTCTCGCGAGCGATGACTCCGTAAGACGTATCCAGGATCTCGGTATGACTGACTACAACTACGAGAGATTCTGCAGCATACTCAAGGTTCCGCAGGGCGTTGTTCTTGTTACAGGACCTACCGGTTCCGGTAAATCTACTACCCTTTATGCGGCGCTCGGTGAGATCGCTAAGCCAAACCTTAACGTTATCACGGTCGAAGACCCTGTCGAGAAAAAGATCGCCAATATCAACCAGTGCCAGATAAATGACAAGGCCGGAATGACATTCGCAGCAGCGCTTCGTTCTATCCTCCGTCAGGACCCTGACATCATAATGATTGGTGAGATGCGTGATACCGAGACAGCTGAGATCGGTATCAGAGCCGCTATCACAGGACACCTTGTTCTTTCCACACTTCATACAAACGATGCTGCATCGACAGTTACAAGACTTGTTGATATGGGCGTTGACGCATACATGGTTGCGACCTCGCTTATCGGTGTCGTTGCACAGAGACTTACAAAGGTGCTTTGCCCTGAATGCAAGAGACAGGTAATGTCAACACCTGAGGACAATGAGCTGATGGATATAGATCACTCTATTCCTATCTATCAGGCTGTTGGCTGCCCGAAGTGCACCAGAGGCTACACCGGACGTACCGCTATCCATGAGATCCTTCTCGCAACATCTGAGATGAAGGAGATAATCTCTGCGGGTGCAAAGTCAGAGCAGATCCAGGAGCTTGCAAGAGAGCAGGGCTGCCGTCTGCTTCGTGACAACGTTTCTAAGCTCGTGCAGGAGGGCGTTACCTCAATGGATGAGCTCGTGCGTGTTACTTACGCAGTCTGATAAGATAATTTGCCGTGCTTGCGGACAAAATAGATTCAGGTATTTACGAAATTTCATATTATATGGAGGTAGATCACAATGGCAATCAACGTTAACAAAATTCTTGACGAGGCAAGAGCTCTCGGATGCTCCGACCTTCACTTCACAGTCGGCATTCCGCCTATCGTTCGTCAGGGCGGTAATCTGAGAAAGCTTTCCTCATATCCTGATATGACCGAGATCGAAATTCAGGATATAGCAAAGAATATCTGTAATGAGAAGCAGCTGCAGCAGGTCAAGGATCATATCGATACCGACCTTACATACGTATCTTCCAGAGGCTTCCGTCACCGTGTTAATATCTATCGTCAGAGAAACAACACGGCTATCGCTTTCCGTCTTCTGAGAAACGATATCCCGACACTTACTGACCTCGACCTTCCGCCTGTACTGGCTGAATTCGCAATGCGTCCCCGTGGACTTGTTCTTGTAACAGGCCCTACCGGTTCAGGTAAGTCAACAACGCTTGCCGCTATGATCGACCACGTTAATATCCATAAGTCGGCTCATATCATCACGATCGAGGATCCTATCGAGTATATGCACGCTCACAAGAGATGTATGGTAAACCAGAGAGAGATCGGCCCTGACGTACCGAGCTTCTCAATGGCACTGAGAGCTGCCCTCCGTGAGGACCCGGACATCATCCTCGTAGGAGAAATGCGTGACTTTGAGACTATCGAAGCTGCCGTAACCGCAGCCGAGACCGGACACCTTGTTATGAGTACCCTTCATACAACGTCCGCTCCTTCGACTATCGACCGTATCATCGACGTTTTCCCTGCTCACCAGCAGCATCAGATCAGAACCCAGCTGGCATCAGTCCTCGTTGGTATCTGTACTCAGACCCTTTGCCGTACTATGGACGGTACAAGCCGTGTGGCTTGCTGTGAGATACTTAACGCTACAGACTCGATCAAGGCAATGATTCGTGACGATAAGGTTCACCTTATCAGCTCGGCAATGCAGACAGGTAAGGCAGTAGGAATGCAGACCATGGACCAGGAGCTTGCAAAGCTCGTTCGTTCAAAGACGATCTCTATGGACGTTGCGCTTGAAAAGTGCGTAAACCCTGCAGACCTCAAGAGATTCATCGCCGGCTAGGCAGGGGCGTGCCCCTGCACCATTTCCCCCACCCATCGGGGAATGTGCATACTTATAATTCCCCCTGCCCTCCCCGGAGGGGAGGGGGTTGCTTTTACTCGTGCTTCAGGGTAGCAACACTGCGTGAACCTTGAAAATGAGAAATCGGGAGGCTTTATGGAAAGAATAAAAAAGCTTTTACCTCAGGAGAAGTATCTGAGACTGACTGTCATATTCTTTGTTCTGGGACTGATAGTAAGACTGGTGTTCTTTATAAAGGGCGATATAGTGTCAGCTATGCCGGGAGATGAAAGATCTGAAAATGATCTCGCGTGTATAATTTCATCATTAACGTTCGGGAACTTCGTATTAGTATATATCCTGACTTACATTTTCAATCTGATAATAAGGCTTACAGGCGCAGGCATCACAGCGCTTGCAGGTGTAATAGGTGTTCAGATCATAAATATCGTTATTGACTGTCTCTTCCTGAAAGCCGTTTACAAGCTGGATAAGCGCTTCACACCGGTGATAAGTATGCTCTCAACGCTGTATATGCTCAGCTATATTGTAGGTCTTGCTCTAGGCCTGATATTTTTTCAGGTGCCGTTTAATCTCCTTACCCTGATAGCTGCGTTCATATTCTACAGGTACAGAGTGCCTGAGGCCAAAGATGAAACAACAAAGGACTGAGTTCAAAGCTCAGTCCTTTTCATTATGCCATACGTTATTATATAAGAATACCAAAACCGCCATTGCAACTATAATGAAATACCCGAGGAAGCTCCAGCCGTCAGGTATGTCGCCGAAGAGGAAGTAGCCGAGAGTGGTAGTGAATATCAGCTGAGAATAATCGTATACCGAGATCTCTCTTGCAGGTGCGTGTGAATACGCAGCCGTTATCGTGAACTGACCTCCTGCCGCTGACGCGCCTGCACCGAGCAGGAACAGAAGCTGCTTCCAGCTCATCGGCTCAAACCTGACTATCATAAACGGCAGCGTGAACACGCACGAAAACCCGGAGAAAAACGACACTATCACAGCGCCCTGAACTCCGTTCTTTCCCAGATACCTTACGCACGAATATGCAAGCCCTGCGCCCATTCCGCCGAGAAACCCCACCACAGCAGGGAAGAGGTCGGCGTTTGCAAAGCTTGGCTTAATGATGAAAAGCGCTCCTCCGAAGGCACCCATTAGTGTGAGCAGCTGAAAGAGCTTCAGCCTTTCTTTGAGGATAATTATTGAGAATACCACCGCAAAGAACGGCGACATCTTGTTCAGCATCGATGCGTCAGACAGCTTCAGCTTGTCTATCGCGTAGAAATTGCCTATCATTCCGAGTGTGCCTGCAAGAGCTCTTACAAAAAGGGCAGTCTTGTTATTCCTGCCCTCTACCCTGAACGGGATCTTGTTTTTTATCAGCACACCCACTGCAAACCACAGCGCCACAAAATTGCGGAAGAAAGTTTTCTGCATTGTAGGCAGGTCGCCCGCAAGCCTTACAAATGCAAACATAAACGCAAAACAGAATGCAGACAGGATTATATAGATTATTCCGAGATATTTCTTTTTGACAGCCAAGCTATCACTCTTTTCTGTTTGTCATATACTCATGCTCCTCAGCGATATGCCCTGCCAGCTGAGAAAGTGTCCAGTCCTTGTTGGTGTCGGTCAGTGACGCTTTGAGCGAAACGTTCACGCCGTTCGGC
>CACXFU010000186.1 GCA_902767035.1 uncultured Ruminococcus sp.
TCCGCCCCGTGCGGGCTAGCACGCGGTGCAGGGGCTAGCCCCTGCCTTTTTTCAAAAAAAGCTCTCTTATCAGATACGCCGTGAGCTCCTCTGACATCTCATACTGCTCGCTGAGCCTTGGGTGACCGGGCGTTGCCTTGCCGCTTCTGGTGAACTGAAAATGCTTTATCCTCTCGTCGGCAAGCTCCTCTGTTATCTCTTCGATAGCCGTGTCCCACTCAGGGTCATGGTTGAGAACTGTCAGCGTCAGCACGAAAAACGCCTCGGGATAATGCCCTCTCAGCGCCCTTATTATTTTCTTATACTCTTCCTTCCACTCTGCCCTGAACGCAGCGTCTGTGATATCAGGGTCGGGCTGACCTTCAATGTGGCTGTCGTTCTGCCCCACTGCAAAGATCACGATATCAGGAACATACCTTGTGAAGTCCCACTCCGAAAGGCCGCCCTCAGCCTCAGGAAAATATCTGAGCTTGTCATAAACCGACTCCATACCGATGCAGTCAGGCATATGATACCAGCCAGTGTTGTCACGTATCGCGATGCCGCCCTGAGCCGTGTCATTTATCTGCGCTCCGAGATTTCTCGCAGTGATAAACGGATAGCTGTGCCATGCGTTGTCATACACGCCTTCGTGTCCCTCAGGGTCGCTCTGTGCGGTATACTCCACCGCCTCGCACACCTCTCCTGCGGAAACGCTGTCTCCGAAGCATTCTATTTTAAGCTCAGGCAAAGTGACCGCTTCAAGCGCTTCGCCCTCGATCTCAAAGCCGTAAAAGTCAAAATAATGTGAACCGCCCTGCCTTTTGAAAAGGGTGAGCGTATGCTCCTTATCGTCAAGGCCCTCTGCCAGGGTGATATCCGTCACACTGTAATGCTCATCTATCACGCACTTATCCTCTTTTCCGTCAAGGACAAAGCCGAGCATAGACGTTGCATAATACCTGAAATTCTTGATCCTTACCGAAACGGCAGTGCCCCTGAACCTGAGGGTAACGTTTGAGCCTGCAAAGAAAAACCCTGCTTTATCGGGCGAGGAAAGGTCTATCCTGCCCATGTATGAAAGAGCGCTGCTGTGCGGTGCAATAAAAGTTTTCATTCTTATCCCTCCCTAGAATATTTTAACCTCATACGCGCCTTTTGTCAAGCATTTGAGCTCACTCTCCTGCATATATTTATACTGAACGTCAGAATTCAGCCGGCGTTTACTAATTTCGGGAGGGATACTATGGCAGAAAGAGCAGCACAGGGCAGACACAATATCATTCTTGAAAACAGGAGCAGACTCCTGCTGACGGGCGTAAAGGAAATGCTCAGGTTCGATGAGACAGAGGTGCGTATGTTCACGGAGCTGGGAGAGCTCAGGATAAAGGGCTCGGGGCTCCACATCAGCGATATGAGCGTTGACAGTGGTGAGCTCAACATCGAAGGGAAGATAAGCTCAATGACCTACGAAAACGACAGAACTAAAAAGCGCACCGCCGTTTTCGACAGGCTGAAGAGGTGACATATGGAGAATATGCAGCTTGGCCTGGAGCTTGAGACCGAGCTTTACCTGCTGGCAGTGATAATAGGGTTCGCTATGGGTGGGGTATATGATCTGTTTCGCATGATGAGGGTGATTTTCAAAAGCGGAAAGGTCTTCACGTTTTTCTGTGATCTTAGCTATACGCTGCTTTTCTGGTTCGTGCTTTTCACGTTCTGCACGGGGCTGACCGGCCAGATACGGATCTTTGCGCTTACGGGTATGCTCATCGGCGCGCTGATGGAAAGGATAAGCATAGGCAATGCCGCCCTGAGGCTTTTTTCAAGGGCGTGGAAGGCGCTCTCAGCGCGGATATTGAGGCCGTTTGGCAGAGTTATGACCAAATCAGCTAAAAAAATCAAGGGGGTATTTGTGAAAAATAGCTTAAAATATCAAAAAGATGAAAAAAATGAAAAAAACCACTTGAAAGTTGAGCTTTAGTTGGTGTATAATGTTGTGGAGTAGAATTGTCTTTGTGTGAACTAAGAGGAGTGGACATTTAAATGCTTTGGTTCGGTAAAAGAGACAGCGAACAAACAGATAATGCTGCCGTATCAGAGGGTGCCGCGCAGGAGGCCGCTGCTGAGAAGCCTAAGAAAGCAAGGCTTGTTAAGCTGCTGGTGTTTCTTGCGGTGATCTGTTTGCTGGGGTATTCCGTATTCACGGTGGTGTCGCAGCAGGCACAGGTGGCTCAGCTGAGGAAGGAATCTCAGGCGATACAGAAAAAAATAACTGCCGAAAAGCAGCAGCACGATGAGTATGCGAGACTTCTGAAGACGGATAACGAGGACGAGTATATGGAAAAGATCGCGATCGAAAAGCTCGGCTACGCTTATCCTAACGAGAGAAGATACTACATCGTCAACAACGGTGCGTAAAGCAAGCACATATGGGAATATGCGGCTTGCCGCAAATATAAATATTTCACCGCACAGGTACCAGAGAGGATCAAAAATAATCTTATGCAGCTTGAAGTAGGAAAAATTTACGAGGGAAAAGTAACAGGCATAACAAAATTCGGGGCATTCGTTGAGCTTGACAAGGATCAGACGGGAATGGTACATATCTCCGAGGTGGCGAACACCTTCGTCAGTGAGATAAAGGATCACCTTACCGAGGGACAGACCGTTAAGGTAAAGGTGCTCAGCATGACCGATGACGGAAAGATATCGCTTTCGATAAAGAAGGCTCTTCCCGATCAGCAGAAGCCGTTCAGGAAAAATGACAGGGGCGGCAAGCAGTTCGCTAAAAATGACCGCCGGGAAGCTCAGCCGCGCCAGCGCTTTTCATCTCAGCCGAAGGAGCAGCAGGATCTCTCAAAGAATCCTCCGCCCGTGTATAACCCGAACGCGACCTCGGGCAATGCAGATTTTGAGGATATGCTCTCAAAGTTCAAGGCAAGCAGCGAGGAAAGGTTCTCCGATCTGAAAAAAGTGATCGACAACAAAAGGCGTTCGCCTTCAAGAAGAAAGTAAAAAAATAGGGAGGGTGCTGCCCTCCCTTGTTTGTTGAGGTAATTATGAAGAATTTCAAAAGAACATTTGCATTCATATTCTTTATGCTCGCAGGGATAGTTCTCGGGGCATTTATCGCGTACATATGCTCGGGCAAGGCCTATGTGGGCTGGCTGGCATGGGGTAAAAGTGTCGGCATCGAGAATGTTTCGGTTGACCTTTATGTTATCAAGTTCAACATAGGGCTGATGATAAAGGCTACTATCTCTCAGATATTCACGATAGCGGCAGCGCTCATCATCTTTGCAAAGACGTGTAAGAGTCTCTGATCGGAGGGCTTATGAGAATAAAAACGTTGATGGCTGCTCTGCTGGCGGCGGCAATGGTGCCGGCGGTGCTTACGGGCTGCGGCAGTGTCAAGGATGCCGAGGGCGCAGACCTCATCTTAGATGCGAGAAAAGAATATGCGCAGCTTGATTCCGCAAAGGTGATAATGACAAATCTCGGTACGGGAGAGGTAGATCAGGAGTTTACGTTCAAATACGATGAGAAGGACGTTTGCGTGTTCTCCTACTACGGCAAAAACGGCGATGATGTCTACGCGCAGTTCAATAACGGCGTTGAGGATATGAAGTACGAAAACGGAGAATACTCCCACACTGTCAGGGGTGACAGAGCCTTCAACCAGTACACCAGAAGCGCTAAGCACCCTCAGGCTGACGAAGGTCTGCTGGTTTACACTCCGCAGGCAGTGAAAAAGGCCGAGAAGACCGAGAAGGACGGAGAGATCAGCGTTAAGTACGAATACGATCTCAAAAAGCTGGGCGCGGATATAGAGGGCGTAAAGGCAACAGGCTTTGAGACCGAATACCGCTTCACTGACGGCGGCGAGCTGCTGTGGTTCACCGAGACGACTTACTCAAAGGACGAGACCTACAGCTACAAGATCGAGATAACGGAGAGAAACTCAGTAGACAAAGTAGAAAACACCGTCAAGGCTCACGGGCTTGACAAATAGATCATGGTAAATAAGCCGGCTGCATCAATTAACGCAGCCGGCTGTGTTTTTACTTCTTTGCTTTTTTCTCTTTTCTTCTCTTTCTCTTGTTCTCCTTGATGATCTTGAGAGGATCGCCGAAACGCTCGCGGTCGCTCTTCTTGGGCTCCTCTTCTTTCACCTTGCTGGCCTTCATTATGTCGGACATCTGCTGCATCAGCATCGACTGCTCATACATTGCGATAGCGTCCTCGACCGTGTCAGCCTCGCCGTCTGTCATAAACTTCTTGATCTGGCTTACGTTTTTCATATAATCCAGCGGCACATCTACCCTCTTGCCGAGAGCCTTGTAGTAATCGTCCTTCTGACGCTCCAGCTGCACCTTTCTTTCTTCAAGCAGCACTATCTGCTCCCTGATACCCTCGTTGACCTCGTGCTGCTCCTTCTTGGCAACATCGAGCCTGTACTTGTTGAGCCTGAGCACAACGATAACGCCCACAACGATAGTACCTATAGCCAAAGCACCGGCTATGAGCCAGTTGGTAGCCACACCCATAAGCAGCAGCATCACAACAGTTGTCACCGCCGTGATTATAGCGCCCCTCTGGGTCTGATCCATCATATTGAAATTTTTAGTGACATACTGATCATCATGAATGTATGTCTTCAGATATTCCATATTCTCTTCGTTGACAGTGACCGCATTCTCCATTTCAAAATATCTTCTGAAATACTCCTCTGCAAGTTCTATCTTTTCGAGCTCTTTTGCATCAGCCATTATAAAACCCTGATCCCCTCTCATCTAAAGTTGCATAATAAACTAATATAATTATAGCACAGCCTCTCGAACTTGTCAACAACTTTTAAATAAAAACCAATTTTTTTTTAACAAA
>CACXFU010000187.1 GCA_902767035.1 uncultured Ruminococcus sp.
ATATAGTCCCACGGGATATCCTTGAGATTTTAAGCAAACATACGTTGGAAAACAGTAGCAAAAATAGCAAAAGGAAGTCGCAAATATGACAAAAAAAATTATTTTTAAAAACAGCATTTTACGGCCGTTAGCAGCCTTCATAGAGCATTTCCTTTCTGACTTAAAAACCACTTGCTTCTCGCGGCGAGCAGTCCTCAGTACACTACCCTGTGGGTAAGGCGCTTGCCTGTTGAAGGTCTTTGCCTTCGGGCAGATATGTTTCTACTAATCCGTACATAGAGTAGCGTGCCCAGCGCGCCGCTAGGCGCGGGGCGGGGGCGGCGGTGCAGGTGCACGCACCTGCTAGCTTTCGATGAGGCCGCCATTGTCTTCCATAAGGGCGAAGGTGATCTCAAAGGTGTCGTAATCGCCTTGGGAGTTCTCGCGGCTGACTGTGCAGCTTATCGTGTCGCCGGGCTGTTTGTCCTTGTATATATCCGAGACTTTTTCGTAAAGCAGAGGATCCTTTCCGTCGATAGCGGTAATAACATCGCCCTCCTGCAGGCCTGAATTTGCAACATCGCAGTCCTCAGATATCGACACTACATAAAGACCCTTGCGCATATCGTTTATCTCGGCGGTAGTCTCTGAAACGGCGTAATAGGTTATGCCTATCTTAACTCTACCCGTAACGAACCCGTTCTCGATGATGTCTTCGATTATCGGCTTCATCTGGTTGGTCGCAACGGCAAAGCCTATGCCCTCATAGTCGCTTGAGGACAACTTTGATGACGTTATACCTATGACCTGACCCCACATATTGAAAAGGCCTCCGCCGGAGCTGCCCGGGTTAATGGGAGCGTCTATCTGTATGCAGGTAACGGTATCGTTGCCGGTCTTTGAGCGTATCTGCCTGTTCACTGAGGACACCACGCCCATAGTGACCGAGTTGTTATACCCGGCAGGAGAGCCTATCGCTACTACCTCCTCGCCCTGCAAAACAGCGTCAGAGTCTCCGAACTCGGCAGGCTTCAGATCACTTGCCGCCACTTTTATAACTGCGATATCGGTAGTAGCATCGCTGCCTACCACCTCAGCCGCATACTCTATCCCGTCGTTCGTTACAACCTTTATTCCCTGATCCGCCGTCTCAATCACGTGCGCATTGGTAACGATGTAGCCCGTCTGCGTCATCACAATGCCGCTGCCCTGCCCTTTAGAGAGCACACTTTTTGAAGATGAATACACCTCAATATAAACAACGCTGTCGGCAGCCGCCTTGGCAACTCCCTCAGAGGTATACCTCCCGTCCTCCTGCATAAACTCATCGTCAAGCTTAGGCCTGTCTGAAACAGGGAGAGTGAAGCTTACATTCTTGCCGCCCCTGATAAGGTTAGCAAGCCACCCGTTACCGCGCAGAGATATCATAGATATACCTATGCCTGCAAAAATGAGCATGACCATAACGCCCAGCTTGAGGATCATCCTCCAGCCGCGGCCTTTTCGTTTATTGTTTTTCTTCGGGCTCTTTTTGATCCCCTTCCAGAACTCATCGTCCGCCTGCTCAGCGGTAACAGCCCCTTCGGGAAGCCTTATGCCCGTATCCTGCTCATCCGGCTGAGAGGTGCCGCCGGCATAATCTCTCTCTGCCTCTTCAAAAAAATCCACGCGGGCTCTCCTTACTGATCCTCCGCCGCCTTATTCGGCAGAGTGAAAACAAACTCCGTATATTCACCCTTTACGCTTCTTACCATTATCTCTCCGCCGTGGAGCTTAATGATCGAGCGCACTATATTAAGCCCGAGACCCACACCTGTCTTGTCAAGGCCCCTTGACTTATCTGTCTTGTAAAATCTGTCGAAAACGAGCGGAAGCTCGTCCTCAGAAAGACCCTCGCCGCTGTTCTTTATCGAAACTGCGGTCATTCTCCCCTGCTTTTCAAACGAGAACTCGATATAACCGCCCTTATCGACAAACTTGATAGCGTTTTCGATAAGGTTGTACATCACCTGATGAACAAGGTCATTATCGGCATAGAGGTCTACCCTGTCGGTATCAAGGCCGCGGATATCAATCTCCTTTTCCTCAAGCCTTGTCTCAAAGGTGACGAGCGTATCAACTATCGGCTCCAGCACAGAGAAATACTGCATATCAGGCTCAAGCTCTCCTGCCTCTATCTTTGCGAGGTTGAGCATACTTCTCACAAGCCTTGCAAGCCTGTGTATCTCAGAGGAGATTATCTTCAGATACCTTCTCTCCTCTTCCTTTGAGATAGTACCGTCGAGCATACCGTCAACAAAGCCGCCTATCGAGGTCATCGGCGTTCTCAGCTCGTGGGAAACGTTCGCAAGGAAGCTGTTTCTCATAGTGTCATAGCTTTTAAGGTTGGCAGTCATCTCATTGAAAGCATTTGAGAGCTGGTCAAACTCCGCCACCGAATACTCAGGCAGTGTAACGGAGAAATCTCCCTTACCTATCTTCACCGAGGCGTCAGCTATCTCAGTAACAGGGGCAGTCAGCTTCAGTGTGAGGAAATACACCAGGAACATTGCTATAACGAGCACCATTATCGCCGAGATTATAAATATCTCCGCGATATTTCCGAGATACTCCTTCTGCTGATCTCTTGATGACATAGCCATAAGGTAATACCTCGGCCCGTTCACCTTGAACGAGGTGCCTATGATATGCGCCTCAGATCTCAGTGCTCCGCCCAGAGTGCTCACCTTGTAGCTGTAGCCCTCATCAAAAGCGGAAAGCGCCTTAGTATCCACCGTATCAGCAATGCTGCCTATGCTCTTCGCTGACACTGCAATAACATTTCCGCTCTCAGAGCACAGCAAAAAACCCGTCTCACCGTCGGAAGCATATCTTTCAAACTCAGCAGCCACTGCCTGCTTCCAGTCTGACGGGTCATTGCTCATTCTGTCACGGGTGTAGGAAGCAAGAGTCCTTGTCTGCTTCTCCAGAAGGCTCTTTTCGTTGTTCACAAAGTACCTTGAAGAAACAAGCAGTAATACCGCGCCTAAGCATACAAAGCTGACGAGTATTACTGCTGAACAAATTGCAAAGTATTTGAAGAATATGCTTACTTTCTTATTCATGAGCTCCTTCTGCGACCTCGAACTTGTAGCCGACGCCCCAGACAGTCTTCAGTGCCCACTTGTCAGAAACTCCCTCGAGCTTCTCCCTGAGCCTCTTTACGTGTACGTCGATCGTTCTTGAATCGCCGTAGTACTCGAAGCCCCAGACCTCATCAAGAAGCTGGTCACGGGTGTAGACTCTGTTAGGATTGGAAGCAAGGTGGAACAGAAGCTCAAGCTCCTTCGGCGGTGTATCGAGCACCTGTCCGTTTACTCTGAGCTCATACCTCGTCATATTAACGGAAAGCTTGTCATACTTGACTTCCTTTACCTCACTCTCGGCATTGCGCTGGCCAACTCTTCTGTAAACAGCCTTTATTCTCGCAATTACCTCCTTGGTATCAAACGGCTTTACGATGTAGTCATCTGCACCAAGCTCCAGACCGAGCACCTTGTCAAAGGTCTCGCTCTTTGCGGTTATCATTATTATCGGCACGTTGGATTTCTTCCTGATCTCCCTGCATACCTGCCAGCCGTCTATGCCGGGCAGCATTACATCCAGCAGAATGATATCAGGCTTCAAAGCATTGATCTTGACCACTGCCTCCTCACCGTCATGCGCAAGGATAACTCCGTAGCCGTCCTTCTCAAGATAAAGACGTAAAAGCTCGCATATGTTCTTGTCGTCGTCAACTACCAAAACTCTACCCAATGACATTTTCATTTCCCCCTTTTGTTACTTACGACGGTCATCCGGTGCCTTCACCGAGATCCCGCAAGGTCAATTCTTACCTTTTCTGCTATTTTTCCTAAATTAATATAACTATTATAACAAATTTACAAATAACATTAATTAAAACAATATGAACCAAAAGTTAATTTTCATTGATTATAACATATTTTAGCACCTCTTGTCAACAAAAAATATGATTTTTAATTATTTTAACTTAATAATTCCTCCATCTTCTGCCAAATTTCTCACAAAAAAGATACCGGCATCATTTTTAACATACCTGTTCAAAGCGCCTATTTACGCGGTTTCAGAACCTGCCTGTTATTCAGCGAGAAGTTCTCTTTTGTATTCGCATTTAAAGATTTTGTGAAAATCAACTAAATTTGTTTTCAATTTTGTGCGATGTTTATGCAGGTATACAAAAATTCGTAAATCTACACTAAAGGACTTGAAATTTATTGAAAAGATGCTAAAATATATTTAGCACTCAAAACAGCCGAGTGCTAAATATATGCAGAAAGCCCCCTGCTTATCGAAGGATATGCTTGCGGGGACATATAAAGGAGGACATAGGTTATGACTATCAAACCATTGCAGGACAGAGTTGTAGTAAAAATGGCTGAGGCTGAAGAGACCACAAAGAGCGGCATCATTCTTACAGGTTCGGCTAAGGAGAAGCCAGAGATCGCAGAGGTGATCGAGGTAGGCGCAGGAAAGAAGGACGTTGAGATGACCGTCAAGAAGGGCGACAAGGTACTGCTCTCGAAGTACAGCGGCACAAACGTCAAGCTTGAGGGCGAAGAGTACATCATTGTCAAGATGGAAGATATTCTTGCTATAGTTAAATAATCAGACGGAGGTAATCTATAATGGCAAAACAGATAATTTACGGTGAGGACGCCAGAAAGGCGCTCCAGTCGGGTATCGACCAGCTTGCCGATACCGTCAAGATAACACTTGGACCTAAGGGAAGAAACGTAGTGCTCGACAAGAAGTTCGGCGCACCGCTCATCACAAACGACGGTGTTACGATCGCTAAGGAGATCGAGCTTGACGACGCCTTTGAGAATATGGGCGCACAGCTCGTGAAGGAAGTTGCTACAAAGACCAATGACGCAGCAGGCGACGGTACAACTACAGCTACACTGCTCGCTCAGGCACTTGTAAGAGAGGGTATGAAGAACATTGCTGCAGGCGCTAACCCGATGATAATCAAGAAGGGTATGGCAGCAGCTGTTGATACCGCAGTTGAGACTATCGTTGCTAACTCCAAGAAAATAGCAGGCTCTAAGGATATTGCTAGGGTCGGCGCTGTTTCCGCAGGTGATGATGAGATAGGCAAGCTCATCGCAGAGGCTATGGAAAAGGTAACTGCTGACGGCGTTATCACTCTTGAAGAGAGCAAGACTGCCGAGACCTACAGCGAGGTTGTTGAGGGTATGCAGTTTGACAGAGGCTACATCGCACCTTACATGGTAACTGACACCGACAAGATGGAGGCTGTTCTTGATGAGCCTTACATTCTTATAACAGACAAGAAGATATCCAGCATTCAGGAGATACTGCCTCTTCTCGAGCAGATCGTAAAGAGCGGCAAGAAGCTTCTTATCATCGCTGAGGACGTTGAGGGCGAGGCTCTCTCGACCCTTATCGTAAACAAGCTCAGAGGCACCTTCACCTGCGTAGCAGTAAAGGCTCCCGGCTTCGGCGACAGAAGAAAGGAAATGCTCCAGGATATCGCTGTTCTCACAGGCGGTGAGGTCATCTCATCCGAGCTCGGACTTGAGCTCAGCGAGACAAAGATCGAACAGCTCGGTACCGCAAGACAGGTAGTAGTTCAGAAGGAGAACACTATCATCGTTGACGGTGCTGGCGACAAGAAGGAGATCAAGGCAAGAGTTGCTCAGATAAAGTCTCAGATAGAAACAACTACGTCCGATTTCGACAGAGAGAAGCTTCAGGAGAGACTTGCAAAGCTTTCCGGCGGTGTTGCAGTTATCAAGGTAGGTGCAGCTACCGAGGTCGAGATGAAGGAGAAGAAGCTCCGTATAGAGGACGCTCTCGCAGCTACAAAGGCAGCTGTTGAGGAAGGAATCGTAGCAGGCGGCGGAACAGCACTTATCAATGCAATGCCTGCTGTTAAGAAGCTTGTTGATAAGCTCTCAGGTGACGAGAAGACAGGCGCTATGATCGTTTACAGAGCACTTGAAGAGCCTGTAAGACAGATAGCACTCAACGCAGGCCTTGAAGGCAGCGTCATCATCGACAAGATAGTACGCTCCAGAAAGGTAGGCTACGGCTTCAACGCTTACACCTCCGAGTATGTTGATATGATCCCCGCAGGCATCGTTGATCCTACAAAGGTAACACGTTCGGCACTGCAGAACGCAGCATCTGTAGCAGCAATGGTACTCACTACCGAGAGCCTTGTTGCAGACAAGAAGGATCCTCAGGCAGACGCTGCAATGGCAGCAGCTGCCGCAGGCGCAGGCGGCATGGGCGGAATGTACTAAGCCATCGCTGCACGGCGCAGGGGGCGTGCCCCTGCACCCATCAGACTTTTGTCAGAACTGTTTCTATGCTCCCGCCCTCTCCGGAGGGTAGGGGGCATTTTTTATCCTGAACTTATACCGGGTAACGCTGCGCGAACCTTGCAGCAAAAAAAGCTCCGTATCGCTACGGAGCTTTTTTATTTATCATTATTCGCTTTTTACCGCTCTTTCCTTTTTCTTAGAGAGCATATCCTTCCATGCTCCGGGGTAGAACAGCAGCAGCATCGGGAAGATCTCCAGTCTGCCTGCCAGCATATCGAACATCAGAACTATCTTTGACGGTATGGAAAAGAAACCGAAATTAGCCGCAGGGCCTACAAGCTCAAGGCCGGGGCCTATATTGTTTATCGTCGCAACTACCGATGTGAACGTCGTTATAAGGTCCCGTCCTTCAAGCGCCACTATCACCAGCGACACCACGAACACTATCAGATACGCAACTATGAACGCGTTCGTTGCCCTCACTACCTCGTGCTCAACGGGCTTTTTGTCGATCTTGATCTTCTGTATGCTCTTAGGGTGGATATAGGAGTTGAGCTCCTTGCCCATAGACTTGAACAGTATAACAAATCTCGATACCTTTATTCCTCCGCCCGTGCTGCCTGCGCACGCACCGCAGAACATTATCATCACAAGTATCGTCTTGCTCAGTGACGGCCACATATTGAAATCCACCGTCGAGAAGCCTGTAGTCGTTATGACCGATGCCACCTGGAACGATGCCTGAGTAAGCGCATCGAAAATGCCCGTGGTCATATCTATGATGTTTGCCATTATCACCGCTATCGCAAGCAGGATAATGATGAAATAATACCGTACCTCCTCCATAGTCAGAGCCTTTTTGAACTGCCTGTAGAGGAGATAGTAGTAAGCGTTGAAATTAACGCCGAACAGTATCATAAATATCGTAACTACCCACTGAATATACGGCGGAAAGCTTGCAAAGCTGTCATTCCTGAAGCCGAAGCCACCCGTGCCTGCCGTACCGAAGGCAGTGCACATAGACTCGAACACATTCATTCTGCCGAACAGCAGCAGTATGAACTCCAACACCGTAAGGCCAAGATATATCAGATAGAGCAGTCTCGCGGTCGCCTTTATCTTCGGCACCAGCTTTCCCACCGAAGGTCCCGGGCTCTCTGCTTTCATAAGGTTCATATTGGAGGCTCCGCTGCTGAGTGGTATAACTGCCAGTATGAACACGAGAACTCCCATACCGCCTATCCAGTGAGTGAAGCTCCTCCAGAAAAGGGCTGCGTGCGAGAGCGACTCGACCTCTTTAAGTATGCTTGCACCTGTCGTCGTGAAGCCCGACACCGTCTCGAACATAGCGTCCGTGAAAGAGGGTATCTCTCCGCTGAGCCAGAACGGCAGACAGCCGAAAAAGCTCATCAGTATCCAGCTGAGGGCTGTAGATATGCAGCCTTCCTTCAGGTAGAAGACCTTATTCTGAGGCTTCTTTCTCGTCATCAGCCAGCTCAGCCCAAAGCAGACCGCCGCTACACACAGATAATATATGCCGACCTTTTCACCGTAGAAAAGCGACACCGCACACGGCAGCAGCATAAGCAGCGATTCGATCTTGAGAACGTGTCCCAGAACGTATTTTATGATAGCTCTGTTCATTTGATCAAAACGCTCCTTATCAGTGCTCTTTCAGTATATCTCTTATATCGTTGAAGCCCGAATGTGTGGTAACTATCATAACGGTATCGCCGCGCTTTATGCAGTCCTGACCCGAGGGGATTATTATTTTCCCCTTGCGGTTTATGAACGATACCAGCAGATGCTTTCTCAGATCCAGCTCCATAAGCGGGGTGTCTGTCACCTCTGAATCTTCATATATCTTGAATTCTATCGCCTCTGCCCTGTGGTCGAAGAGGTGATAAAGTGTCTCTATGTTGCTGTCGCCGGATTCATTCTTCGCCCTGACATAGCCTATTATCGCTTCCGAGGTTATGTATCTCGGATAGATAACGCTTCCCAGGTCAAGTCCGCTTATAACGTCCTTGAAGTTAATCCTGTTTATCTTTGTGATGACCTTTGCATCTGAGACCTGCCTTGCGTGCAGGGTAAGAAGGATATTCTCCTCATCTATACCTGTCAGCGGAACGAACGACTCAACATATTCTATACCCTCTTCCTTCAGAAGGTCAACGTCGGTGCCGTCGCCGTTGATTATCACAGCCTTTGGCAGGAGCACGCTGAGCTCCTCGCAGCGCTGCCTGTTGAGCTCTATTATCTTCACAGAGGTGCCTGCATCTATAAGCTTCTGAGCCAGATAGTAGGCTGCCTTTCCGCCGCCTATTATCATCGTGCTCTTGCACGAATGCGTCTTTATCCCTATGTCATAGAAAAACCTTATCGCAGCTTTTCTCGATGCGGCAAAGGTGATTATGTCTCCGCCCTGCATCACAAAGTCTCCTCCGGGGATAACTACCTCTCCGCCGCGCTCTATCGCGCAGATAAGCACGCTTGCCTCTGATACCTCACTGAGGCTCATAAGCTCTCTTCCGTCAAGAGAATTTCCGGCAGGCAGCTTGAACTTTATAAGCTCCGCCTGACCGTTTGCAAACGAGTTCACCTCAAGTGCGCTCGGCAGGAACAGTATCCTTGCGGCCTCTCTTGCAGCCTCAAGCTCGGGGTTCATTATCATCGCAAGCTCAAGCTTCTCACGCAGATAGCTTATCTCATTGCCGTAATCGGGGTTCCTTACCCTTGCGATAGCGGAGCACTTTGCGACCCTCTTAGCTACCGTACAGCACAGCAGATTAAGCTCGTCCGACTGTGTTACGGCTATGATAAGGTCTGCCCTTTCGATGCCTGCGTCCATAAGCGTGCTGAAGCTTGCACCGTTTCCGTTTATGCCCATAACGTCATATGCCGCCGCGATATCCTGAACACGCTGTGCGCTCTGATCTATGACCGTTATATCATGACCCTCATTTGAAAGCTGCTCCACCAGGGTCTTTCCGACCTTGCCGCAGCCAACTACTATAATATTAAGACCCTGCTTGGGCTTTAAGCCCCTTTTCATAAGCACAGGCATATCTTCTCCTCCTATCAGCAGAGCACCGCTCCGCCTCATAAGCCATATTATGACATACTACTATATCATAATACTTTATCACTATGCAATGAACGGTATATGAACGAACGGTAAATATATTGATAAGGTTTCCTCGTCCGGAAGAGGCAGTTTACGGCACAAAATTTCAAAAGCCGAGGTTTTGCTATTGAAAAACGGCCGCAGATATGCTATACTGGTTAACGTAAGAAAACCACTGCCGAAAGGAGCGGACAATTTGATATTTCTGTTTTTGCTGCCGCTCTATCTGGCGGGAGTTATTTATATGCTGCTCAGGTTCTTCTACTGGGTGAAGAACTGTCATCATGTGTTCAACTGGATGCCGTTCAAGATACCTGTGGCAATATGGTTCTCGGCATCGTCTCTGACGCCGCTGATAGTTCTGCTTTTGCCTAAAAACGCTGTTACTATAGTTATCAGGCGGTATTCTACCTACTGGATAGGGATACTGCTTTATCTGCTGATGTTTATCGCGCTGTTTGACCTGATAAGGCTGATAGCAAAGCACACAAAGCTCAAAAACACTATGCTGTTCACGCGGGTGGGCATAATATCGGCGGGGTCTATCATCGCGATGTGTGCGGCGGCTGTGTGTATTTACGGGTTCCTTAACGCAAGGCACATCACTGTCTCTAACTTTGAGGTGACCATAAACAAAACCTGCGGCGGCATCAAGGATATGAAGGTGGTTCTCATCGCGGACACGCACATGGGCTATGCCATAGGAGCTGACCAGATAGAGCAGATGGCGGAGCGCATAAACGAGCAGGACGCAGACCTCGTTGTGTTTGCAGGAGATATTTTTGACAACAGCTACAAAAACCTTGACGACCCCGAAAGGATAGCGAAGGCTTTCCGGTCGATAAAGTCAAAGTACGGCATATATGCAGTTTTCGGGAACCACGATATCGAAGAGCAGATACTCATGGGCTTTACGTTCAGGTATGACGGCAAGCAGGAAAATGCCAAAGGAATGTATGACTTCATCGACAGGTGCGGCATAAAGCTGCTGACGGACGAGACCGTACTGGTGGACGACAAGTTCTACATAGTGGGCAGGAGAGACGGCGAAAAGGTCGGCACGCCCGACGGAAAGCGCAAGACGATCGAAGAGCTGACAGAGGGCATTGACAAGAGCAAGCCCGTTTTTGTGATAGCTCACGAGCCCGACGAGCTTCAGGAGACAGCCGATGCAGGTGCGGATATAGACTTCTCCGGCCACACACATGACGGACAGCTTTTCCCGCTGACGATACCTGTAAGACTTATGTGGGAAAACCCCTGCGGAATGATAAAGAAAGACGATATGTACTCGCTGGTGACATCGGGAGTGGGCGTTTACGGGCCGTTTATGAGAGTAGGCACCCATGCCGAGATCGCAGTGCTGGATATAAGCTTTAAGGGGTAAGAGCTTATATAAAAGTGCCATCTATCAACAAAGCACCTTTTTAATTCATACCCGAAGGGGTTTGGTGAGCGTGCAGCAGACGTAGTAGCTGCTGGAAAGCCCCCAACAGGGCGTGGAACTTAGAATTAATACAGTTCAGATGATGAGCGTATATTACAAATCAAATGTCCCTTTTATCTTTTGTGTTGCTAATAAGATAAATCGGAATTTATAACGAGGATCATAAATATGAGAATTAAAAAAGCTGAAATTGATGATTTAGCTACTGTTGTAAAACTAAAAATAG
>CACXFU010000188.1 GCA_902767035.1 uncultured Ruminococcus sp.
AGTTGCCATGCAGTTTACGGGAACTCTTCTCATCTCGCCCGAAGGGAGTCTGATGAGGGCATAAGCGCCTTCCTTACCCATAAGCTGTGCCATATTGCCTGCTGAACGAACGAGCTGTGCGCCCTTTCCAGGATAGAGCTCGATGTTGTGGATGAATGTACCCACAGGGATATTTACCATTGCAAGAGCGTTTCCGGGCTTGATATCAGCGTCGGGTCCCGATCTTACAACATCGCCGACCTTGAGGCCGTAGGGAGCGATGATGTATCTCTTCTCTCCGTCCTCATACTCGAGAAGTGCGATGAATGCGGATCTGTTAGGATCGTACTCGATGGTAGTTACCTTTGCGTCCATACCCATCTTATTTCTCTTGAAGTCGATAACGCGGTATTTTCTTCTCTCTCCGCCGCCTCTGTGGCGAACGGTGATCCTGCCGTAGCTGTTTCTGCCTGACTTCTTCTTCAGAGGCTCGAGCAGAGACTTGCAGGGCCCGACCTTGGAAAGCTCGGAATAATCGGTAACGGTCATTCCACGTCTTCCGGCTGTGGTCGGCTTATAGCTCTTTATTGCCATTTGAAATTCAACTCCTTAATAAAGTTTTGCGAAAGGCTCATGCCTTCCATACATACGCTCGGCGGAAATGTTCTGTCGGTATCCAGGACGGCCGCGCCTCTGGTGTTTCACACCCTGCGCCCTGTTCTTTATCCCGGATCCCCTCTCGCGTCACCCCGCAGATATCTGCGCCAGGTGCACCAGCAGCCCTCGCTGCCTCGCCGAAGCTCACCGTGCAGTGCTCGGTATCGCGCACTCACACGGGACAGGGCAAATTAGTAAAGTCCCTCGAAGAACTCGATGGTCTTATCGCCCTCGAGAGTAACGATAGCCTTCTTCCAGTCGGGGCGGTAGCCAACGCTTCTGCCCATTCTCTTCTGCTTGCCCTTTACGTTCATTGTGTTTACCTTTGCTACCTTAACGCCGAACAGCTCCTCAACAGCCGAAGCTATCTCGATCTTGTTAGCATCCTTGGCAACCTTGAAGGTATATCTGTTATCCTGGAGTCTGTCCATAGAATCCTCAGTGATAACGGGTGTGATGATAATATCCTGAGCAGCTCTCATTATGCATATACCTCCTCGATCTTCTTAACAGCATCAGAGGATACGATGAACTTATCATAGTTCATTATATCGTAAACATTAAGTGTGTTTACTGTAGCTGTCTTAACTCCGGGAATGTTAGCAGCGCTCTTAACTACCTTCTGATCTGCATCAGCGGTAACGATAAGTGCCTTACCCTCAACTCCGAGAGCCTTGAGCATCTCGACCATTGTCCTGGTCTTGAACTCTTCGGTCTTGATAGCGTCAACAACAACGAGGTTCTCATCTGCTACCTTTACGGAGAGAGCGGACTTCATTCCGAGTCTTCTTTCCTTCTTATTGAGCGAATAGCTGTAATCTCTCGGCTTAGGACCCAGAGCGACACCTCCGTGTACCCACTGAGGAGCTCTGATAGAGCCCTGTCTTGCGTGACCTGTACCCTTCTGTCTCCAGGGCTTTCTTCCGCCGCCTCTTACCTCTGTTCTGGTGAGAGTGGACTGTGTGCCCTGTCTCTGGTTAGCGAGATAATTAACTACCATCGCGTGTAAAATCGTCTTGTTTGGCTCGATGCCGAAAATCGCATCGTTAAGCTCAGTGTCGGCTACCTTTACGCCCTTCATGTCAAATACTGAGATCTGTGACATAATACTTCCTCCTTCCACTAAGCCTTCTTAACGCAGTCGGTGATAGTTACGGTGCCGTTCTTAGGACCGGGAACTGCTCCCTTAACTGCAATAAGATTATTTTCTGCGTCGATCTTCATGATCTTAAGGTTCTGTACAGTTACCTTTGTGTTGCCGTACTGTCCGGGCATTCCCTTGCCCTTGAAGATCCTTGAAGGCGATGAGCATGCGCCCATTGAGCCTGCGTGTCTGTGAACAGGGCCTGTACCGTGTGTTTCCTTAAGTCTTGCGAAGTTGTGACGCTTGATCGTGCCTGTAAATCCGTGACCCTTGCTGGTTCCGCTTACATCTACGATGTCGCCCTCAGCAAATGTGTCAGCCTTTACGATGTCGCCTACGTTAAGAGCTGAGATGTCGTCAAGTCTGAATTCCTTCAGGGTTCTCTTCATTGCAACGTCTGCCTTCTTGAAGTGACCCTGGAGAGGCTTGTTCACTCTCTTTGCTCTGATGTCACCGAAGCCAAGCTGAACAGCCTCGTATCCGTCATTTTCCGCAGTCTTCTTCTGTACGACTACGCACGGACCTGCCTCGATAACAGTTACAGGAACTACTTTTCCTGCCTCATCAAAGATCTGTGTCATACCGATCTTTTTTCCGATGATTCCCTTCTGCATGATTTTTTCCTCCTAATTGGTTATTGGTCGGATATTCCGACATGACCTGCGCGTTACATGGTTTCCGAGATCAGCCTTTGCGATCTCGTTTGGGGATTACTTGATCTCCATTACGATGTTTACGCCTGCAGGAAGTTCAAGATTTTCGAGCGCCGATGTCGTCTCCTTGGTAGGTCTGATAACATCGATCAGTCTCTTGTGCGTACTGAGCTCAAACTGCTCACGGCTGTCCTTATACTTATGAACAGCTCTCAGGATAGTTACGATCTCCTTGTCGGTAGGAAGCGGGATAGGTCCCGATACCTGTGCGCCCGAACGCTTGATCGCCTCTACGATCTTAGCAGCTGCTGCATCAACTACAGCGTGCTCATAACCCTTGATCTTGATCCTGATCTTCTCATTGACTGCCACTTAAATCGCCTCCTTAGTGCTTTAGTTGATAGGGGGCGGCTCTCGGAACGAAAGCCTCAGTCAATTGTATGAACGTTCGTTAGCATCAGCCGTATACACTATATATAGTATATCAGCACGACCGCTCACACAACTGACCCGGTTTTCATTCCAAAAGCCTCTGTAATACTTCTCAAACCGCCAATTTACGATTTACACTCTGCCGTGTGTTCCCTACCTGTTTCAATAAAAAATTCCGAAAATCCATATTGACTTTCGGACTCCAAAACAGCTAACACAGACAGCCGCACCCACGCCAAAGCAGTCACCTGCCCTCGCAAGAAGCATAAGCACATACTGTGTTCGGTATTACAGTCGCCCGGTTTAAAATCGGACATACTCCGCGGAAATTCCCTGACGCACCGCCAGCAACCTTCCGTTTCATCGCATATCTTTCGTATCCATACGGATACAACGTGCAGTCACGCAAGTATTATTTTAGCATACTTCCGCAGCTTTTTCAAGCGACATTTTATTTTTATCGCAGAGAATTTTTCTGAATTTTCCCACACATTTTTAGCAGTTTTGCACAAATCTTACCAAAACCGCATAGATCCTCCGCACTTGACAAGTGATTTCAAGTGTGCTATAATGTGTGTAGCAAAGGAGAACGTACCGCTAGTAAGCGGTCACCTCCTAAGTGTTTAGCTATTTTGAACAGCCGTCCTTGGTGGTGTAAGGGCGGCTATTTCTTTTTATTGCATAAATTTGCCACGAGGGCAACAATGTCAGTTATCAGGATAAGTAATGCTATTACATCTGATACTTCCATTATGCTCACCTCCTTTGCAGGAGGGAGATTTGACCGCCTACCGTTGTTCACGATACGTTCCCTATGTTTTATTATACCACACACTAAATTCCCTGTCAACACCAAAAGCTCCGGCAGTCATCATGTGACTGCCGGAGCTTTTTATGATCGTTTTATATCAGTTTACATAGAACAGAAGTTTTCCGTATGTAGGATAAGGCCAGTACTTCTCTCCGACGAGGGTCTCGATCTCATCGGCTGCTGCTCTGAGCTCTCCCATTGCTACGAATACAGTATCGTGGTAGTAGTTTGCAAGCTCCTGAACGTCGTCGATCTCATGAGCCTTGTGCGTTACCTCTTCAAGGGCACCGAGCTTCTTGTAGGTCTGGCTCGCAAGTGAGGACAGTCTCTTCACCATATCGTCCTCAAAGTCAGTTGCGGCGCCGCAGCTCTTTGCAAGCTCGGCAGTCTTTGCAAGCTCCTTGATATACGTTGCCACAGCAGGCAGGATATCCTTTTTAGCCATATCTACCATCGTCAGAGCCTCGATGTTAAGGGTCTTGCAGTACTCATCGAGCAGTATCTCAACTCTTGAATGGAGCTCTGTCTCGGTATAAACGCCGTACTTCTCGAAAAGCTCGATATTCTTGGGGGCTGCGAATGTGGGAACAGCCTCGGGAGTTGATCTCAGGTTCAGGAGGCCTCTCTTCTCAGCCTCAGCAGGCCACTCAGCGGAATAGCCGTTGCCGTTGAAGATGATAGCCTGGTTTTCCTTGATAGTAGCCTTGATGAGGTCATCAAGAGCATCCTGGAAATTGTCAGCCTTCTCAAGCACCTCAGCGAAATCATCGAGGACCTTTGCAACGATAGTGTTGAGCACTGTCATCGGGCCGGCTACCGAAAGCTTTGAGCCGGGCATTCTGAACTCGAACTTATTGCCTGTGAATGCGAACGGTGATGTTCTGTTTCTGTCGGTCGTATCCTTGCGGAAGTGCGGCAGAACGTCAACACCGATCTCCATCTCAACTCTCTTGCCCTCGTACTTCACGCCGTTGACGATAGAGTCAAGGATACCTGTGAGCTCATCGCCGAGGAAGATAGAGATGATAGCAGGAGGCGCCTCGTTAGCACCGAGTCTGTGATCGTTTCCGGCGGAAGCGACACTGGCTCTGAGTATATCCTGATAATCGTTGACCGCTTTGATAACTGCTGAGAGCATCAGCAGGAACTGTGCGTTCTCCGCAGGTGTTTTGCCGGGGTCAAGAAGGTTCACGCCTGTGTTTGTAGAGATAGACCAGTTGTTATGCTTGCCCGAGCCGTTGATGCCTGCAAAGGGCTTCTCATGGAGAAGGCACTTGAAGCCGTGCTTTCTGGCAGTTCTCTTCATGATCTCCATAGTGAGCTGGTTATGATCGGTAGCGATATTCGCTGTGCCGAAGATAGGTGCAAGCTCATGCTGAGCCGGAGCGACCTCATTGTGCTTGGTCTTGGCATAAACGCCGAGTCTCCAGAGCTGATCGTCAAGGTCTCTCATATAAGCCTGAACTCTGGTCTTGATAGTTCCGAAGTAATGATCCTCAAGCTCCTGTCCCTTCGGAGCAGGTGCGCCGAAGAGGGTCCTTCCGGCAAAGATAAGGTCTTTTCTGTGAGAATACATCTCTCTGTCAATGAGGAAGTATTCCTGCTCGGGTCCAACATTAGCCACAACTCTTGTAGCATCGGAGCCGAACAGCTTCAGCACTCTGAGAGCAGACTTGTTGATAGCCTCCATTGATCTGAGCAGAGGGGTCTTCTTGTCAAGAGCCTCGCCGCTGTAAGAGCAGAAAGCTGTCGGGATACAGAGAGTGTTGCATTTTATGAAAGCGTAGGAGGTCGGATCCCATGCGGTATAGCCCCTTGCCTCGAAGGTGGCTCTCAGTCCGCCCGAAGGGAATGAGGAAGCATCAGGCTCGCCCTTGATAAGCTCCTTGCCCGAGAACTCCATGATAACATGGCCGTCATCGGTCGGCGAGATAAAGCTGTCATGCTTCTCTGCCGTCAGACCTGTCATAGGCTGGAACCAGTGAGTATAGTGTGTGCAGCCTCTCTCAACAGCCCAGTCCTTCATCGCATTCGCAACGATATTTGCGACCTCCGGCTGTAAAGCCTCTCCGTTGTCGATAGTCTTCTTCAGGGCCTTGAAGGTTGCCTTCGGGAGCCTTTCTCTCATCACTGCTTCGTTAAAAACGTCCGCGCCAAAAAATTCAGGTACATTCGACATACAAATTCCTCCTGTTTTTAATACCAGCTAATAAAACAGGCGCCGTGAACATTACGTTCACAGCGCCGTTGCTGTTTACATCTATGAGTATAGACCAAAAGCCGCATTTTGTCAAGCGATTTTCAAACATTTTCACTCTTTCACAAATCCGGAAAGATTTTGACGACTTTTTTGTGATTTTTTATAGTAAACGGCAAATTGTTTTGTCGTTCCAGTCTGTCAAAAAAGTACTACTTTAAATTATTTGTCCGAAGGGGTCGTTAGGTGAGCGTGCAGCAGACGTGGTAGCTGCTGGAAAGCCCCCTAACAAGGCGACGATATATCTATTTAATCAGCAGATCATTTTGTACGTAGAATTAAATAGAGTTTTGCAACAAACAGAAACAACAGATTGTTTTGACATTTACTATACCACTGAAAAACGGCCTTCCACCCTCAGATATCTATATAATCATCCTTGCCGCTTCCGCTGCGCCTTGAACCCTCATAGCGCACAAGCTCGCCCGAACCGGCCATTTTTCTGATCTTTTTAAGCTTTCTTGACGCCCTGAAGCAGCCTGCCGTATTTGAAATGCCCGTAACGAGGAGAGCTGCACCGAGAAGTGTCATCGCGATCTTCTGGCCCATAAGGGGGTTGAAGATAAGCACGCAGCCGCCTGCCAGAGTTATAAGAGAAAATACAACACCTGCCTGCCAGCCGTCAAAGCCTGCTTTTTTCACTCTCAGGTTGTTCTGCAGTGAAACTATTGAGCTTACAAGCATATAAAAGCCCGTAACTATCGCGATAACGTTCGGAATGAATTCGCGCCTGACTATTAGGAAAACACCTATAGCCATAAGCACTATGCCCCTGACAAGATCAAAGCCGAAGTTGTTCTCGCCGGAATCAATAAAATACTTTATAAGATATACCACGCCGTAGGCTGCGAACAGTCCGCCGACTACCCAGCTTATCGACTGGGAAAAGAACTCGGGATCAACTATCAGTGCCAGCCCGAGAACGATACAGAACACGCTGAGTATCCAGTAGTTTTTGAACAGTCTTGTCAAAAGGTCGGTCATTTTTCATTCCCCTCTTTCTTTATAGGTCTTTATCTGCCTGCTGATTTTCTGAGCTTCTGAGCTTTTATTACCTTCATTCTGGAGAATTCCTCTCTGTCCTTCTCCTCAAGAGAATCCGTGATGAACTTCACTATCCTCTCGTTTCTGGGTATTATGATATTCTGCAGAGCGTTTGCTCTTCTCTGAGTCTTTCTTATTGCGACCGAGAGCCTGTAGATGCTGTTTTCCACCTCGGCAAGCTCAGCGGTTATCTGCTTTACTTTTTCAAAGGCGAGGAAAGCCGCGTCCAGCTGTGAGGTCGTCTGTGAAAAGCCGTAGGTAACATCTGGCTGCTTCTGCTCGAGAGCTACCGTCGGGAGCTCTACTCCCATAACGCTTTTTGAGTCAAGGCTCAGTCCCTTTTCAACAGGTATGCAGGAAGCATACGGCGTTATTACGCCCATTGTGATGTTTGCCAGCTGCAGCGCAGAATAAGCCTCAACGTAGGTATCCTCTATACTGCCCCTGAGCTCGCCGGCCTTATCAACAAGGCTCATAAGCTCTCTTATCAGTATGCTCCTTTTTCTGTCAAGGAGCTCATAGCCCAGCGCCGCCAGCTGCAGTGCCTTTTTTGACGATATCAGATTTCCTTTGGTCGGAAAGACCTGCTGCTCTGCCACACAACCACCTCTTTTTTAGGTAATAGGGAATAGATAATAGGTAATAGGGAATAGGGAATAGGTAATAGGTAATAGATAATAGGTAATAGGGAATAGGGAATAGGTAATAGGTAATAGGGAATAGGTAATAGGTAATAGGTAATAGGTAATAGGGAATAGGTAATAGGTAATAGGGAATAGATCATTGATCGCAGGTAACGGGAACAGGTACGGATCCGGGGAACAGATATCATCGCCGAAGGCGATACCATACCTATTCCCTATTCCCTATTACCTATTACCTGAAATGCCTGATCTGTTTATTCTTCTGAGAAGTACTGAGCTGCCTTTTCTGCGCTGTAGTACTTTTCAAGGTGTTCGTCGTCAACACGGTCGAGCTCGTTCTTCGGCAGGGTTGAAAGAAGCTGCCAGCCGAGGTCGAGGGTCTCTCCGATAGTTCTGTTGACGTCAAAGCCCTGATCTATAAAATGCTTTTCAAAAAGCTCTCCGAATTTCAGATATGACTTATCGGTTTCGGAAAGCTCCTCCTCACCGATGACAGAGGCAAGGCTCCTTGCGTCCTGCACCTTTGCATAGGCTGCGAACAGCTGGTTCGATACCATCTGGTGATCCTCTCTCGTGTAGCCCTCACCTATACCGTCCTTCATAAGACGGGACAGCGACGGCAGGACTGATACCGCGGGGTATACGCCTGTCTGGTCAAGGTTACGGTCAAGAACTATCTGACCCTCGGTGATATATCCGGTAAGGTCAGGTACCGGGTGAGTTATGTCATCGTTCGGCATTGTGAGTATCGGTATCTGAGTAACGGAGCCCTTCGCTCCCTTTACTATGCCTGCTCTCTCATAGATAGATGCAAGGTCAGAATACAGATATCCGGGATAGCCCTTTCTTCCGGGGATCTCACCCTTTGAGGACGAGAACTCTCTGAGCGCCTCTGCATATGAAGTCATATCCGTGAGGATAACAAGAATGTGCATATCATGCTCGAACGCAAGGTACTCAGCACAGGTGAGCGCTGCCTTAGGGGTAAGTATCCTTTCGATGATAGGATCGTTTGAAAGGTTAAGGAACATCACGACCCTTTCAAGTGCGCCCGATTCCTCGAAGCTTCTTCTGAAATAGTCTGCGACGTCGTTCTTTACGCCCATCGCACCGAACACTATCGCAAAATCCTGTCCGTTCTCATCAGCTATCTTTGCCTGCCTTACTATCTGAACGGCAAGCTTGTTGTGCGAAAGACCTGAGCCCGAGAATATCGGGAGCTTCTGGCCTCTGATGAGGGTCATCAGTGCGTCTATCGAGCTTATGCCCGTATTTATATAGTTTCTGGGGTAAGTCCTCATAACAGGGTTAAGAGGAGCACCGTTTATATCGCCTGTCTTCTCGGGGAAGATATCTCCGAGGCCGTCGATAGGCTTGCCTGCACCGTTGAATATCCTGCCGAGCATCTCGGTGGACAGCGGCAGCTGCATACTTCTGCCCTCAAACTTTGTGGTAGTGTTCACAAGAGACAGACCCTTTGTGCCCTCAAACACCTGGAGCACTGCCCTTCCCTTGTCGACCTCTACAACTCTTGCGAGCCTTTTGGTGCCGTCATCGAGCCTGATCTCAGCCATTTCATCGTATGAGATACCGCTTACGTTCTCCAGTGCCACCAGAGGGCCGTTTATCTCGCTCAGTCCGATATACTTTACGTTCACTCAGCGGCACCTCCCGTCAGCTTTTCATAATCGGCTCTCATTTCAAGCTCGTAATCTCCGAACAGCTCAGGCTTGTCATTCGGGATATCGTATTTCATCTTGACAAGCTTATCAGCCCAGCCAAGCGAGAGAGCCTGCTGTGCCGTGAAGCCTTGCTCAAGAGCTTTCTTCGATTTTTCATAGAAGCTAAGTATAAGCTTCATCATAAGATACTGCTTTTCAAGCGGAACATAGGTATCGTCCTTATGGTAAGCATTCTGCTGAAGGAACCCTACCCTTACCACTCTTGCAGTCTCGATAAGAAGCTTCTGGTCATCGGGCAGAACATCCGTACCCATGAGCTTTACGATCTCCATAAGGGTGTTCTCTTCAACAAGGATATTCGATATCTCCTGTCTTACCTCCATGAAATCGTCAGCTACCCTGTCTCTGTAGTATGCGCCGAGATCCTCGGTATACTCTGAATAGCTGGTGTTCCAGTTGATAGCAGGGTAATGTCTTGCATATGCGAGAGACTTATCCAACGCCCAGAAGCAGCGAACGAACCTCTTTGTGTTCTGTGTTACAGGCTCGGAGAAGTCTGCTCCCTGAGGGGATACCGCGCCTATAATGGTGACGGAGCCCTCTCTGCCGTTCAAAGTCTCAACATAGCCTGCTCTCTCATAGAATTCCGAAATACGCGAGGGCAGATATGCCGGAAAGCCTTCCTCGGCAGGCATTTCCTCCAGACGGCCTGAGATCTCTCGAAGAGCCTCTGCCCATCTTGATGTGGAATCCGCCATTATAGCTATGTGATAGCCCATATCTCTGTAATACTCTGCAAGCGTGATACCTGTATAGATAGAGGCCTCACGCGCTGCAACAGGCATATTTGAGGTATTGGCGATAAGAACCGTTCTGTCAGTAAGGGGCTTTTGTGTTCTGGGGTCAATAAGCTCTGAGAACTCCTCCAGCACCTGTGTCATCTCGTTGCCGCGCTCGCCGCAGCCGATATAAACGATGATGTCGGCATCGCACCACTTTGCAAGCTGGTGCTGAGTCATAGTCTTGCCCGTGCCGAAGCCGCCCGGTATCGCAGCCGTACCGCCCTTAGCTATCGGCAGTATGGTATCAACTATCCTCTGGCCGGTAACAAGGGGTCTGTCGATAGGCAGCCTGTTTTTGCAGGGGCGCGGCGTTCTGATAGGCCATTTCTGCATAAGGGTGAGCTCAGTCACTCTGCCTGCGCCGTCCTTTATTTTAACTACGGTATCGTTCACCTTGTAGTAACCGTTTTTCGCCGTCCAGATGACCTCTCCGCCCTTTGAGAGCGGGGGCACCATGCATCTGTGTTCAACTACGGGCGTCTCGGGGCAGGTGCAGTAGATATCTCCTGCCGAGAGCCTGTCGCCCTCCTTAACACAGATCTCGACCTTGTATTCCTTTTCGGTGTCAACGCTGTCCACGTTCGCACCGTCAGCGATGAACGCGCCCGACATTTCGGAGAGCGTTCTCAGCGGTCTTTCGATACCGTCGAAGATATTCGTGATTATTCCCGGGGCAAGCGTTGCCGACATAGGCGCACCGGTGGATTCTACCGGCTCACCGGGCTTCAGCCCCGTAGTAGACTCATAGACCTGGATAGTAGTGAAGTCGCTCTCGACCCTGATGACCTCGCCGATGAGCCTTTTGTCACCGACATACACCATCTCCTGCATCATAAAGGTCTTGGTATCGGCTACCTTGACAACAGGTCCGTTTATTGAATAGATTACGTCCATTTGTATTCTCCTTAGTGAGAGTGCAGGCTTCAGAGCGCCAGTTCAGATCTGTTCGAGAAGAGAGCTCTCTGCTCCTCAAAGGCAGAGTCGAAGGTGTGGTCAAGGGCTATGCCCTGCTCATCATATACGATAAGCACTCCGCCAAGCTCTATGGCGTCGCGCTCCCTGACCTCAAAGCTGTCAAACACATCGGCATACTTCATATCCTCCGGTGAAAGATAAGCCGTGCCCTTGAATTCGGGATACTCGCTCCATGCAAGTGCGGCCTTCTGCTTCAGATAAGCCTTATAATCGGCGCTCTTTCTGAAAGCGGCCAGCTTTTCCCTGACATTTGAGAAGACCCTTTCGATAAGCTCCTCCCTGTGGATAAGAACATTTCTCTGAGAACCTATCCTCTGAGCGGATATCTCTCTTAGCTGTTTGTCCTGCATAGCTCTGTCGGCTTCTTTTTTAGCGTTCTGCTCGCTCTCTGCGGCAGTGCTCTGCGCCTCATCGAGCCTGTTTTTGTATTCAAGCTCCGCGGCCTCGGTGATCTCACGCGCCTTCTGATCGGCCTCGTCGAACACGGCCTGCCTGAAGCGTTCGAGCTTTTCAGTCTCATTGATATTCATGCCAGCAGCCTCCTTTATCAGAGCTTGATACCTACCGCCTCCGAAAGGTAGCGGGATATGGTATCGGATATTTTTGAGGTAGCGTGTCTGTCGGGTATCTCAACGATGAGGGGCTTTTTCGACGTCAGCTTATACTCATAGACCCTCTCGCGGCACTGCTTCACCGCAAGGTCAGTCATCAGTATAACGCCCACGTCCTCCATTTTCATAGCCTCATCGAGCGCACCCGAGACCTCCTCAGGGGTATGGACGACAACGCCCTCTATCCCTGCGAGCCTCATACCCATCTGGGTATCTATATTGTCACTGATAAGATAAAATCTCATAAAGACCTTTCCTTTTTTAGCCTCCGATATTGGAGATGATAAGGATAGAGATGAGCAGTCCGTAAAGGGCGATACCTTCACCGAGAACGACGAAGATAAGTGCCTTGACGAAGTTCTTGGGGTCCTCACTCGTAGCGCCGATAGCCGCAGGAGCGCCTGCCGCAACAGCGATACCTGAACCGATACACGAAAGACCTACCGCAAGTGCAGCTGCAAGGTAGCCGAGACCTGTACCTGTTGAAAGTGCAGCCTTGGTGCTCTCCTCAGAAGCAGCGCTTACAAAGTTGCCTATCGGCACGATGAATGCTGCCAGCATAATGCCAGCAAAGGTGCAGAGGTTTCCGATAAACGCACCCTTTGGGGACTTTCCGTTTCTGATCTTCTTAGCCATGAAAGCGAACGGTACGAGAAGAAGCAATACCGCGATGAGCGGAAGTGTAAAATAAATAAGCATAAGTTATTCCTCCATTATATTTACTGCTCGACCTGAGCCGAGAATTTAAGGCTTATTGGCTCGAACGGCTTTCCGCCGCCGTCATAGAACCTTGAGAACATCTCGTAGAATTCCAGCCTGATTATCTGGATAGCCACGATCATACCCTCCATAGCCATAACGAACAGATTTCCGATGACGAGCACTATCGGCTGTGCCACAGCGCTCGCGCCGTCCATAAGCGTCATAACGACGAGCATCATACCTGCGTGCGAAAGGACGAACCCTCCGACTCTCAGGAAGGACATTGTGTTCGATACGTAGCTCAGCACGAACTCGAACATCTCGAAGAAGTTCTCGACGATGAAGTTTCCTATCGTCATCTTTTCTCCGTCCTCGGACAGCTGCATCTTTTTATACTTCACCGCAGCCGCAAACGGCACACGGCAGAATATACAGATAAGCGGTATCACTATCAGGCAGATAACGAACGGTGCAGACATTATCTTTACATCGAACATCAGACTGCTGACAACTCCTGCTATCACAGAGGAGTAGAAGATCATACCGCAGATGCCGTTGCACCCGAATATCGCCTTTTCGTAATCTTTTTTCTTAAACCCTGCATATATGTTCAGCAGCATCGACATCACTATCAGCGCGATACCTATCCCGACCGCAGTTATAAGTATGAAATTGGTCTGTCTGAACACCTTCAGCGGCAGGAAGTCTATCCCTAAATTCTCGAACAAGGGATCGAGCAGCTCTTCATACCCGAAGAACGACCCGTACAGCGTTCCGAACACCATACTTGAAAGTCCCACTCGTCTGACCATTCCAGCGGCCTTGGCACCCAGCTTTTTGTTGAGCAGTATACTTCCCAGGAACAGCACGAGCCCCTGTCCCAGATCACCGAACATTATACCGAACAGCAGCGTATAGGTAAGGGCCACGAACGCCGTCGGGTTTATGCCGTCATATTCGGGCAGGCCGTACATCTCGACCATCATTGTGAACGGCCTTGTCAGGAAGCTGTTTTTAAGCATCGTCGGCGG
>CACXFU010000189.1 GCA_902767035.1 uncultured Ruminococcus sp.
GCTTCCGGCTGCCGCTGAAACGATAAGTCCCTTTCCTCTTGCCTCAATAGCGTGCTGCTGTTCGGGCGTCCAGTTTACGGCCGATTCACTCATTGTGCTCACCCTCCTTTGCTATCCTTGACAGTTCCTCTCTGAAAAGCGCGTCATATACCTTGTCGTCTGTGTTGATGGCGCTGTCGCGGTTGATAAGGCCGCAGATGCCGGCATAATCGCAGTTGGTGCAGGTGTTGTCGAGAGGTCTTGCACTTATCCTGCCGCCTGACAGGTCGCACCCGAACTGCACGATCTTGTTTTTGGCAAAGGTCCTCAGGGCGGTAAAGCCCTCGTTCGTTACAGCGCCCTCATCTATGCCGGTCTTATTCGATATCTTATAAGGCACATAGGCATAAGAGGAGCTCTCATTATATGCCCGCAGAACGTTTTCGCTGTCGACTGTTCTGCCCTCAGGCTTGAATGATTCAAGCAGCTTTTGTTTTGTCTTGTCAATGTCGCCGTCAGCATCGGGAGACTGTGTTACCTTTTTGTTCAAGGGCTTGCCGAAGATATAATACATCACTCCTGCCTGACGGATATGCTCCTTCGGCTTATCGAATATCCCGTCAGATTCAAGCAGCCCTGTGAGATAGACGAACATCTGCAGATTCAGCCCGTGATAAAGCTTAGAATACCTGAACGAGGTCTTGCTGCCAGTTTTATAATCTATAACGCGCACATACATCTCGCCGTCCTGTTCATAAACGTCGGCTCTGTCGATAGTTCCACCGAGTATGAGCTTTTTGCCGCTGCCGCAATCTATCTCAAACTGCTTTTCGGCATCATCGAGCTTATACTCAACGAGCTTCGGCCTGAACTTTGAGCCGCCGAGCTCGTCTCTTACAAACAAGGCTATCTCGTAGGAAGCGTCTTCAAGCTGATGCACGATATAGTCGAAGTCGGCAGGCTTTGCATAGTCTCCTCCGAGCTCCTTATCAATATAAGCCTTTACCTCTTCTTTCACACGCTGCAAAAGCTCTTCGTCACTCATCGCAAGCAAAGCGCCGGCAAAGCCCAGCTCTTCACTTCTGTCGGAAACTATATGCTCAAGCATGGAATGGATGAGCAGACCCTTGTTTGCTGCGCTGACAGTCTTTTTTGAAGGCGCACGGAGAGAGAGCCCGTACTTGCAGAAATACGAGAACGGACACTTGAAGTAGGTCTCCAGCTGGGTAGGTGATATGTACAGTTTGCCGCTGTTGAAAAACAGCTTTTCGGCAGCCTTTTGTGGAAGGCTGTAGTGGCCGTCCTCATGGATATCCCTGTTGGCGTCGAGCCTGCCGCGGTATTCATCAGACATACTGAGCAAAGCCCTGAGAGTTTCTGTAACGGTATCTCTCGAAGCTATGCTCTCCAGATATTTATAATAGGCGCTGCGGTAATTTGCTACATAGCTCTCAGCAGGCAGCAGAGACGCATTTATATTTATGCCGCTGCCGAACATCGCCTCTGCCTCCGAGACCAGCACCGAGGGTCTCTTTGAGTTTCCCAGAAGGTCGGTCCTGGTATAGAGGATATAAAGCTTCTCTATCGGCAGAGTGAGCGCATTGTAGCAGGTGAGCTTTTCGCTCTGGAACTGTGTCCTCGCACTCTGCCCCAGATAAATGCCCTCCTCCTTTTCAAGGAGCTGTTTTTCGTGCTCCGTAATCAGTTCTCCGGAAGATACATTTGCCGGAAAAACTCCGTCATTGACCTCAGCCGCAAACACCGTGCGTGCAAAGCCCGTTCTCGAATGACCCGCCTGACAGAGAAGGACACAGTCAAGCTTCTGCGGCGGCTTTGAGACCTTTATCCCTGAAAGCATTATCCTGAAAAGGTCTGAATATCTTCTCAGTGACATCGGCTCGTCGCCCACATAATCATATATCGTCTTCACAGCGCTCAGAGAGCTGCTCCACAGCTGCCTGAAGCCGCGTGCAGCTTCAAGGGCATTTTCGCTGTCAGTTTCGCCTGCGCGGTGAAATACAGAATAGGTCTGCGAGGTGAATTTAATGTCGCGGAAAAGGTCATAGAGCGCCTTTGAGATAAGTGCCGCAGTGGGCTCCTCACCAATTGCAGCCTTGAATTTGTCAAACGGCTCTATCACTGATCTTCTGAGCACATTCAGTCTGGCAAGCTGCTTCGGTGTAAGTCCTCCGGCCGCTGCAAAATCACTGTTCCAGAGCGACTTATCTATATCCCATATGTAGCAGTACTGCTCAAGGTCATTGACCTCCAGCTCCTCCATAGGATAGAGAGGGGACTTTATCAGCTTCATTATATTGTCGGTGGAATACTCCTTCGTGAGCAGGCACCTGAACACCGCTATCATATACCTTACCACCGATGAGGTCTCAGCATTTGTGCCCTTATCTGTGAAATACGGTATCTCATAGCGCTCAAATGCACTCTCCATAGCTGATGAGAACTGAGACATATCCCTTACTGCTACTGCAATATCACTGTATCTGTGAGACTTTTCTCTCACAAGCCTTTTTATCTCACTGCAGATATAGTCAGCCTCTTCAAAGACATCTGAGGCAGTGACCGTATGAACGGCTCCTGCTTCTCCGACGTAAGGAGCCTTACTGTAATTGTACAGATTTTTGGATAGATATAACAATTCAGGAGAAACTCCCTGCGCATCATCACAAAGAACAAAGCGGCTCTCCTTGCCGTGAGCCTCCGCGAGCTCGCAAAGGCGTTCTCTGGTGCGGACTGTATCATAAAACGGGTGCGCATGATAACGCCTTACACAGTCCTCATCTATCACAAGTGATACGGTGACCGAGCGGCTCTGGGCTATGCAGCTTTCAAGAAGCTTGTACTCATCAAACGTAAAGCCCGAGAACGAATCCACAAAAACAGTCTTCCCGAGGAAATAGCCGTGCTCTCTTGCCTGAACGCACGCCTTTGAAAGCGCCGAGACAGAATCCGTCATCTCGCGCTGTTCAAGCTCATTCAGGTAAGCTGAATAGATAAACGAAAGGTCAGAAAGCTTTCCGCCCAACGCGCCCCCAAGCTTTTCGGCAGCAGCGCTCATCATCTCAGGCGTGACGCCGCTCTCCCGAAGCTCCGCTATAAGCGCCTTGCACTCTCTGATAAAGGCAGGCTTGTCAAGCTCCCTTTTATAGAACCTTACCGACTTTGCCTTCGCAAGTGCTCTCACCGCCTTGTACATCAGCACCGTCCTCACATGGTCGTCAGAGCTCTGCCCTGCACCGCCGTATTCCTTGGCCAGCAGCTCGCTCAGACGGTTGAAGCCTGCCGTTCTTATCGAATTGAAAAGCCTTGCCCCCACATAGTCATATACCTTTTTATCAAACTCAAAGGAGAACTGATCCGGTATGATGCAGAGCACGTCCTCACCGTTTCCGGCAGCTGCCCTTATCTTTTCGAGCATCACGAGCTCGCGGGTGCTGTAGGTACCGCCGCACACAAATTCGATCATTCATATCACCTCGCACGATCATTCATCTCTTTGATTTTAACATATTCCGTCATCAATGTCAACGGCAAAAAGGAGCTTAACTGTACATTTTATTGTATAGTTATATCATCACCCGAACAGCTTTTCAAAAAGCTCCCCGATAGCGAAGCCGAAGGTCAGCTTCGAGGGCTTTATGAGCTCTATCTCGCTTTTTTTGTGTTTCTTCTGCGCTGTTACAGACTGCGACGGCACGAAAAAGCCCAGACCCTCTGCCTGTATCACAGGCTTCGCTCCGCCTGCCGCGGTGATGATAAGTGCTGCCGAAAGTGAGATGCATAATTTTTTCATAGTAAAACCTCCAAAGCTGTTATGCATTCAGCATTGGAGGTTTTAAGCTTTTTATTCATTTCAGTTGCCGAAGACCCTGCGTGCTATATCGACAGATTCCTTTGCGTCATTTGCATAATAGTCTGCACCTATCTGCTCGGCATAATCAGGCGTAACTACCGCGCCCCCGACCATTATCTTACACTCGGGATACTGCTCTTTCAAGAGCTTGACCGTAGTTTCCATACTGCCGAGAGTCGTCGTCATCAGAGCTGACAGCCCGACAAGCGGCACCTCGTTTTTTATAGCCTCATCGACCACCAGCTGGCAGTCAACATCACGGCCGAGGTCAAGCACATCGTAGCCGTAGTTTTCAAGCAGGACCTTAACGATGTTCTTTCCGATATCGTGTATATCGCCCTTGACAGTCGCAAGAATTATCTTGCCCTTTGAAACTGTTTTCTCTCCTGTCGCAAGTATATGCTCCTTTATGACCTCAAAGCACACCTGTGAAGCGGAAGCCGTCTGTATCAGCTGCGGCAGAAAGAGCTTTCCCTTTTCAAACTCAGCACCTGCCTTATCAAGCGCCGGTATGAGCATTGTGTTCACTATCTCCATAGGCTCAGTGGTTTTCAGCAGCTCCTTTGTTATGCTGCGGCACTCAGCCTTCAGGCCTGAGGCCACTGCGCTCGGAAGATCCATTGTGACCTTTTCGCCGGCCGCCGGCTTTGGCTTGTCCTCCTGACCAGAATAGTGCGATATGAAGTCAACAGAATTCACATCAATATTCATAAGCAGCTTATAAGCTCTCACAGCGCCAGTCATAGAGCCGATATTAGGGTTCATTATCGGCAGATCAAGCCCTTTTGTGAGCGCCATCTGCAGGAAGTTGCAGTTCACAAGCTCCCTGTTCGGAAGGCCGAAGCTGATATTTGAAACACCCAGCACCGTTCTCAGGCCGAGCCTTGTCTTTACCATCTCGACCGCCTTTACGGTCTCATAAACATTTTCCTGCTCAGCCGATGCCGTGAGCGTAAGACAGTCTATATAAACGTCCTCTTTCCTGATATCGATCACGAGAGCCCTGTCAAGTATCCTCTGCGCGATAGCGAAACGCTCCTCGGCCTTTTTGGGTATGCCGTTTTCGTCAAGCGTCAGCCCGACAACTGACGCACCGTACTTTTTCACCAGCGGCAGCACGGTGTTCAGAGACTTCTCCTCTCCGTTCACCGAATTGACTATCGGCTTGCCGTTATATATCCTCAGCGCCGCCTCTAGCACCTCGGGGATAGTTGAATCTATCTGCAAAGGAACATCGACAACTCCCTGAAGCTCCTTTACGGCTCTTATCATCATAGCCTTCTCATCTATAGACGGAAGCCCAACATTTACATCAAGTATGTCAGCGCCTGCGTCTGTCTGCTCTATCGCCTGAGAGAGTATATAGTCTATATCTCCCGCCAGAAGAGCTTCCTTGAAACGCTTTTTGCCCGTAGGGTTTATCCTCTCGCCGATGATACGCGGCTGATCTATCACCACGGTGTTCGTAGCGCAGCAGACCGCTGCAGGTATATCATTATGCTGCGGCTGATAGAGCGCACCGGCAGACATTTCGGATACCTGTCTTATATACTCGGGGGCAGTTCCGCAGCAGCCGCCTAAAAACTTCACCCCAAGCGGTATGAACGCCTTCATAAGCTCGGTAAACTCTTCCGGCGAGCAGTCATACTCATTTGTTACGGGATCAGGTAGGCCTGCATTTGGCTTTACTACCAGCGGCAGATTAGTCCATTTTGACATCTCCTCAACTATCGGATAAAGCTCCTTCGGGCCGAGCGAGCAGTTCACACCTATTGCGTCTATGCCCAGGCTTTCAAGGGTAAGTGCAGAGGAAGAAATGCTCGTTCCGGTAAAGGTGCGCAGGTTAGACTCGAAAGTAAGGGTACAGATTATGGGAAGATCGCTGTTCTCCTTTGCTGCCAGCACGCCTGCTTTGAGCTCATACAGGTCGCTCATAGTCTCAAACACTATGAGGTCTGCTTCACTGCCCGCAACGACCTGCTCTCTGATGATATCGTAAGCTTCTTCAAACGAAAGCGTTCCCGTCGGCTCCAACATCTGCCCGATAGGGCCAATGTCAAGTGCAACGAGTGTTCCGGTGTCCTCAGCAGCAGCACGCGCGTTTTTGACGGCCGCCCTCACGGTCTCCTCAACCGTGTAGCCGCACCTTTTGAGCTTCAGCCTGTTGGCGCCAAAGGTGTTAGTGTATATAATGTCAGAGCCTGCCGCTATATACTGCTTATGGATATCGATCAGCCATTCGGGGCGGTCAAGGTTCAGCTTTTCGGGCAGCTCTCCCATTTTGAGCCCATTCTGCTGCAGCATCGTTCCCATAGCTCCGTCAAGAATTATCATCTGTTTATTGTCAAAAAGAGTTTTCAGCTTTCCTGTCATTAATATTCCTCCGATAGAAAACGCCAAAGGCGGAGACCGCTCCGCCATAGGTTCAATATTCGCTGTAAGCGCATTTATATCTCATACGGCAGTTCTTACAGCTTTTCTCACAGCTTTGCCTGCCGAGATCAAGTGACCTGTTTGAAAGACCGATGATAGCCGTTACCGACTTTCTCGGTATCATTATGTTGTTCTCGCCCAGCGTTATGCCGACCTGTCTCTGAGCATTGAGAATATCCAGAAGCACAGGCTGTATGTCAAGGGAAAGGTCACCGTACCCGGGCGAATACCTCCATGTAAGGAAGCTCCTGGTCCTGTTAGATATCTCCGTCACGGCGTCATCGCACAAAGCCTCCACCGCAGCAGACGCCACCGCATCAGCAACCAGCGCCTTGGTCATATCCTGTGCCTCGTAAGACTTTATCAGCCTGTCAGCCCCGACGGATACCGTCGCCGCCATAAGAGCACACCTGTCACAGCCCGATAAGTGACGCGCTATATCATTGCCCTCAAGAGTAAGGTCAGTCCCCATCACGTCAATGCCTTCATACTTATGCCTGAGGCCGAGGATACGGAACGTGAACGCAGGCATCATTACCTCCTGCAGAGCATTTTCGCACTCGTCTATTATTGACATAACGTCCTTGCCCGGGCGCTTCTCCCGGTAGCCCAGGAACCTGATTACCTCTGCTTTGTTGATATTTATTTTTCTCTTCTCCATGATCGGCACCCCTAGTATTGTCAGGACGAGCCTGAGCTAAAACTGTCGGCTACTGCTCAAAATACACCTTGTACCATACAAGGAAGGTAAACACTGTCCAGATCTTTCTGGAATGGTCATATTTGCCCTCTCTGTGCTCATCGAGAAGCTTAACGAGCTGATCTGTATTGAAGAACTTTTCAGATGCCTCGCTCGTAAAGCGGCTCTTTACCAGCTCATAATACTTATCCTCCTTGAGCCATACTCTTGTAGGCACAGGGAAGCCAAGCTTTTTCTTTTTTGCTGTCTGCGGCGGGCAGGCTCTGAGGGCTGCGAGCCTCATCGCATATTTTGTTTCGGTCTTGGTAACTCTGAATCTGGTGGGTATCTGCTCGGCAAGCTCCATAACCTTTTTATCAAGGAACGGAACTCTGAGCTCCAGCGAATGTGCCATGCTCATCTTATCTGCCTTCAGCAGTATATCTCCCGTCATCCACAGGTGCAGATCGAGATACTGCATCCTTGTTACCTCATCGTTATCGGCACAGCGCTCATAAAACGGCTTTGTAACTGCCATTGCATCGGGCGCATCTGTCTTTATTTTCAGAAGAGCCTTCCTCTCCTTCTCGGAGAACATATAAGCATTTCCGATAAAGCGCTCCTCAAGATCCTTAGAGCCCCTTACAAGATAATTCACGCCATGCTTGGGCGGAAGATGTGATGCACCTGCACCCACAGCCTTTCTGATAGGTCTTGGTATCCTGAAGTAGGGAGCCATATCGGCAGGGTTATGATAAATGTTATATCCGCCGAAGATCTCATCAGCGCCCTCTCCCGAAAGAACGGCCTTTACCTTTTCTGACGCTATCTGGCACACGAAATACAGCGCGATCGCCGCAGGGTCAGCCAGAGGTTCGTCCATCTGATACTGTATTTTTTCAAGGCTGTCCCAGTATTCCTCGGGAGTTATCACCTTAGAATAGTTTTCTTTGTTTATATACTTCGAGAACTCTTTAGCATAGCCGATCTCGTTATACTTCTCGTCCTCGCCGAAGCCTACGGTAAAGGTCTTGTCAACGTTGGCCTCTGCTGCAACATAGCTTGAATCAACGCCGCTTGACAGGAATGAACCGACCTCGACATCAGCGAACTTGTGCGCCTCAACGCTGTCCTTGAACGTATCTGATATTCTGTTCACCCAGTCCTCAAGAGTGGGCTCCTCATCGGGTGAGAACTTTACCTCCCAGTATCTTCTGACGTTCATCACACCGTCCTTATAAGTGAAGCAGTGTGCCGCCGGAAGCTTGAACACGTTCTTGAAAAAGGTCTGCTCTGTAGGCGAATACTGGAACGTAAGATAAGTCTCCAGCACATCTTCATTGAGTTCCTTCACGAAGGCCGGGTGATCGAGAAAGCTCTTGATCTCAGAGCCCCACATAAAGGTGTCACCCATCTGAGCATAGTAAAGGGGCTTTATCCCAAAGAAATCCCTTGCGCCGAACAGCTCGTTTTTCTCTTTATCGTAGATGATGAATGCAAACATCCCTCTGAGCTTATCGAGAAGGTCCTCTCCCCACTCCTCATATCCGTGGATAAGGACCTCGGAATCGGTCTTGGTGTAAAATGTATGTCCGGCAGAAACGAGCTCTTCTCTGAGCTCCTTGAAATTATAGATCTCGCCGTTGAAGGTAAGCACCTTTGATCTGTCCTCATTATATATCGGCTGGCCGCCGTTTTCGGAAAGGTCTATGAGAGAGAGTCTGCGAAAGCCCATAGCGACGTTCTCATCAATATACTTTCCCTCGGAATCAGGACCGCGGTGCTTTATCCTGTCCATCATCATACCGAGTATCTCGTCCGTATTATCTATATGGTTGGTAAATCCAACAAATCCGCACATAAAAAAACCTCTTTCCAAACAAAATAATACACTATAAGTATACTACATCGCCGGGATTTTTTCAATAGATAAAACAATTATTTATACAAATTATCATACATAATTTTCCGACATAGGAGCAAGCGTCAAAAAAATTTGTCAAAGTACTTGCAAATGCTGACGAAACATAGTATAATATCTAGGTGAGGTGATAAAATGGCTGATGAAAGAAACAAAGCGCAGGCTCAGCCCGAGGGCACTGAAAAGAAATACCGTTTCAGGCTGGGGCTTGTTATAGTGATATCTTTTATTATACTGGCGGTATCCTTCTGCGCATATATGATGAACACTACTCTTGAAGAGGTCGTCGAAAGCGAGACGGGTTCATCGGTCATCACACATGACAACACCTTCTATACCGATTCGGAAAAATAATATTACAGCTCCCTGATACGGGAGCTTTTTTATTTTCTTCGCATAACTATACAATATTTTGTACAGCTTTATAGTTAAATAGTACGATTATATTCTCTTTTGAGCTATATACCTGTACAATATATCACGCTGTAAATATGATTTAGAGTACAAAATTGAGTACAATATCTATAATTAATAATACATAATTTTGCTCTAATTCGCTCTATTAAAGTACAATTTCTCGTACTTGCAAAGTGTTTTACTGTACAAAATATTTCTCAGAAAGGAGATATCTCCACAGCGAACCCTGCTTTCAGTGAGGCCGGCACGTCGATATAGCGCTGGTTCCTGCTGCCTCTGAACGGAAGCTCCAGCGTTCTCTCAGACAGAACGAACTTGCCGTCCACAAGCACATCAAGGCGCTTCAAAAGCTCCATATATCCGTTTTCAAGCGTTGCCTTGTCAACGAGCTCCTCAAAGGTGAAGCCGGTATATGAAATTATATTTAGCGCAAACCCTTTGAACGCCCTTATCATATCAGCCATCTCCGTCAGAGCCGCACACTGGCAGAACGGCTCGCCGCCGCTGAATGTCACACCGTCCAGCAGAGGATCTGAGGTCATCTCATCAAATATCTTTGCGGTATCAATGAGCTCTCCGCCGTCAAAGCTCCACGTTTCCGGGTTGTGACACCCTTCGCAGTGGTGCGGACAGCCCTGCACGAACACCACATACCTTATCCCGGGGCCGTCAACTATCGACTCCCCCACTCTGCCGGCTATCCTGAGGAGCACGTCCTCACCTTCTTACTGTACAAATTTCAGGACTGTTATCAGACCTTGATCCTTGGTATCTTCTCCTTGATGACTCTCTGGTGCTCAGCCTCTGTTCTGCCGCATCTCGGGCAGCGATCACCTATGATGCCCGTGTATCCGCAGACAGGATCGCGGTCAACAGGGTGGTTGATAGAGCCGTACCCTATACCAGCTTCCTTCATATACCTTACTATCTTCTCAAATGCAGGCAGGTTGCCGAGCGGATCGCCGTCAAGCTCAACATAGCTGATATGGCCGGCATTAGTAAGGTTGTGGTAAGGAGCCTCTATCTTTATCTTTTCAAACGCATTTATCGGGTAGTAGACCGGAACGTGGAACGAGTTTGTATAATAGTCACGGTCAGTCACCCCCGCTATCACGCCGAAGCGCTTCTTGTCCATCTTCACAAAGCGTCCCGAAAGACCCTCGGCAGGTGTTGCCAGCAGCGAGAAGTTAAGGTCTGTCTTCTTGGTCTCAGCGTCCATGCGTCTTCTCATTCTTGTAACGATCTCTATGCCCAGCTCTCTTGCCTCATCGGATTCACCGTGGTGCTTGCCGAGAAGAACCTTCAGGCACTCCGCAAGGCCAATAAAACCAACGGAAAGAGTTCCGTGTCTCAATACCTTCTCAAGAGTATCGTCCTCTGTCAGCTGCTCGGAATCGAGCCATATGCCCTGTCCCATAAGGAACGGGAAATTTTTCACCTTTTTCTGGCATTGTATCCTGAATCTGTGCATAAGCTGTGCTATACAGAGATCCATCATATCGTCAAGGCTGTCAAGGAAAAGGCCGATGTTTCTCTGAGCCTTTATGCCAAGTCTCGGCAGATTGATAGTGGTGAACGAAAGGTTTCCTCTGCCTGTAACTATCTCTCTTGACGGGTCGTTCGCATTGCCGATAACTCTCGTGCGGCAGCCCATATAGGCGATCTCGGTATCGGGATTGCCCTTCTTGTAGTACTGGAGATTGTACGGAGCATCTATGAACGAGAAATTCGGGAAAAGCCTCTTCGCAGACACCCTGCACGCAAGCTTGAACAGATCATAGTTCGGGTCACCCTGATCGAAGTTCACGCCCTGCTTTACCTTGAATATATGTATCGGGAAGATCGGCGTCTCGCCGTTTCCGAGGCCTGCCTCCTCTGCGAGAAGAATATTCTTGATGACCATTCTTCCCTCGATAGATATATCAGTTCCGTAGTTTATGGAAGAGAACGGCGTCTGTGCACCGGCTCTTGAATTCATGGTGTTGAGGTTATGGATAAGCGCCTCCATAGCCTGATAGGTAGCCCTGTCGGTCTCCTTAACAGAGTTCTTGTATGCGAATGTCTGTATTCTCGTTACCTCTCTCGCATCGCAGAAATTCACAAGGAACTGCGCCTCAGCCTCCTGATAGCCGTTGTCGTTCGCAAGAGTCGGCACAAGGCCCTGCTCGTCAAGCATCTCGGCAAGCTTCTTCGCAACATTCTGAGAGTCTTTGACCCCTCCCAGCAGCGCAAGCCCCCTGCCGATATTGTCACGGTATCTGTGTTTGAAGGTCTTCTTTACGCCCTCAGCCATATCATAGTCAAACTTAGGCAGAGACTGACCGCCGTGCTGATCGTTCTGGTTAGACTGTATAGCTATGCAGGCAAGGGCAGCATAGCTCTGTATGTCATTCGGCGTCCTCAGATAGCCGTGACCTGTTGAAAAGCCCTTCTCAAAAAGCTTTGTCAGGTCTATCTGCGTGCAGGTAGTGGTAAGGGTATAAAAATCAAGATCATGAATATGGATATCGCCCTCGATATGCGCCTTTGAGTGCTCAGGCTCCAGCACATACATCTCATTGAATTCCTTCGCACCGACGGAGCCGTATTTTAGCATAGTGCCCATGGCGGTATCACCGTCAATATTCGCATTCTCGCGCTTGAGATCGTTGTCCTCGGCGCTCTTGAAGGTGAGCTCCTCGTAAACTCTCATCAGCTTAGTATTCATCTCACGGGCTCTTGTCCTGTCGGAGCGGTACAGTATGTAGCTCTTTGCAACATCGGCCATGCCCTCTTCTATGAGAACACGCTCAACGCAGTCCTGTATCTCCTCAACAGAGGGCACCTCCAGCTTCTTTTCCAGCAGAAGGTCTACCACCTTGCCGGCAAGCCTCAACGCCTCCTCAGAGTTCTCCTGCCCCACGCTCTCGGCAGCCTTGTAGATAGCGTTTGCTATCTTCTCGATGTTGAACGTTACAGTGCGCCCGTCACGCTTTTTGATCTTGATAATCATTTATTCTACCTCCATACAGTTCTATAATCACTACATCTTGTGTTTTTATGTCTATACATTTCAAGTATATAGTATATCGGCAATAAAGTCAAGGCGCATTGTAACAAAAAATCCTGTTGATTTTTGTATATATTGCTTGACAATGGGGCAAGGATATGTTATAATACTACCAAAGTTTAATTTTACATAATTTGATTGTACGCAATTTTTATTACCGGCACACTCTGCCGATATCCATCAGGGGTGATATTTATGACGGAACAAAAAGACATCTCGCGTGATAAGGTCATAATAAGGACCAGTATCATCGGAATAATCGCAAACGCCTTTCTGGCTGGCTTCAAGGCTGTTATAGGACTGCTCTCAAACTCTATCGCCATAGTGCTTGATGCCGTAAACAACCTTTCGGACGCCGCCTCCTCTATCATCACGATAGTGGGCACGAAGCTTGCCGGCAAGCCTGCTGACAGGAAGCACCCGTTCGGGCATGGAAGGGTCGAGTATCTCACTGCGCTGGTGATCTCAGTGATCGTGCTGTATGCCGGCGTGACCTCGTTCACCGAATCGGTCAAGAAGATCATAACGCCGAAAACGCCTGACTATTCAGCTGTCTCGATGATAATTATCGGCGTGGCTGTTCTTGTGAAGATAGTGCTCGGCAGATACGTAAAGGGCGTGGGCGAAAAGGTAAACTCCGATTCTCTTATAAACTCCGGCACAGATGCCATGCTTGACTCTATCATCTCGGCATCTACTCTTGCGGCTGCCATTATTTACATTACCACCGATATCTCACTTGAAGCATGGCTCGGCGCTGTGATCTCACTGATCATCATCAAATCCGGTATCGATATGCTCCGCGAGACGATCTCACAGCTGCTGGGCGAAAGGGTCGACGCAGACCTTGCCCGTGATATCAAAAAGACAGTTAATGACTTCCCCGATGTTCTCGGAGTTTATGACCTGATACTTCACAATTACGGCCCCGACAACTACAGCGGCTCTCTCCATATAGAGATCCCCGACACCTACAGTGCCGACAGGATAGACGTTCTTAACCGTGCCATTAGCATGGCCGTCTTCCAGAAGCACGGCGTTATCCTCACCGCGATAGGTGTTTACTCGATGAATACAAAGAGCGAAAGAGCTGCCGAGGTAAAGAAAAAGATCGAGGAGATAGTTTTCTCGCACGATAACGTTTTGCAGCTGCACGGCTTCCACTTGGATGAAGACATCAAGAACATCAGGTTCGATATCATCATCAGCTTTGATGAGCCCGACCGCCGCAAGCTCTATGAACATATACAGGAAGACATCATAGAAGCTTATCCCGACCACACTCTTGAAATGACGCTTGATACGGATTTCACAGAATCGTAAACTGAAACGCGAATAAAAAAACACCCTCCTGAGCATTCTATAGTAAGGACAGAAGTATCTGTCCTGGCTGCTCGAACGGAGGGTGTTATTTTTGAACAAGAACATATATGCTGCTCTCACTGTCGGTCTGATAGGCTGCTTTGGCTACGGTATAACGGAGCTTTTCGTCAGGGGCAGAACTCACATCACTATGGGGCTGCTCGGCGCCGTGGCAATGATAGCCATACATCTGCTCTCCGAGAACATAACGGATATCAGGAGCCTTTTGTGTGCGATGCTCATATCAGCATTTTTCATCACCTGCTGTGAATTTGCCGCAGGAGAATACCTGAACATAATGAGAAAAATGCACATCTGGGATTACAGCTCTCTCCCCTTCAACATCGACGGTCAGGTTTGTCCGCGCTACAGCCTTGCGTGGTCTTTTCTGTCTCTCGCAGGCTTCCGGCTGGATAAAGCCGTCCGCGCACGAGCGTTTTCAGCAAACAAAAACGGCGCCGCGCCTTTAAGCGAAGCACCGTTATCCTAAACCGCAACCACTTTGTTTTTGCCTGTCCTCTTGCCCTCATAAAGGCGCTTGTCGGCTCTCGAGATACCGCTGTCATAATTCTCATCGGGTCTAACTCTGCAAACGCCGAAGGTCATCGTTACGTGTATTTTCTGTCCGTCAAGTTCAAACTCCTGCTCGGCTATCTTCATTCTGACCTTTTCGGCTACGAATATCGCCATATCGCTGTCACTGGGCGGCAGAGCGAACATTATCTCTTCCCCGCCCCAGCGGCACACATAGCCCTCAGTAGGCACCACATCAACAAATATCTTCGAGATCACCCTCAGCACTTCATCGCCGGCATCATGGCCGTAGGTGTCGTTTATCTTTTTAAAGTCATCTATATCCGCGATGCAGATGTTATAGTTTATGTGCTCGGCGTGCGCTTTTTTCTCGATCAGCTTGATGTATTCCATCATAGCGCGCCTGTTGAACAGCTCCGTCAGAGGGTCTATTGTCGCAAGCTTCTGCAGGTGCTCGTTCTTGCGCCTCATATTAGCGGTCATCTTCTCTTTGATGAAGATATAGTAAGAGGATATATACACCGCTATCAGGAACGCCGCCAGCGCGTTATAGAGATAGAGCGCCTTCATTATCCCGGGGTCGTTTATGTGGAAAGGCGCAGCCCAGTCATACATAGTGTGCCTGAGAAGAACGAACAGACCGATATTCGTAAACGAAATAATGAGCGGTATAGCCTTCTTTCTGAAGCCTCCGAAGAAAGGGATAGTTGCATCGCACACGTAAAAGATCATAAAGCCTGCTTCCCAGCCCATAAAGTACATTCCGGCAAGCGCGTGCAGCATTATCTCGAACGTTTCAAGCATCAGTATCTGGGTATAGTTGGTCTTTTTAAGATTGATCACAAACATCACAGCATAAAACGGTACACTGAACAGATTGAACCACACCATCGGCCAGACATTGAGCACTAAGAATATCGCAAGATATATCACATGGCCCAGCATCAGCGTAAGGCTGCCGATAGAATAGACGGTCCGTTCATTCAGATGATCGTTTATAGCAAAATCTATTTCTTTTCTAAGCTTTTTCAAGTGTTATCACTTCCGAAGAATTGTAAGAATATTACAGCAACAAATACTTATACGATTATATTATACATTATAACACCTGATTTTTCAATTATCATTTTATACAAAATGCTCAGTTGAATTTTTATCGGAGCAGTATTTATGTGAGATAAGTAATATATTTAAAAAAACTATTGAAAAAATCATAAAGATGTGGTATAATGTGGTTTATGAAAGCGATCGAAGGAAGGGTTTTATGATGCTGAGGGGCAAGCGCGTTGCCGCAATTCAGGATATTTCAGGGCTTGGCAGATGCTCACTTACTGTTATCATACCGGTCCTTTCAGCTATGGGCGTTCAGGTCTGTCCGGTGCCTACGGCCGTGCTGTCTGCACATACGGGTTATGATGAGTTCGTTATGAGAGATCTGACGGATTATATGAAGCCTGCTCTGGAGCATTACCGGAGAATGAAGACGGAATTTGACTGCATTTACAGCGGCTTTATGGCATCTGAGGAGCAGATAGACCATGCGCTTGATTTTTTCAGGGCTTATCCCGGCTCGCTCAAGGTGGTCGATCCTGTAATGGGCGACGGCGGAAAGGCTTACGCTACATATACGAAGGAGCTTTGCCGAAAAATGGGTGAGCTCGTAACTGTAGCTGACATAATAACGCCTAACCTTACGGAGGCGGCTATTCTTCTCGGTGAGGAGTATCCCAGCGCTCCGATGATGAATACACAGATAAAATCATGGCTGGTAAGGCTCTCCGATAAAGGCACGCGCACAGTCGTGATAACGAGTGCTGAGCTTGCAAACGGCGGAATGTCCACCGTCGGATTTGACAGAGAGAGCGGAAGCTTCTGGCGTATAGGCAACGACTATGTGCCTGCTCACTATTCAGGCACCGGCGATATGTTCGCGTCCGTCCTGATCGGCGGGCTTCTCAAAGGTGACAGCCTTCCTATAGCTATGAACAGGGCTTCGGCCTTTACCGAGCTTTGCATAAAGACTACTTTCAGCTATCAGGTGCCCTGGACAGAGGGGCTGATGCTTGAGGGTCAGCTGCCGTGGCTCACCGGTTATCAGGAGCTGTCCGACTACAGGAAGCTATGATGAGCTGCAGACTGAACATCGTGCTCGTTGAGCCGCAGATACCGCAGAACACGGGAAACATCTCCAGGACCTGTGCGGTAACGGGGGCGGCACTCCATCTTGTGAAGCCCTACGGCTTTGAGATCACGGACAAAAAGCTCAAAAGAGCAGGGCTCGATTACTGGGATAAGCTGGAGATATACGAGTATGATGATCTGAATGAGTTTTTTGACAAAAACAGCGGATCGTTCTACTTTTTCACAACTAAGGGAAGAAGTGTCCATTCGGACGTTGAATATAAAGACAAGCAAAACACCTATCTCATATTCGGAAGAGAAGACAAGGGTCTGCCCGAGGAGCTTTTGTTCTCGCACCCTGATGAGTGTGTGAGGATACCTATGAGAAACGACCTTCGCAGCCTTAATCTTTCAAATTCCGCAGCGATAGGCGTATATGAGGTACTCAGGCAATGGGGCTATCCCGATCTCGGAAGAGAGGGCAGCCTCACAAAATACGATTGGTCAGATGCCGAGGGCATCTAGTCGGGAGGTAAACTATGGCTAAGATAAAGCTGATAACCGATTCGGCAAGTGATATCACTAAAGAGAACGCGGAAAAGTACGGCATAAAGGTGATACCCTTCAAGGTAACTATGGGCGAGAAGAGCTACACCTCAAGGGTCGACTTTGACAATGAGGGCTTTTACAAAATGCTCGACGAATATGACGGCATACCTATGACCTCTCAGATCACGGCATTTGAGTTCGGCGAGGTGTACAAGGAGCTGTATGATGAGGGCTATACCGATGTTATATATACAAGCATCAACTCCAAGGGTTCATCTACATATTCAAACTCGGTGCTTGCAAAGGAGCAGTTCTTTGAAAAGCACCCCGAAGCCAAGGGCAGGTTCAATATCTACAATATCGACGGCCGTTCCTACACAGGAGCCTACGGCTATGCAGTGGTAGAGGGCGCTAAAAAGGCAGCAAAAAACACTCCCGCCAAGGACGTTGTGGCATTTATGAAGGACTGGATAGACAACTGTGTTATCTTCTTTGCGATGTACACACTGAAGTATGCCAGAAAGTCAGGGCGCATACCCTCGGCAGCAGCTTTTGTGGGCGAGGTCATGGGGCTTAAGCCAGTAATGAGGATCGATGATAACCAGATAGTGACAGAGGCAAAGATACGCGGTGACAAAGCTATCGTGCCGAAGATACTGGAGCTTGTTCAGGGCGAGATGATACCACAGACGCCATACTGCGTGGTATACGGCAGCGACCCCACGGTGCGCGATGAGATGGCTCAGGCAATGACCAAGAAGTTCGGCTATCCGCCGGTAGATTTCTACCAGATAGGCTCTGAGGTAGCTATAAATGCCGGACCAAAAGTTACAGGCGTTATCTTTAAATCCTCTCACAGAAAATAATAAGTGTTAAAATCTCCCCGGGGAAGAGTCTTCAGTGCAAAGGCTCTTCTCCGTTTTTGTTTCTGCGCTGCGGTGTTTATATGTTTAGCGTTTATAATTATAGTCCAAAAAATTAAGAAATGAGTGCATTTTTAGGTTGCATTTTTGAGCGATATGTGCTATAATCTATTTATGAATGTAAAGCCGAGGCATAAGGCTGCAGGCTTTAACGGCGATGTGTCAGGAAAAACGAATAAAAATTGAAATTATGCATATTTTTCTGTATATTATTGCATTTTATGCAGAAATCAAGCCGAAAATATGTATAAATATAAAATTTTCGAGTAAAACCTCTTGACAACGCTGTTTTTCGGTGTATAATATGAAATGTGCTGTTTTTGCGGCACAGATCAGTTTGTACACAATAGTTTTATATAACGGAGGAATCACAATGGCAAAAGAGATCAAAAAAGTCGTTCTTGCTTATTCAGGCGGTCTTGACACCTCTATCATCATCCCGTGGCTGAAAGAGAACTACAACAACTGTGAGGTCATCGCGGTATCGGGAGATGTAGGTCAGGGCACAGAGCTGGACGGACTTGAGGAGAAAGCTATCAAGACGGGAGCATCAAAGCTCTACATTGAGGATCTTACTGAGGAATTCATCACTGATTATGTTTATCCTACCGTACAGGCAGGTGCAGTCTATGAGAACAGATACCTTCTGGGGACCTCGTTCGCAAGACCTATCATTGCTAAGAGGATAGCAGAGATCGCTATAAAAGAGGGCGCTGACGCTATCTGCCACGGCTGTACCGGAAAGGGCAACGATCAGGTAAGGTTCGAGCTCGCTATCAAGGCATTTGCACCTGATATGCAGATAATCGCACCGTGGAGGATCTGGGATCTCAAATCCAGAGAGCAGGAGATAGAGTATGCTGAGGCACACAACATCCCGCTCAAGATAAACAGAGAGACAAACTACTCTAAGGACAAGAACCTCTGGCATCTGTCTCACGAGGGTCTTGATCTTGAGGATCCTGCTAATGAGCCGCAGTATGAGAAGGAAGGCTTCCTTGAGCTGGGCGTATCGCCTATCCAGGCTCCCGATAAGCCCACCTATGTAACTATTCACTTTGAAAAGGGCGTGCCCACAGCCGTTGACGGCGTAGAGATGGGCGGCAAGGATCTTGTTGCCAAGCTCAATGAGCTCGGCGGCGCAAACGGCATCGGTCTTGCTGACCTTGTTGAGAACAGACTTGTCGGAATGAAGTCAAGGGGCGTTTATGAGACTCCCGGCGGAACTATCCTTTACCACGCACATGATGTGCTCGAGACTATCACTCTCGATAAGGAGACCGCAAGAGTAAAGCAGTATCTTTCGATCAAGTTTGCCGATATCGTTTATAACGGTCAGTGGTTCACACCTCTCAGAGAGGCAATGAGCGCTTTCGTTACCGAGACACAGAAGACCGTTACCGGCGATGTAAGGCTCAAGCTCTACAAGGGCAACATCATCAACGCAGGCGTAACATCACCATACACCCTCTATGATGAGGAGATAGCTACCTTTGACGAGGACGATGTTTACGATCAGGCTGATTCTGCCGGCTTTATCAACCTCTTCGGTCTGCCGATAAAGGTTAGAGCAAAGCTCGAGCAGAAGAGAAACAATAACAAGTAATCAAGTAAACGGAGGTAATTTCAGATGTCGGATCAGAACAACATTTTTGAACCTGCAATAGACAAGAAGGTTGAGATCTCCTATGACAGTCTGCCGAATTCTTCCTTCGAGGACGTTAACCTCGGCGCAGCAAAATTCAATAACGTTAACCTCAAGGAAGCGTATTTCGACGATGTTAATATGGATGATGCTACCTTCAACAACGTAAGCATAAAGGGCTCCAAGTTCGAGGATATGTACATGGTTGACTCCAAATTCCTCGGTGTCAACCTGAGCAATTCGCGCTTCGGCTGCTCGATCATGACGAACGTTGAGTTCAAGAACCCTGTTCTTAAAAACTCACAGTTCATACACTGCGACCTCACAAACGTTGAGATCACAGACTGCAAGATCGACGGACTGAAGATCAACGGCGTGGATATCCAGAAGCTTCTTGAGCAGCATGACAAGGAAACTTCAAAATAAACAATAATGCTAAGGGCAGGACAGCTTGGCGGCAAGCTGTTTTGCCCATACATTTTTGAAAAGGCTGAAATGCTTTTTCAGAAGCCTGTCCCTGTCGGATAAGCTGCTGAAAAAACATTATCGAAAAGGACGGTAAAGCTATGGCAAATAAAATGTGGGCCGGAAGATTCACTAAGGAAATAGATGAGCGCGTCAACGACTTCAACTCGTCGGTATCGTTCGATGCAAGAATGTACCGCTTCGATATCGAGGGCTCGATAGCTCACGCAGGAATGCTCGGAGACTGCGGCATTATTGACAAGTCTGAGAGCGAGACGATAATCGAAGGCCTTAAAGGGATACTTGCCGACATCGACAGCGGCGCACTTGAGATAGACCCCGAGGCAGAGGACATACATATGTTTGTTGAAGCCGAGCTCACAAAGAGACTTGGCGACACAGGCAAAAGGCTCCACACCGCAAGGTCGAGAAACGATCAGGTGGCGCTTGATGTCAGAATGACCGCCAGATATGAGATCGGCGAGATAAGAAAGCTCACGGTCTCACTGATAAAGACGATAACGGATATCGCCGAGCAGAACCTTACGACCGTTATGCCCGGATACACCCATCTTCAGAGGGCACAGCCGATAACTCTCGCTCATCACCTGATGGCTTACGCTATGATGCTCCTGAGAGATGTCGGCAGGCTTGATGACTGCCTGAAAAGAACAAACATTATGCCACTCGGCAGCGGAGCACTTGCATCTACAACCTATCCTATAAACAGGCAGCAGGTGTGCGATGCGCTCAGCTTTGATGAGATAACACAGAATTCTCTCGACGGCGTTTCCGACAGAGATTTCTGCATTGAGCTTGTATCAGCCATATCAGTGCTTATGATGCACCTCTCCCGTTTTTCAGAGGAGATAATCCTCTGGTGCTCGTGGGAATTCAAATTTGCCGAGCTTGATGACGCCTATGCTACGGGCTCGTCCATTATGCCGCAGAAGAAAAACCCCGACGTCACCGAGCTTATCAGGGGCAAGACAGGAAGAGTTTACGGAGACCTTAACACGCTGCTCGTTATGATGAAGGGACTGCCCCTTGCCTACAACAAGGATATGCAGGAGGACAAGGAGGCTCTCTTTGATGCGTGCGATACAGTCAAGCTCTGCCTTAAAACATTTGAGCCCATGCTCGCAACTATGAGATTCATTCCCGAGAATATGAGAAACGCAGCCGCAAGAGGCTTCATAAACGCTACCGACTGCGCTGACTATCTGGTAAAGAAGGGACTTCCCTTCCGCGATGCTTATAAGATAACGGGCACCCTCGTTCATACCTGCATCGAAAAGGGGCTCACCCTTGAAACTCTGCCGATAGACGAATATAAGGCTCTTTGCGATACTTTTGAAGAAGATGTTTATGATGCGATCAGCCTCGAGACCTGCGTTATGCAGAGAAAGGCTGCGGGCGGCCCCGCGCCCGAGGCAGTAAAGGCTCAGATAGCTTATGTCCGTGAGAAAATTTAAAGCCAGACTTGAATATTCGCCTGCGCTGTGTGCAGCGGTGTATCTGAGCATATGGCTTTGCCTGACTGCCCTGATATGGCTGTTTACTGCAAAGCTGTTCGTTATATATCTGCTGTTTGCGCTGGGCTTTACGCTGGTGTATCCGGTCATCACCTGCTGGACGTGCTTCAGATATACAAGGCTGTTCGGCGTTAAATGGTATCTGCCGGCGATAATGCTGACGGTCTGCATCGCAGGATATGTACTGCTTGAGGATCTGCACGCAGTTGTGCCGAATTTCATTCTGCTCACATCGCTGTGCCTGCTGTTTTCGATCGGCATAGGCAGCATTTTCACGGTCGCACCCAAGACCGTAAGAAAAGACAAGAAAACAGACAAAGAACAGACTTACAAAAAAATACTTGACGATTAAGGAGAGACCGCTTTGAAGGCTAAGGTTTTTATCGACGGAAGCGCCGGAACTACAGGGCTTCAGATCTTTGAGAGATTTAAAAACAGAGACGATATAGAGATACTCACTATCGATGATGATAAAAGAAAAGACGTTAATGAGAGAGCGAAGCTGATAAACGAGTCAGACGTCACCTTTCTATGCCTGCCAGATGCGGCAGCAAAAGAGGCCGTCTCCCTCTGCACTGACCCCGATACCAGGATAATAGATGCCTCCACCGCTCACAGAACAGCTGACGGCTGGGACTACGGCTTCCCCGAGCTTTCGGAGGAGCACAGAGAAAGGATCAGAAATTCAAAGAGGGTCGCAAACCCCGGCTGCTATGCCAGCGGTTTCATCTCTCTGGTATATCCGCTTGTAAAGGCAGGCGTTCTCCCCGAGGATTACCCCCTGACGGCGCACGCGGTATCAGGCTACAGCGGCGGCGGAAAGAAAATGATAGAGACCCTTGAGAGTGACGCCAAGACCGAGGAGATGTTCTCCCCGAGACAGTACGCCCTCGGCCAGACCCACAAGCACCTCCCTGAGATGCAGAAGGTCTGCGGCCTTAAATATGCGCCTATGTTCAACCCGATAGTCGATGACTATTACTGCGGCATGGTAGTGTCCGTTCCGCTGGTGACAAGATGTCTTTCAAAAAAATACACCCCTGCCGATATCCACGAGATCCTCTCCGAGCACTATGTGGGAGAGCATTTCGTAAAGGTAATGGAGCTCGGCGGCACGAATACGCTCCCTGACGGCTTCATCGCTGCGAACACACTTGCCGGCACAAACAATATGCAGCTGTTCGTATGCGGCAATGACGATCAGATCCTACTGATGTCAAGGCTTGACAACCTCGGAAAAGGCGCCTCGGGTGCGGCGATACAGAATATGAACATTATGCTCGGTACAGACGAAACGAAAGGACTTGAATAAAATGACAGCAAAAAAAAGCAGATTTCTGCTCGCATCTCTTGCAGCTATCATGGCGCTTTCCTCCTGCGGAGCTCTAAAGGAGCAGAAGGTAAATGACGAAGGCCCGATCTACAAATCAACGGTGACAGGTCAGGCACCTGAGCCCGAGAGCAGAGCTGACACGAAAAAAGATAAAAAGAAGAACACCGACAGCAAGGCAGAGCCTGCCGACACTGACGTCAAGCAGACTGACACCGACGCGAAAGCTGCTCCTGCTGTCAGTAGCAAGGTACAGAAAATGGTCGATGAGATGTCCGTAGAGGAAAAGGTAGGACAGATGTTCATCGTCCGTGCGGATACTCTTGAAGAGGACGTTGCCGTAGATATAGGCGTCTCATGGGTAGATGAGGATATGAAGCAGACCCTTGTTGATTACCCGGTGGGCGGAGTTATCTACTTTGCGAACAACTGCTATGATCCAGATCAGCTGTCCTCTCTCAGCGATGATCTGCAGGCCTCATCTGATATACCGCTTTTCATAGCTATAGATGAGGAAGGCGGAAGCGTTGCAAGGATCGCTAACAACCCCGAATTCGGCGTTGAGGGCTATGACAGTATGCTCAGCATCGGCAATACCGGCAACACTGACAATGCCGAAGAGGTCGGCGAAACGATAGGCGCATACCTCTCCGAGTACGGCATAAACCTTGATTTTGCCCCTGTTGCTGACATTTTCACAAACCCTAACAACACCGTCATCGGCAACCGCTCCTTCGGCACTGACGCCGAGACCGTATCCTCAATGGTAAGCGCCTGCATAGACGGCTTCCATTCTCAGAATATCATGACCTGCCTGAAGCATTATCCCGGCCACGGTGATACCTCCGGCGATACTCACACGGGCTACGTTCAGGTGACAAAGACCTGGGACGAGCTTTTAGATGAAGAGCTTATCCCGTTTATAGATAACCTTGACAAAACCGATATGATAATGGCAGCGCATCTCACTCTGCCGAATGTTACGTCCGACGGACTTCCGGCTTCCCTCTCAAAGGAGCTTCTCACCGATAAGCTCAGAGGCGAGCTTGGTTATGACGGCGTTATTATCACTGACTCTCTGCTTATGGGTGCTGTAGCTGATAACTACTCCTCTGCGGAGTCGGCTGTCAAGGTCGTTAATGCCGGTGCTGACATCATTCTTATGCCTTATTCGCTTTCAAGCGCATATAATGCAGTTGTCAAGGCAGTCAATGACGGCAGCATTCCCGAAGAGAGAATAAACGAGAGCGTTACAAGAATACTCTCTCTCAAAGAAAAATACGGACTTATCTGAGGTGCTGTAAATGAGTAAACAGATCAAAAAGGTGCAGTTTGAAGGCTACACCTATATAGACGGCGGAGTGTGTGCAGCAAAGGGCTTCAAGGCCAGCGGCACCTACTGCGGAATTAAAAAGAGCGAAGTCCCTGACGGGAACGAGAGCCCGTTCAAGTCAAAAAATGACATAGGAATGGTAGTTTCCGATAGTTTGTGCTCTGCTGCGGCAGTTTATACGCAAAACAAAGTCAAGGGCGCTCCGATAACGGTAACAAAAAACAATCTCACAAAAACAGGCGGCAAGGCAAGAGCCATAATAGTGAACTCGAAAAATGCCAACACCTGCAATGCAGACGGCGAGCAGAAAGCGGCCAGAATGTGCGAGCTCACAGCAGAAGCCCTGGGTATCGCACCTGAGGAAGTGATAGTTGCCTCGACCGGTGTTATAGGTCAGGTGCTCCCGATCGAGCCTGTTGAAAAAGCAGTCCCTGTTCTGGTGAAGGAGCTTTCCTATGACGGGAACGAGCAGGCGGCCACTGCAATAATGACTACCGACACGGTGAAAAAAGAGATAGCCGTAGAGTTTGAGATCGACGGCACTAAGTATCATCTTGGCGGCATGGGCAAAGGCAGCGGAATGATACACCCGAATATGGCGACCACTCTCAATTTCTACACTACCGACTGCAATATCTCCTCGGGCGCTTTGCAGGCAGCCCTTGACGAGATAGTGAAGATCACCTACAACTGTCTCTCGGTAGACGGCGACCAGTCAACGAATGATATGGTGTGCGTTCTCGCAAATGCAGCTGCCGGCGGTGCTGAGATCATGACCGGCACCCATGCTTTCGATGTGTTCAAAAAAGCGCTCTATATAGCTATGATGAACATAACAAAAATGCTCGCAAAGGACGGAGAGGGTGCCACCAAGCTCTTAGAATGCCACGTTACGGGCGCTCCGGATGTTGAGAATGCGATCATCATTGCAAAAAGCGTTATCCGCTCACCCCTTTTGAAATGTGCTATGTTCGGTGCAGATGCTAACTGGGGGCGTATACTCTGTGCGATCGGCTATGCAGAGGCAGATTTCGATATAGGAAAAGTTGCTGTATCTCTTTCGTCTGAAGCCGGAAAAATAGATGTTTGCAAAAACGGAGCCGGCATAGAGTTTTCAGAGGAAGAAGCAAAGAAGGTTCTTCTTGAAGATGAGATCATCATAGACGTCATCCTTGGCGACGGAGATGCCGAAGCAAAGGCATGGGGCTGTGACCTGACCTATGATTACGTTAAGATAAACGGAGATTACAGAAGCTGACGGAGCAGCTGCACTGCAGAAAAAACAGCTCTGTCAGATAAAGAGGTAAGTGAAGCAAAATGGATATTTCAAACAAAATACGCAGCCAGATACTTATCGATGCACTTCCGTACATACAGAAGTATCACGATAAGATCATCGTTATCAAATACGGCGGCAACGCGATGACCAACAACGAGCTTAAGGAAGCCGTTATGAGCGACATCGTGCTGTTGAGCGAGGTCGGCATAAAGGTCGTGCTCGTTCACGGCGGAGGCCCCGAGATAAATGCTATGCTCGGCCGCGTCGGTATAGAGAGCAAGTTTATCAACGGCCTCAGATATACCGATGCCGAGACCATCGACATAGTAAAAATGGTACTCTGCGGCAAGGTGAACAAGGAGCTTGCCTCCGCACTGTCTCTCCACGGCGGAAGAGCGCTCGGTCTCTGCGGCTGTGACGGTGATATGATAGTGGCACAGAAGCTCCAGGGCGATGTTGATTACGGCTATGTCGGAGACATAAAGAAGATCACCACAAAGCCTATCATCGATGCTCTGAACAACGGCTATATCCCGATAATCGCGACCGTAGGCATAGGCGAGGACGGACAGGCATATAACATAAATGCCGATACCGCAGCCGCAAGGATAGCCTCCTGCCTGAGAGCGGAAAACCTTATCCTTATGACCGATATAGTAGGTCTTCTCAGAGACAAGGACGACCCCTCCACCCTGATTCATCATGTAAATGTCAGCGAGGTCCCGCACTTAAAGACCTCCGGCATAATAAGCGGCGGTATGATACCAAAGATAGACTGCTGCGTTGAGGCCGTAAGACGAGGTGTGAAGAAAACTGTCATCATCGACGGCAGAGTTCCACACTCCATACTTATAGAGCTTCTCACCAATGAAGGCATAGGCACCCAGTTTGACTGATCGGAGGAACTAATGGAAAACAACATTCTCTTTTCAAACAACACTACAGTTGAAAAGGTGCTCTACGTTGCCGGTATGCACAATGAGCATGATGAATCAAACAAGAGGATAGCCTCATCATTTCTTCTGGCATATGCCATTATCATTGTTGCGATACTTATCCTTCTGGGCGGAACAGACCTCAAATGGTGGATAGTTCTCCTCATTGGCCTTGGCCTGACGGTGATAACCACTATCCTGAGAGTTAAGCTCATCTCAATGGGTGAGAACACCCGTCAGGATACCCACGTGACAGGAGAAAAATTCAACTGGAGATATGACTTCTATGAAGATCACCTCACCGCCGAAAAAGACGGCGAAAAGCATGAGATCAGATATGAGGACATAACCAAGATCAACGATTCCGGCAGCAGCTATCAGCTGAGAGCAGCCGATGAGAACTATACGATAAAGAAAAGCGGCTTCTCCCCTGCCGATGAGCAGAAAATGGTAAATATATTAAGGCAGTATCCCGCAGGGCTGTTTCTTATGAACGTAACCCGTGAGGAAGCACCTGCCGAAAATGAGGAAAGTGAATAAAAATGAATACGATAGAAAAATTCAATGAGCACGTTGTAGGCTCATACGGGCGTTTCGACCTCGTTCTTGAAAAGGGCGAAGGGCGCTCTGCTACCTCTGAGGACGGCAAGACCTATATCGACTTCGGTTCAGGTATAGGTACGAACAGCCTCGGCTACTGCAACGATAAATGGGTCGAGGCGATCTGTGCGCAGGCCCATGCGATACAGCACACATCAAATTACTACTACACAAAAGTTCAGGCCGATTTTGCCGCAAAGCTTTGCGAGGCTACCGGCTATGACAAGATATTCTTCGGCAACAGCGGCGCCGAAGCTAACGAGTGCGCTATAAAGGTCGCAAGAAAATACAGCTTTGACAAGTACGGAAAAGATGCCGAAAGAAACATCATTGTAACGCTTGCAAACAGCTTTCACGGCAGAACGATGGCTACCCTCTCCGCCACAGGACAGGACAGCTTCCATAACTACTTCTTCCCGTTCGTTCCGGGCTTTGTGAACGCAAAAGCAAACGATATCGAAGACCTCAGAAGAGTTCTCGCGGAGAATGAGGGCAAGGTCTGCGCCGTTATGTTCGAGTTCGTTCAGGGCGAGGGCGGTGTCGTATCTCTCGAGAAGGATTTTATCGAAGCTATCTTTGAGGAATGCGGCAAGAACGATATCCTCACCATAGCTGACGAGGTACAGACAGGCGTTGGCAGGACGGGCGCACTTATCACTTCCAAGCTTTTCGGCGTTCAGCCCGATATCACCACCCTTGCAAAGGGTCTTGCCGGCGGAGTACCGATAGGTGCCTGCCTTACAAATAAAAAGACGAGCGGCGTCCTCACACCCGGCACGCACGGCTCTACCTTCGGCGGAAACCCCTTAGCCTGTGCAGGCGGTCTCTCGGTGCTCGATACCGTTCTCTCAGAGGGCTTCCTCGATGAGGTATGCCGGAAGGGTTATTATTTCTATCAGAAGCTTATGGCCTTCGATGAAGTTGAAAACGTTACAGGCACAGGTCTGATGATAGGCATAACACTCAAGAACAAAACTGCTAAAGATATCTGCAAGGCGTGTCTTGATAACGGCCTGCTCGCACTTACCGCAAAGGAAAAGCTCAGGCTGCTGCCGCCGCTCAATATAACCTATGATGAGATAGATAAGGGTCTTGCGATCCTTGAAAAAGTATTAAACCAGTAACGGAGGAAAAATATGAAACACTTACTCAAAATGCTCGATCTCTCAACGGAGGAGATCTTTGAAATACTCAACCTTGCCGACCAGCTCAAGTATGAGAACAAAAACGGCATCACTCACCACATATTAAAGGGTCAGACCCTCGGTATGATATTCCAGAAGTCCTCTACCCGTACCCGTGTAAGCTTTGAGACCGGTATGTATCAGCTGGGCGGTCAGGCACTGTTCCTCTCAAACCGCGATCTCCAGATAGGCCGCGGAGAGCCCGTTCAGGATACTGCAAGGGTGCTCTCACGCTACCTTGACGGCATAATGATCCGCACCTTTGAGCAGAAAGAAGTTGAGGATCTTGCAAAGTTCGGCTCTATCCCGATAATCAACGGCCTGACAGATTTCTGTCACCCGTGCCAGGTGCTTGCCGATCTTATGACGATCAGGGAATACAAGGGCACGTTTGAAGGCCTTAAAATGTGCTATATCGGCGACGGAAACAATATGGCAAATTCACTCATAGTTGGCGGACTTAAGGTAGGAATGGACGTAAGCATCGCCTGCCCTGACGATTATCAGCCTGACCCCGAGGTGCTTGAATTCACAAAGCAGTTCGCAGATAAGTTCAAAATGACTGACGTTCCACTTGAAGCTGCAAAGGACGCAGACGTTCTCTTCACAGATGTATGGACATCAATGGGTGAAGAGGCCGAGACAGAAAAGCGCAAGATCGCGTTCAAGGGCTATCAGATCAACGATGAGATAATGGCAGCTGCAAAGAGCGACGCTATGGTACAGCATTGCCTGCCTGCTCACCGCGAGGAGGAGATCACCGAAAAGGTATTCGAGGCTCACGCAAATGAGATCTTCGAGGAAGCTGAGAACCGTCTCCACGCACAGAAAGCAGTTCTCGTAAAGGTAATGAAAAAAGACTGATAAAAGCTGCCGCAGAAAAACCGCCGCGGCAGCTTTTGTACGATTTTTTGTACAGTTAAATTTCTTATATCTGCCTATTGACAAATAAAAGCAATTGTGTTATA
>CACXFU010000190.1 GCA_902767035.1 uncultured Ruminococcus sp.
ACCTATATATTATAATGATTATGACAGTTCAAAAGGCACCTATACCTGATCGGAGGCTGTACACAATGACAAAGCTTGACAGCAACAAAAAGAAGAAGGAAGATTCACTGTTAAACACTGCGTTCAGCCTGTTTACCGCTCAGGGCGTGAGCAAGACGTCGATCTCGGATATTGCGAGCAAGGCGGGCGTTGCCAAGGGAACGTTTTATCTGTATTTCAAGGATAAATATGATATCAGGAACAGGCTTGTATCACACAAGTCGACGCAGCTTTTCAGGGCAGCGCTGGAGTCATTAAGGGCTTCCGGAAGGAAAATGAGCTACACTGAGAAGATAATATTTGTCGTTGATGATATCCTCGACCAGCTTAATGAGAACAAGTCTCTGCTCACTTTTATTTCTAAGAATCTCAGCTGGGGCATTTTCAAAAACGCACTGACTACGCCTCTGAAAAATGACGATATAGATTTTAAGGACATTTACACCGAGATGATAGCCGATGCGCCCTATGAGATCGACCAGCCGGAGATAATGATATTTATGATCTTGGAGCTGCTGAGCTCGACCTGCTATTCGGCGATCCTTTATAATGAGCCTGTAACTCTGGCAGAGCTGAAGCCTTATCTTTACAGGTGTATCGAAAATATGATAGAATCTCACTATATCAAAGACAAGCCCTCGGTATAAGACCGGAACAGACGATAAAGCGCGGAAAACTATTGGCGTCAGTGCCTAGGTTTCCGCGCTTTTTGCTGCTGTTTTTGTTTAAGATGATAAAATGTCTAAAACCTATTGACAAAGTAGGAAATAGGTGGTATAATAATTTTAATTCATACGATTACTATAGGAATTATGTATATTAACCGGATGTCAACGGGGGCGGAATAATGAACAGTGACAAATTAAGTGAGGCGTTATACAATAAATACATAGCACCGACCAAAAAGCAGCGCACCAGCGCTATCGGCATCGAGATAGAGATGCCTGTTGTAAAGCTGGACGGCAGTGCAGTTGAGGAGAATGAGGTAATTGCTGCGGCTGATGAATTCCGCAGTGAGTTTTCCTTCCGCGAGGAGGGCAGGGACGAGGATTGCAATGTAAACACGATGACCGACCCTCAGAGCGGCGACAACCTTTCGTTTGACTGCTCATATTCAAACCTTGAGCTCTCTCTCGGAAAGGGAGAGGATCTCAATGAGATATATTCGAGGTTTGTTAAGTATTATAAATTCCTGCAGGGCGTGCTCGCGAAAAGAAACTGCACTCTCACGGGAATGGGGATAAACCCTCATTACAATATAAATCATAACAAGCCTGTGCCGAATGAGCGCTACAGAATGCTTTATCATTATCTTCATTCTTATCATAAGTATGAGGATACGATAAATATGCGCTTTCATGACAGGCCTGATTTCGGCACATTCACAAGTGCATCGCAGGTCCAGCTCGATGTTTCACACGATGAGCTCATTGATACGCTCAATGTTTTCGGTATGCTGGAGCCTTACAAGTCAGTTCTGTTTGCAAATTCTTATCTGCCTGAATACCCTGACTATCTTTGTTCAAGAAATATGCTCTGGGAAAGAAGTATGCAGGGGTACAATCCCCACAATGTGGGAATGTTCTCTCAGAAGCTTGCAAGTGTTGATGAGCTCATTGAATACATAAAGTCACAGTCTGTATACTGTACTATGAGAGACGGCAGGTATATAGATTTCAAGCCGACGGCTGTGCGTGACTTCTTCACGCTTGATAAGCTGAGCGGTGAGTATTACGACGGCAAAACTTATCAGACTACCGAGTTCTCTCCGCAGGAGAGTGATCTGCAGTATCTGAGAACGTTCAAGTTCGAGGATCTGACGTTCAGGGGAACGATAGAATACAGAAGCTCCTGCTGCCAGCCGATAAAAGACGTTATGACGGTGGCCGCATTCCATACGGGGCTGTCATCACAGCTGGGAGAGCTTAAAGAACTTATAGAGAGCGACACTACGATCTACACTCACGGCTACAGCGCCGCAGAGCTTCAGAATTTGCTTTCTATGAGAGAGCTTCCGCCATTTATAGACAGAAAAGGCCTGTCTTCACAGCTGATAAGGATACTTGATGCAGCTGCTGACGGCCTTAACAAGCGCGGCAAAAACGAGGCACATTTCCTTGATCCGCTTTATGAGAGGGCAGAGCGCCTGACAAATCCCGCTATGGAGCTTGTGAGCGGACTGGAAAACGGTGAACCGCTGGATAAGTTTATTGAAGAATACGGCCGCTTATGATGTCTGCGGCGAAGCGCTTCATAAGCTCATAGAGTGCGTCTGGGCGTTCACGGACGTCAGACAGGTAAGCTATGACGAGGCCGCTTACGGGGTAGACCATACAGCGCTGACCCCATTTGCCGACCATCGAAAAATGATCTTCTGCTATGCGGAAGAAATAGCCGTAGCTGTCACCTGCTGGTGTCAGGACTCTCGGCGTCAGTGCCTGAGAGACAGAGCTTTCACTTATGAGAGATACGCCGCCGAAGCGACCCTTGTTAAGATACAGCAGCCCCAGCAGTGCAAGCTCATGCACAGACAGCTCCATTCCGGTAGCGCCGTAAAAGTGCCCCTGAGGACAGGTCTTATAAGCAGGTGCTTCGATCGCGAGCGGTGAGAAGATACGCTTGTCAAGGTATGACATCAGGTCACCGCCGACTGCATTTTCAACAGCCCTGCCCACCAGATATGCAGGGATGTTTGAATAATGATAGGCAGTGTCTGAATAGTCTTTATCGAGTGATAAGATGAAGCGCAGCCAGTCATCTCCCTCAGGACGGAAAGGGTATTCGCCTGCCGTCATGGTGAGAAAGCGTGAAAAGGGCATAGCTTTGAAAGCTTCATTCATTTTTATGTCGGTATCGAGATGATCGGAGAGCGGCGTTTCAGGTGTGAGCAGGCCGTCATCACAGGCAAGTGAGAATGCGGCCGAGGTAAGTGACTTGGTAACAGAATACACAGGGTACCGCTTATCTTCATCAGGGCAGTGATGAAAAATGACAGAGCCGTTTCTTATGACCTCTGCTGCATGGATATCGAGCCCTTCATTTTCAAGATAACGGCATAAGTGCTTTATCATAATATCTGACCTTTCTTTGGTGTTATTACACCAATTATAATATCCCAGTTTAACAATGTCAAGAGGAGAACCCATGAAAGACGAATTATTCTACAAGGGAAGCTTCGGTCTGGAGCGAGAGACCCTGCGTGTTGATAAAAACGGAAAGCTTGCGCAGACGCCTCACCCGTTCGGTGACAGTGAGCAGATAACCAGAGATTTCTGTGAAAACCAGATTGAGCTGGTAACGCCTGTCTGTTCTGATATAAAAGAGCTTATGAAAGAGCTTGAACGGCTCGATGCAACAGTTCGTGCAGAGCTTGATAAAAACGGTGAGAGGATCTGGCTTTACAGCAACCCTCCTCATATTGAAAATGAGAACGAGATACCTGTTGCGAATTTTATAGGTGAACACAGCGGCAAACGCCGTTACAGAGATCAGCTGGAAAGGCGCTACGGCAAAAGGCTGATGCTTTTTTCGGGCATTCATTTCAATTTCTCGTTCGATGACGCTTATCTTCACAGCATCTGTGATGATGAGGACTTCGGGCACTTTAAAAACAGGTTCTATTTAAGGCTGTATAAGCAGATAAGTGTTCACAGCTGGCTGGTGCTGCTGCTTACGGCCGCTAGCCCGATATATGACAAGTCTCTTGATGAGGACGGCGCATCGGGTGCGGTGAAGAGCAGATATGCCTCAATGAGAAACAGTGAGCGCGGCTATTGGAACGAGTTCGTGCCGGAGCTGAGGTTCGGTGAACTGTCCGAATTTGTGGACAGTATTCAGTATTATGTCGATAAAGGCGCACTTTTCTCGGCAAGCGAGCTTTATCTTCCGGTGAGGTTGAAGCCAAGGGGCGTGAACAAGCTGGAGAGCTTTGCAAACGGTGTTAGCCATATTGAACTGCGAATGCTCGATCTTGATCCCTTCACAAAGCTGGGCGTTGATGAGCGTGACCTTGAGTTTACTCATCTGCTGATAATGTATCTCTCTTGCAGAGATGATTTTGAACTGACGGCTGAGCTTCAGGCACAGGCGGTTAAGGATCATAAGAATGCAGCTCTTTATGATCTTGACGGCGTCTGTATCGGCGGCGTGCCCATGCTTGAACGGGCAGCGCAGATAATTGACGATATGCAGGAGTTTTTCTGTGACGACAGTGAAGCCTGCAGCATATTGATATATGAGAAAAACAAATTAAGTGACCGTCTTTGCACACGGCTTACCGCAGAGGAGGTCTACGGATAAGAAGGTGATCGCAATGTGCGAGCTTCTCGGCTTTTCGGCTAGAGAGCCTGCGGATATTTCTGAGCAGCTGAGGGCTTTTTATGCTCACAGCAGCGCACACCCCCACGGCTGGGGGATCATGTATGACGGCGGGATCGAAAGGGAGGCGGTAAAGGCTTCCGAGAGTGAACGCCTGAAAGGTCTGCTCGATAAGATCGGAGAGCAGCGCGTTTTACTTGCGCATATCAGGTATGCGACGGTGGGTTCTATCAGGAACGAGAACTGCCACCCGTTTACCAAGAAGGATATCACCGGCAGACAGTGGACACTGATCCATAATGGCACTATCTATTCCAGCACCAGGCTGATACCGTATCTCAGGACGCAGATCGGAGATACCGATTCGGAAAGAGTGTTTATGTATCTGCTTGACACTTTGAACAAGGCTCAGGAGAACGGTCCTCTCTCGGCAGAGGACAGGTTTGCACTGATAGACAGGTTTGTTCGTGAGCTTGCGCCCAGAAACAAGCTGAACCTGATGATATACGACGGCGAGCTTTTGTACGTGCATAAGAATATGAAAGAGACAATGGTGTACAGAAAGCTTGGAAGTGGTTATATTTTTGCAACCACCGAGCTTGATGACGAGCACTGGGACAAGGTGCCGACCGCACAGGTGCTTGCCTTTAAAGACGGCGAGCAGGTCTTCTCGGGAGATAAGCACGACGGCATCTACGTAGATACACTACAGTATATCAATCCTATGGACGCTATGAATATATAAAAATATCCGCCCACCTTTCTGGTGAGCGGACTTTTTATTACTGTCTGAGATAAACTCCGTTTTCTTCGATGTAGTTTTCCATATCCTCTTTGTATTCAAGCTCCAGCGGATCCTCGGGGGTCGCTTTAAGCGCTCTCTGGCCGATGTCCTTTCTGTAGTGAGCTTTGTCAAAGCTTATCTTTGAAACTGCATCATATGATTTGTCAAGCGCTGCCTGCAGTGTATAGGCTGTGCAGGTAACACCGAGAACTCTTCCGCCTGAGGTAAGGAATTTTCCGTCCTCAAACTTTGTTCCGGCGTGGTAAACGATCGCACCCTCGACCTGGCCTTTGTCATCAAGGCCGCCGATCTGCTTGCCCTTTTCGTACTTGACAGGGTAGCCGCCGCTTGCCATTACCACACAGGTGCAGAAGCCGCTCTTCCATCTGATCTTCAGATCTACAAGCTTGTGCTCATAGATAGCTTTGAAGATCTCGCAAAGGTCGCTTTCCAGCATCGGCAGAACGACCTGTGTCTCAGGGTCACCGAAACGGCAGTTATACTCGATCACCTTGGGGCCGTCAGGCGTTATCATAAGGCCGAAATACAAGCAGCCTTCAAAAGTTCTGCCCTCTTTGTTCATAGCATCTATTGTCGGCAGGAAGATCTTGTTCATACATTCCTTAGCTACCTCATCGGTGTAGTAAGGGTTAGGCGAAAGTGTACCCATTCCGCCTGTGTTGAGACCCTTGTCACCGTCAAGTGCTCTCTTGTGATCCATTGAGGATATCATAGGAACGACCGTCTTGCCGTCAGTAAAGGAAAGAACTGATACCTCAGGGCCTGTGAGGTATTCTTCAATGACGATAGTTGAGCTGCTCTCACCGAACTGCTTGTCATCAATCATTGAATGGATAGCCGCAACAGCGTCATCTTCGTTCTCTGCCAGTATAACTCCCTTGCCGAGAGCAAGACCGTCAGCCTTGATAACGGTAGGATACTTGTTCTGCTTTTTCACATAAGCTATCGCAGAGTCACTGTCAGTGAACACCTCGTAAGCTGCGGTAGGTATCTTATACTTTTTCATAAGCTCCTTCGAGAACACCTTTGAGCCCTCGATGATTGCAGCGGCCTTGGTAGGGCCAAAGGTCATAAAGCCCTCTGCTCTCATAGCGTCTACCATTCCGAGCACCAGAGGATCATCAGGTGCAACGGCAACCATATCTACCTTGAGCTTTTTGGCAAGTGCCACCATGCCGTCTATATCTGTAGCAGATACATCATAGCACTCAGCATATTTTGAAATGCCGCCGTTTCCGGGTGCGCAGTAAAGCTTATCTACCAGCGGAGACTCAGCCAGCTTCATAACGATAGCGTGCTCTCTTCCGCCGCCTCCGACAACAAGAATCTTCATATGATCATTCCTTTCGTGTACCTTATTTGTAGGTAAAGGTTGCGAGGATCTTATCAACATCGGCTTTCAGCTCATCAAAGCTGTCCTCAGCTGCCGAGTAGGTAACGATATAAAGGTTTGAGCCCTTTATCGACAGGATCTGAACGGTTTTCAGCTCAACGTCCTGCACTTGTGTGAAGGTAAGAGTATATGCCTTTTCACCTGCCAGCTCAGATACCTCGCCGTTTATATCGCTTACCTGACCTGCATAGGTGTCGAGCATCATCTGGCCGTACTCCTCGATGCTTGCGTCTGTAAGCTCATCATCGGTTACGGATATCACATTGAAGCTGCCGTGGCTGTTGTCCTTCTGATATAGGAACATACAGTCAATGGTGTCATCGCCCGTCTGCTGGAGCCACTTATCCTTGTCTATAGTAAAGGAATAAAGGCTGCAGTCATAAACGCTGTCCGAGAGCTTTCCGTCAGTGGTGTGCTCGATAGGCTCATCGACTGTTTCTGTCGTCTGAGCAGACGCCGCAGAGGAAGCACCTGCTGCCGCCTTGCTTGAAGATGCAGGCGCACCTGACGATTTTTCTATCTTGTTTTCACAGCCCGCGGCAGAAAGCGTCATAAGCACTGCGGCAGCCATGATCAGTATTTTTTTCATTTTTGGATCTCCTTATTATTTGATTACAAGTGAGTCAATAACTGCTTTGAACTCAGCTGCGTGGCTGTCAAAATCAGCCTCTGATGATGTGAATGTCACGGCTACCATCTTGCCGTCACCGAATACATCATACTGCTCCTCAACTATCGGGGTGCCGTTGCCGAGGTCTACCTTCAGCTTGATATAGATAGCATTGTTGTTTCCAAGCTTTGTTTCCTTTGAATCAACTACCTCCATCTGATCGCTTGCAGCAGAGAACATCTCTGTGAAGTAATCTATGAACTCGCTTGTGCTAAGGTCAGGGGTAATGCCGGGAACAGATGTTGCAACTACATTCACGCTGGTGATCGGGTCATTGACATTGTAATAATAGCATTTTACCTGTGCGCCTGCACCGTTGAGGTCGATACCGAGATTCTTCTGTGCAAGTTCTGCGGTGTCAACGTCTGACATATCATAGTAGGTCCATACAGCTGGGTCAAACACTGCTGCAAAGTCAGGATCATCATATACATCATCTCCTGTAGGTACCTCTACTGCCTCAGTGGTAGTGGTCGTCTCCTCAGGTGCTTCTGTCTCGGCCTCTGTCGTAGTGGTCGTTGTGGTCTCATCTTCTTCAGGATCCTCGTCCTCAGCCTCGCTTACGGATGATGATACCTTCTTTGCGGGCTTGTCATCATCGTCATCATCGTCGCTGTTTTCAGAGCAGGCTGCGAATGACACTGCCATTATTTCTGCAAGAAGACCAGCAAGTATTTTCTTTGTGATGCTTTCCATAATTTTACTCTCCTTTTTTGAACTAACTTAGTGGTGGAACAGCCTGATGCCTGTGAAGGCCATAGCCATACCGTATTTATTGCACGTCATTATAACGTGATCGTCTCTTATAGAGCCGCCGGGCTCTGCGATGTATTTTACACCGCTCTTCTTTGCTCTCTCGATATTGTCGCCGAACGGGAAGAACGCATCTGAACCGAGGCAGACGTCACTGTTCTTTGTGAGCCACTGCTTTTTCTCCTCATCAGTGAGAACCTCAGGCTTTACCTTGAAGATCTTCTCCCAAGCGCCGTCAGCAAGAACGTCATCATGCTCGTCAGAGATATAAACATCGATAGCGTTGTCTCTGTCGGGGCGTCTGATATCGTCAACAAACTGGAGCCCAAGTACCTTCGGGTGCTGTCTGAGCCACCAGATATCAGCCTTGTTGCCTGCAAGCCTTGTGCAGTGAATACGCGACTGCTGACCTGCGCCGATACCGATAGCCTGACCGTCCTTAACATAGCAAACGCTGTTGGACTGAGTATACTTAAGTGTGATGAGAGCGAGAACAAGGTCAGCCTTCTTGTCATCGGGGATATCCTTGTTGTCGGTCACGATGTTTGAAAGCATATCGTTGTCGATCTTAAGCTCATTGCGTCCCTGTTCAAATGTAACGCCGAACACCTGCTTGCGCTCGATCTCGGCAGGAACGTAATTCTCATCTATCTTTATGATGTTGTAGGTGCCCTTTCTCTTTGACTTAAGTATCTCAAGTGCCTCGTCAGTATAGCCGGGAGCTATGATACCGTCAGATACTTCTCTCTGGATCATTTTAGCTGTGGGCACATCGCATACATCTGAGAGTGCGATGAAATCACCGTAGCTCGACATTCTGTCAGCGCCTCTTGCTCTCGCATATGCGCAGGCAAGGGGAGAGAGTTCTCCGAGATCGTCTACGAAGTATATCTTAGCTTCTGTCTCGCTGAGGGGTCTGCCGAGAGCGGCACCTGCAGGGGATACGTGCTTGAAAGAAGTTGCAGCGCACATACCTGTAGCTGCCTTCAACTCCCTTACAAGCTGCCAGCCGTTGAAGGCGTCAAGCAGGTTGATGTAGCCGGGCTTGCCGTTCAGCACCTCAATGGGCAGCTCCTTGCCGTCCTCCATAAAAACTCTTGACGGCTTCTGGTTAGGGTTGCAGCCGTATTTGAGTAACATTTCGTTTGCCATAGTTATTACCTCCTGATACAAAACTCATTGCTTCTGAGCGTTTTCATTACAGTATTTTTCAAAATCTTCCTTCGTGCCGTTAAACACGTTCATATCGATATATTGTTCATCCCCATCGTAGCCGCCAAGCTTCTTCGTGTCGCTGTACTGCCAGAAGTCCCACTTTTCAGCCTTAGCAAAAGGAACATAGACCTGTCGTGTCCAGATGCTGTGGTCTTCAAATTCCGTTCCTTTTATATAGAGATCAAAAGCCTTGCCTGTAGTATAGATCACAGGTCTGACGCCGTAGTGCTCTTCAAGCGCATCAGCCATCGCTCTGAGCTCGGTCAGAACTTTCTCCATATCGGGGCGAGCATCAAAATATTTGCCGTAGAACTCAAGATCTATCGC
>CACXFU010000191.1 GCA_902767035.1 uncultured Ruminococcus sp.
GAAGCACAGCAGAAGAAAAACCCCCTTGTTATTGTAAACAATATACTTATTGACGGTAAGAACTGTAAGGGTGAAGTTACTGTACCTGATGGGGTTACAAGCATTGGTGATTATGCATTTTTCGACTGCACAAGCCTTTCAAGCGTAACGATACCAAACAGTGTTACAAGCATTGGCGATTATGCTTTTGGGTTCTATTGGGACGAGGAGGCTATTGATTATTTAAAAGTAGACGGCTTCACTATCTATGGATATAAAAATACAGCTGCTGAAACATATGCAAAAGATAATGACTTTAAATTCGTTGAGCTGGAAGATGACTCTCGCAAAAAGGGCGACCTGAACGGTAACGGAAAGATCGACGCGAGCGACCTGCTGCAGGTGAAGAGCCACATCAAGAAAGTTAAGCCGCTGGAGGGAGACGACTTTACCTGTGCTGATGTTGACGGAAACGGCGCGATAAACGCAGCGGATCTTCTGAAAATGAAAGCGCATATGAAGGGCGTTTCAGACCTTTGGGCGTAAATATCCGACAAGGACAGGGCATTTTTGCTCTGTCCTTTGTCATTTCCTGAAAAAATCGCATAAGATAATGCATAAGGAGGAATACTTATGAACGAACATTATTTTATGGGAACAAGAACTCAGGAAGGTTTTTTCAATGCCTTCGGTCAGGAAATCCGTGACAGCGGCTGCTTCGGCTATATCCTCAAAGGCGGAGCCGGCACAGGAAAGTCCTCGCTGATGAAAGCGGTTGCCGCAGCCTTTGAAGACACTCAGGACGTTATCCTTTATCACTGCTCCTCAGACCCCGATTCTCTTGACGCGGTCGTTCTTAAAGAGAGCAAGGTGTATATCTGTGACGGAACCGCGCCCCATGTGATGGAGTGCGCCTATCCCGGCGTTACGGAAAAGATACTGAACCTCGGAGAATTCTGGAACGAAAAGCACCTTGCAGCTCACAGTCAGGAGATAATCTCGGCCACTGATGAAAACGCCGCCCTTCACAGTAAAGCATCGGGCATACAAAACGCATTGTCAGACCTTTATTCAAACCTCTATTCTCAGGGCAGCCGTTTGCTTCTGCGCGAAAAGCTTGCGGCCTATTCCAAACGCTTTGTAAGAAAGCACCTGACCCGACAGAAGGATCAGCCGGGCAAAGTGACGGTGCGCCAGCTCTCGGCCCTGACCGAATACGGCTGTATGACCTGCACACAGACGCTTGACACCTATGAAAACATCTATGTTATGAAGGACAGCGCCCTTGCAGCCTCAGCCGAGCTTGCCCGTCTTGTGGCAGAGCAGGCGGTATCTCTCGGTTATGATGTCATCGCAAGCCTCTGCACACTGGCTCACCGCCCATATGAGCATATCCTTATTCCCGCAGCAGGCCTCGCGCTCCTTAGCGACACACCGCTTGCCTCTTTGTCCGATCTCGGAGAGCTTATCAATATGAACCGCTTCTATGACCGCGACTCTCTCAGAGCTGTCTCCAGAGCGGTAAAGCTCGATACCGCCGTGCTGAAAGACCTTGCTGAGACACTTTATGAGACGATCGGCAAAGCAAAACAGGTGCACGATGACATCGAGAGCCATTATATCGAAGCTATGGACTTCTACTCGGTAAAAGAGCTTACAGATGAGCTGATCTATGAGATAAAGGCAAGGACACAATGATATCAGCAGGGCTGCTTGCCCTGCTTTTTTAAAATGCAAATCGCATAAAAAAGGTGCAAAAGGTGCGTGTATGTTGTACTATTTTACAAAATAACAAAAATCTGAGCTTGTCTTCTTTACTTTTGGGCTGATGTGTGGTATAATTTTATTTTGGTAAAGTGTGTTTATTATTATGGAAGGAAGATGAAAAATGCTCTCACCCGAGGTTCTTGCCGATTACCGTGAAGACTGGATCGAAAGATGTGTAAGCTCTGACAACACCGATAAAGCTGTTCTCAGGGACAGAGGCGTTTTTCTTCTTGCAGATGAGAGCAGCATTTTCTCTTCGGTGACCGAGAAGATACTGACGCAGCTTTATGTGCCGGTGAATGAAGCCTCTATCAGCGGCAGAGAGGTCATGCTCGCCTTTGATATGTGTTTATCACCCCTGCCCGATGAAAAGAGAACGGAGCTTGAGGACTACTGCGGCAATAAGCTCCTCGTTACCGACAGCAGAGAGACTGCAAGGCTTTCTCTGCCGATAATGCCTGTTCTTTATACACCGAGGGTTTTCGGTGCAGGCCTTGAAAACGGTGTGCCTGCCCGCAAAAACGAGAGCACTCACATAACAGAACTGTTTTCGGCGGCACTGTTTCTCATATCAAGGCGAGATACTTTAAAGCACGCAGCTTATTATGTCGGCTTCGGCGGCTGCACCATTAACGGCGCCAAGGACGTAACCAGCGGCAGCTATGAAAGGCTTATGACTTATGAAGACGCGGTAAAGATGCTGGAGTTTTCAAAAAAGAGGCCTGATGAGCTTTTCTATTTCGGGGATACTTACGGCGGTCAGCTGCAAGGACTTCACAAAAGGCTTTTTGAGTGCCTTGACGAGTTTGACCGCATCTGCCGTGAAAATGACATAACCTATTTTCTCGGCGGAGGCACACTTTTGGGCGCTGCCAGATACAATGATATCATTCCGTGGGACGATGATATGGACGTTATGATGACGAGGGAAGAGTATGATAAGTTTCTCTCTGCCGTCGGCGGCAGCATAGACAGAGAAAGGTTCTTTTTCCAGTCATCTGAGACTGACCCTAAGTACCACAGTATCTTTACAAAGATAAGACGCAACGGCACAAAGTATGTGACCGAATTTTCAAGAGACCATTATCATCTTCACGAGGGCATTTTCATTGACATTTTCGTTCACGACAAGACCTCTGATGTTAAGCTCCTGCGAAAGCTCCATGTTTTCCTTACGCTTTTTGCAAGGTCAATGGTCTTCAATAAATGGGCAGACAAGCCCATGCACTTTTACGGAAAGCTTCCGCACATCTGTGCTCTGGTGACAAAATTCATCAGGCGCACCGACATAAAAACGCTTGAACGTATCCAGCATAAGGTGGTTACGGCATTTGACGGCCGCAGCACCCATTATCTCTATGACGGTACGGGAGAGCATCTTCGTCACGGCGGTTTCCCTGCGGCATGGCTTTCAGATGTTAAGTATCTCAGGTTCGGGAGCAGGAAATACC